>JBDTLZ010000195.1:0-36596 GCA_039934515.1 Ginsengibacter sp.
CGCAGCTATCGAAAAACAGGTGGAACGTTTTGCACCTGGCTTTCGTGAAAGGATACTTGCAAAGCATACGATAAATACATCACAACTGGAAATGTACAACTCAAATTATGTGGGAGGTGATATTAACGGCGGCGTAATTGATGTCAGCCAGTTGTTTACCAGGCCGGCAATGCGTTATTCCCCTTACAGAACATCTGCAAAAGGAATTTATATCTGTTCATCTTCTACGCCACCTGGAGGAGGCGTACATGGCATGTGCGGATACCACGCCGCAAAAAGAGCCTTAAAAGATGTATTTAACTTCAAAGAAGAAATAGGTTTATTTCGCGGATAATGGAATATTTAAAATTCATCAATATCAAAAGACTTGTAGCCATTAAATACTATAAAATGTCATTTCTAAACCAAACAACGGTGTTACAATAATAAATGATGATTCCGGTATACCGGGCAAGATGCGGATACTGCCACGGTATCGGTATCGGGTAGGTTGTATTCGGCTTGTTTGCAGGTTTATTGATCGGCATCCTTACAAAACTTCCGCTATGGTTGAAAGCGGCAGCACGCTCAGGCTGGAGGGAATTTTAGATACAACGGCATCTGTGACGGATGCCACGGAACTTGTCGGCCATTGGCGATCAATGCGGGCGTGATCGTAAAGTTTTATTAAAGTGTAATAATTGGGGTTGTAGCGATTTCATTGCAGCCTGGTGGACTTTAAAAAAAGACCCATTGGCGTCGGTTGCAACAGAAAGTAAAGGACTGTCCAGTTATGGGAATGGTTTTCAAAGTTTGTACTTGGTTTTCTTGCGGCTTCCTTATTGTTTTCTTTTGTTGTTCCTCCAGGGACTACAAAGCAGGATGCAGGCATATTAAAGAGTTTACGCAGGGTGTGGTTTGCCTTTGCTTTTGTGGCAATTGGCTTAGAAGCAGGATTTTCAAACCTGGTCAAAATGTACGGTGGACGCCCTGCCCTGAGCTTTGGTGCTGCGCAACTTTTTAATACCGCGTGGACGTTGTTGTGGTCTTACTTATTATTAGGCGGGATATTATTTTCCAGGCCCCACATTAAGTGATCCTGCAATGAAATAAAAAGAAAACTTTCTGTCAAAATAATAATATAAAACTATCCGTCTGTACATAGTCAATCTAAAAATAAAATGAATTTTAACCTTACTCAAATACCTGGAAGGAATATAAAGCCGGGGTCTGCAGGAATTATGACAGCTATGGATAAAGGACTTAGCGTGGAAGAGGCTAAATATTTCATGAGTGCAAGCCATACTTATGTAGATGTAATTAACTGGGATTTGGCACTGCTTTTATGTAACTCCAAATCTTGTTGGGAAGCTTCAGGTGTACCGTTTATTTAATATACTCGTCTATTTTGGCAGTACTTTGACTGAAGCTTTTATTATTCGTAATAGATTCATTCCGTTTTTTTCGACAACAGCGGAGCCACGTAAATTGCCCTCTTACTTTTTTCAATATAATTTAATTGGCCCGGATGGCTTTTTAATTTAATAATCTTATTTTTAAATAATAAGACAGCCTATTATTGGTTTAATTGAAATGATTTGGTTTAAGAAAATAACAACGCAATGGAAAAAATTTATTTAGGTGATTCAGGCCCAAAAGTTTCACCTGCTATTTATGGCTTTTACCGCTGGAACTTTGAAATAAATAATACGGCGGAAGCAATGGAAAAAATAATAAACCTATGTCTTGAATTGGGCATAAATACTTTTGACCATGCCGATGTATATGGTTCCTATCATTGCGAAGAATTGTTTGGAAAGGCAATGGACCGTAAATCGTTTAAGAGGCAGGATATTGTATTATTTACAAAATGTGGTTTGAGGATCCCGGATGTAAGCCGGCCTGGCGTTCGTTCAAATTATTATGATACTTCAAGGGACCATATTTTAAAAAGTGTTGACAATTCATTGTTGAAACTTAAGACCGATTATATCGATATTTTTTTACTGGATCATCTTGATCATATTTCAAATCTTGAAGAAACGGCGTATACCCTGCGGGAATTAAAAGAGTCCGGCAAGATTAAAAATATTGGTGTTGCCAACTTCTCGGTTTTTCAGCATCAGTTATTAGCGGCCTACTTAAACATGCCTATTGTCACCAATCATATCGAGCTCAATTTATTAAATACTTCCGCTATTGAAAACGGCCAGATCGATTATATTAAGCAAAAATATATGAGGCCACTTGCCTCGGCACCATTAGCGGCAGGCCGCATTGCAATAGGAAAAGATGACCAGGCTGTGAGGGTTAGAAAAAAGCTGGAAGAGCTAAGGTCAAAGTACCAGGCAGATATTGAGTCAATTGCTGTTGCGTGGTTGATAAAACTGGGCGCATTACCGCTAATTGGCACAACAAATGAACAAAGAATAAAAAATATTGCAGCAGCTTTTGATATTAACCTGGATAACCAAGATTGGTATGAATTATACAACGCATCCAAGGGCGAAGTGAATATGAGTTGACATTTGAAATGATCCTCTTTATAAGCTCCTGGCCTTTATAAAAAATCAAGGATCCCTCAAGATACGTGAAATGCTACCTTAAATTTTCGCGCGCCCGGCGCAAAACCCGGATTTAACAAGCCACTCATGGAATCATGAGAGATGAGTATTTTTCAAAATTCTAAATTTGCTATCATTAAACAATAAAAGTATATGAGAACAAATCATGAAATAGACTATAAAATTTATGGTGAAGAATTACAGTTTGTAGAAATTGAGCTCGACCCCAATGAAACAGCCATTGCCGAGAGTGGTAGCTTCCTGATGATGGATAGCGATATTCAAATGCAAACAATTTTTGGTGACGGGAGCGTGCAACAGCAGGGCACAGGCCTTTTTGGAAAATTATTAAGTGCCGGTAAAAGATTGTTGACGGGTGAAAGCCTCTTTATGACCGCTTTTACCAACATCGGCAACGGAAAAAAGAAAGTCAGCTTCGCGGCGCCTTATACAGGTAAAATTATCCCGTTAGATCTTCAACAGCTAAATGGGAGAATAATCGCACAAAAGGATGCATTCTTATGCGCGGCCAAAGGTGTAAGTATTGGAATTGAATTTCAACGTAGACTGGGCACCGGTATCTTTGGTGGAGAAGGGTTTATTATGGAAAAGCTTGAAGGAGATGGTATGTGCTTTGTTCATGCGGGCGGGTATGTTGTGGAAAAAGAACTACGTGCGGGGGAGATTTTGAAAATTGACACAGGTTGTATTGTCGCTTACACCGGAGGAATTGATTTCGATATCGAATTTATCAGCGGTATAAAAAACTTTATGTTTGGCGGTGAAGGTTTATTCTTTGCGGTGCTTACCGGCCCGGGTAAAGTATGGATTCAATCATTACCTATAAGCAGACTGGCCGGCAGGTTAATGCAATATGCAACCGTTAGCCGCAAAGAAGAAGGGAGCATATTGGGCAGCCTTGGTAATTTATTGGACGGAAGGGAATAACTGGTAAAGTAAACGTCCAGTGAAATAATCTGCAATGGACAATCGAAAAGGTAAAAACAACCGGGCAAATTTTGTGGTTATTAAATATTGCCCGGTCGCACTTTTTCAGCCTTTACAAAAATGTGCTCTAATAGGATGCTACCGTATACGATGTTGTAAGAAGGCAAATTTATTTCCTGGCAGGAATATATTTTTTGAAGCCTTTGGAACATTCACTTTCATATGTGGGGTAAGCGAATTAACTGATGATACTATTGAAGACATCCTCGACTGCAGAAATGAATATACAAACACCCCATCATCTCCACTGCCGGTTGTGATGCTTCCTGTATAACCATGTAAGGGGCCGGTCATATCGACATTGGTATGATTGACCGCAGTATCAAGAGTAATCCAATGGTTACCTTCGTCATACGAAATGGAAGAGCCAAATCCAAAAGAAGAACGGGGATCATCTGAGGGGTAACCGCCGCCAGTGCTTATCCACCAGCCTGGTAAGCCTGGTATATTGTCAAAATCAAAGGCGAACCATGTACCCGAATAGTTTACCTCGTTCCAGGTAGTACCGCCATCACGAGTGCGGTATAGTACCCCGTTGTTTTTGAATAGTCCTACGGAATGATTCCGGAATTTCATAGTTCCATCATAATTATTGAGAGGCAGGGAAGAATTTTTGACGTACCAGTGTTCGCCTTTATCATCTGATTGAAACAACCGGGCATTCAGGATATTATAATCTGCGTCCGACTGTATGGTCACTGCCCAAATGGTGTTGTTGTAAGTATCGGTAAGATAGGCGGAACCATATTCACTATTTAGCGGAGCAGGAATGCTTTTTGAAGGTACACGTTTCCAGCTATTTCCGCCATTGTTCGTGGTATAGATTTCAAAATAGCCGTTAAGCACATCGCCAAAAATAACGCCATCCCGGGGATTAAAAAATTCGATGGCATCGGGAAAACTTGCAGGATCGCTATAGGCATTAGCCCCTTCACGTTTCCACGAAGCTCCGCCATCGCTGGTGCGAACAATATTGCCTCCGCCATTCACGTAGTTATATCCAATCACATGAGCAATGCCTGGACTGGTCGCTGCTACGCCATAGAGATAATTGTTTTCAAGCTCGGTAATGGAGTGAACCTGCCAGGTGATACCTCCGTTGTGGGTGATAGATACATCCTGGTAAGGAGGCTCACCTGATTCGTCATACATCAGGCCGTAGCTGGTAGCCTGTCCAAATGTAGACATTTCAATAATGCCCCGGTGTGGAACAGAAACTCCACTTGATCTTTTATGCCAGGGAGAAAATCCAAATGGATTGAATATACTCTTATTGTCTGATAAACCGATTGCTTCAACTGAAGTATTTGGCTCCTTGAATGTTTCTTTTTTGCAGGAAACAATAAACGGTAGCGTGGCTGCCATCATTACAATAACAAAAGCGTAGCTGGCTTTTTTAATGCGCCTCATTTGCGTTAATTTTTAATTAATTAATAATTTTTATTTACTTCATTATAATAGTGCAAATCAAATCAGAATTTAATTACAAAAGATAAATCAATAACGGTAACGGATAAATGCTGTTACGGGTGCTTAAGATTTCGGAGGAACTTAGATTTATCTCCAGGTATAAATACATTGCCTGAAGATCTTGTTAAATTCCTTAGTTGCGCTGCATTGTTAGTTAGCGTATTACCTTCCTCTTTTAGAGAGGACAGCCTCGAGGGTAGAAGTGAATATACAAACACACCATCATTTCCGCTATTGGTGGTAATGCCACCGGAATAACCATGGAAAGGGCCGGTCATGTCAATGCAGGTGTGATTTAACGTGTCGAGAGTAACCCAATGGTTGCCGTCATCATACGATATTGAAGATCCAAAACCGTAAAGAGAGAGTACATTACCGGGGTCTCCGCCCCCTGTGCTTATCCACCATCCGGGCAGGCCGGGTATATTATCCAGGTCATAGCTGAACCAGTTGCCCGAATAGCTCACCACATTCCACGTTGTGCCGCCATCAGTAGTACGGTATAATATTCCATTATTTTTATATAATCCAACAGAGCGGTTACGGAATTTGATAGAGGCATCATATCCACTGAAAGCTAACAGGGGGTTTCTTACATACCAGTTTGTGCCTTTATCATCGGATTGCAGCAACCGTGAGCTAATGATATTAAAATTCTCATCTACACTTGAAACTATCATCCACATGGTGTTGCCGTAAGCATCGGCATGGAAAGGCACCCCAAACTCGTTTGCTAGCGGAGCGGGAATTTTACCCGATGGCACCCGGCTCCATGAATTGCCACCATTGCTGGTAGTATAAATTTCATAATAGCCATTTTCAGGATCGCCAAATATTACCCCATGTTGTGGATCAAAAAATTCTATAACGTCCGGAAAACTTGCCGGACTGGCATAGGCATTGGCCGCCTCCCGGTTCCAGGTAGCACCACCGTTATTACTGCGAAAAAAATTGCCACCGCCTTTCACATAGTTAACTCCAAGCACATGCACACTCCTTGATTTGGTAGCCGCAACACCAATTGCGTCATTATCTTCGAAACCGGGAATAGACTTAGCAAGCCATGTCAAGCCACCGTTATGGGTAATGGTTATGTTGGTAAAATGGCCTCCTATATTGTCATACACAAGGCCATAGCAGGTGAATTGATCGGGTTCAGCCATTTCACCGATGATCCGCGACACAGGTTCTCCACTTGAGCGAAGATGCCAGGGAGAAAATCCGAAATGATTGAAAATATTCTTATTAAAATCAGCTGCTATGGTACCTGCTTCATTTGAATTACCTTCCTTTAAATTTTCTTTTTGGCAGGAAATAAGAAACATCACTATTGCCACTGTAATAACAAGCCTGGCTAGATGGCTATTTTTTTTAATTGTTTTCATTTCGCTTTGTTGTATGGTTAATTGATTTTGTTTTGATTGTCTTATGATAGGTAAAAGGTTATTTATGATTTTGGTGCAATACCTGGCCTGGTTCGTATGTATAATTTTCCAGGTTTTGGTACCAGTCATGAGGCCTCCTGTTGCGTATTTAATCAGTTTTGACGGCGAAAGGAATAAACAAATACACCGTCACTTCCGCTTTCAGTACTAATGCCTCCGGAATAACCGTGAACGGGACTGGTCATGTCCACGCAAGTGTGGTTCAAAGTATCGAGCTTAATCCAATGGTTACCGTCGTCGTACGATATGGATGAGCCCCGTCCAAATAAAGAGTTTGAAGTATTGCCGGCCCCACCACCGGTACTTATCCACCAGCCAGGAAGACCGGGTATATTATCAAGATCAAAGCTGAACCATGTACCGGAATAGTTGACTACTTTCCAGTTGGCACCTCCGTCTGTAGTGCGGTATAATATGCCGTTATTTTTGAATAATCCTACAGAATGATTGCGGAATTTAAGAGAGCCATCGCCGGTAAATTTTGGGAAAGAGCCTTTGACATACCAGCTTTCCCCTCTGTCATCAGATTCCAGTATCCGTGCACTAATTGGGAAAAAGTTATCATCAAAAACCGTTACCAATACCCAGATTGTGTTAAGATAGGTATCCGACAGATAAGGGATGCCGGCTTCATGTGGCAGCGGTGCAGGAATTCGATCTGAAGGCACACGGTTCCAGGTGTTACCGCCATTATGAGTAGTGTAGATTTCATAGTAGCCATCCCGGGAATCACCAAAGATCACGCCATTCGCGGGATTAAAAAATTGTATATCATCCGGAAAACTTACGGGATCAGTATATGCATTAACTGCTTCGGGGTCCCAGTGCATGCCCCCGTCGGTAGTACGGGAAACAATACCCCCACCATTCGGATCATATCCGATCAAATGTGCTATCCTGGGGGTCGTAGCCGCAACACCAAAAAGATACTTATTTTCCAGGCCCGCAATGCTTTGCTCATGCCACGTTGCACCTCCGTCATGTGTAACGGTTATGTCATGGCCAGGGTTGTAATCACCATCAAAGAGAAGGCCATAACAAGTGAATTGATCTGGCTCGGACATTTCAATGATACCGCGCTGGGTAATAGATACGCCGCTTGATCTTGTATGCCATGGAGAAAATACAAATTGGGTAAATATTTTCCTGTTGGCATCAGATAAACCGGCTAATTCACCTGAAGGGGTTGGCTCCTTAGTCTTTTCTTCTTTTTTGCAGGAAGGAGAGAATATCAAGGTTGTAGCAAGCGTCACAAGAATAGTCATCCTGTTGATTTTTTCAATTGCTTTCATTTTTCACTTGTTTATGATTAACTGGTTTGTTTCAACTATTTTTCTGAAATAGTGATTAAAGAGTTTGAGTATTCTTAGGGATGCAATTTAGAAACCGGACTGGCCATATGCTATTTTCCGGGATTGAGATTTTTCGGTCATAAAAATATGCCGGGGAAAAAGGCCAGTCAATCGCCAATTATGGTTAGATAAATTGCAATCGTTTCAAATGATGTATTCGGCTAACTTTATAAACAAGGCCTGCTGCGATCTTATCTGCGTTAAGAATTTATGTATGCTTGCCGTAGAATGCATTGAGCAATAATTCAGGCAAAATGCCGGTGGTATTTATTATTATGAAATAGATTTATCATGTTATAAGAAGATTCAACTAATAAGGTGGGTACTGCAAATACCGGGGGCCCAAGAAAAATTAAATTATTTTACCCCGTATCGCCTTGCTGATCGCTTCTCCCATGCTGGCTACATGCAGTTTACGATAGATAGATTTCATATGGGTGTGAACCGTATCATAACTCATGTTTAATTTGTCTGCGATCATTTTGTAACTGAGCCCATCAGCCAATGAGCGGAGTACCTCCGTTTCTTTGGCAGTAAGCTTATATTCTTCTGCTGAAACGATTTTGTTTTGTAATTGAAATTGCTGAACTATTTTGTTAGCAATGGATGGTGTCATGGGGCTGCCACCTTTATAGGCATCTTTTATTGCTTCGATGATGGCAAGGGGAGGGTAATCTTTTGTAAGGTAACCACTGGCGCCTGCAAGAATGGAACTGAACACGCGTTCTTCATCCTCAAAAACAGTCTGCATGAGGACAGTAATTTTAGGATTGAATTTTTTTATCTCCCTGACGCCCTCGATACCGTTTACGCCGGGCATTTCAATATCCATCAGTACTACATCGGGTTCACCTGCTATGAGCGCCTCTTCCAGGTTATTCGCATTTTCGTAAACGCCGGTTACTTCTATCCCATCATTTCCATCGAGCAAAAGCTGCAATGAATTCCGGATGTTATTATTGTCATCAAATATGCAGACTTTTATAGGCATACCGTAGGGATATCAATTGTGTCAGCTATATATTGTATTCTTATGCAAGTTATTTTTAATGGGCATTTTATTTAATCGCCAATATTGGTTAGAGGCACCTGCAAGTTTATTTCTGTTCCTATTCCCTTTTTAGAAAGAAATTCAATTTTTCCATGTGCCGTTTTTGCCCGTTGTCTCATATTATTTAATCCGTTTCCCCCGAACAGGCTGTTTTCTGCAAAGCCACATCCGTCGTCCTTTATGGAAACAAACAATCCTTTGCGATTTTTATTAAGCTGTATAATTAAATTCTTCGCTACTGCATACTTCAAACTATTATTTACTGCTTCTTTAATTATTAAATAAATAGCTTTTCTTTTTTCGACAGTAAGATCAAGATTTTCAACTGAGGCCCCGGATTTTATTTCGAAGTGGATATCATTGCTCCTGCACAGGGGCAAAGCATAATTGTTAATCCGTTGTATTATTTTTTGAAGGTTATCATTACGGGGGTTTATCAGCCAAACAGTATCGTTGAGCTCACTCATCACTTCGCGGCTGGTTTCGCCAATTCTTTCCAAAATGTTCCTGGAATCAACCAAATTTCCTTTTTCGTTTTTCTGTATAGCAGCCTGGCTAAAAATAGAAATGCTGCTAAGAGCTGCCCCCACATTATCATGCAGGTCTTGTGAGATGTTTGTGCGAAGGCTGAAAATTTTCTTCATTTGATAAATACGGTACCTGTAGATGCCATAAATAACTAATATTAAAATTGCACTTACCAGCGCGATAAACCACCATTGTTGATAGTAAGCAGGTTTTATATACAGTATCAATGTAAGTGGTTCCCCGGTCCTGTTTTCAGCTTTTATAATCCCCCTCACATACAGCTTATGCGTACCGGGCGACAAATTACTGAGTATGATTTCTGTGCCCGAAAGCATGTCAAGCCATGAGTCATTGCCGCTAAGTTTATATTGGAGCGTGTAATCGTATGAATTTAAAAAGTCAATAACGGCAAATGAAAGGTCAATGTTCTTTCCGTAGTCAGTCGAAACCGCAAGCCTTTCATTTATGAGTGCTAGTTCGCTCCGGCCAATAATTTCGTTGCCGATCATCATTTTAGTAATCATTGTATACAACGGCGCGGAATTCTGAGCCGCCCACTTGTAAGGGCTCACTTTCACTACACCTTCAACTGTAGAAAAGTATAAGGTTTGGCGTTCATAAGATGTCTTACCAAAAAGGGTAAACTCCTGCGAGGGCAACCCATTTTGACAGTAATAATTCGTAAACTTTTTTGAGGCTGTATCAAAAATCGAAAGGCCCCGGTTTGTTGTCAGCCATAAGGTGTTTTTTTCGCCCGGCTGTATACAATATACTGTATTATCGCAAAGGCCATCTTCCATCGTGTAGTATTTTAATGGAACCAGGTTTCTGTTGCATCGCAATAGTCCTTTCCCATATGTGCCAACCCAAATAAATTTACCGTCGTCGTAAAAATCATACACAAAGTGTGTTTTCCCGCCGGCATCCCGGCTGTCAATTTCAAAAGAATGGAGAAGTAACCCCCGGGCGTTATAGGCAGTTATGCCATCATTAGTGCCAACCAGCATTCTCCACTCTTTATCTTTGTATAGCCTGGTAATAATATTCCCTGGATGCGTTTCCTGGTGGCCTGGTTTAATTGGAAATATTGAATCAGTCCGGCCTGTTATAACATTCATTATATATACATAATTATTAGAAGCGGCCAGCCAAATAATCGAATCATTAACCTTTACCAGGTCACCACAGGGTTTTTTCACAAAACCTGCCAATTGCTGCCATCGTTTTGGGCGCTCAAGGCTGAATTTTTCTTTTTTCAATATAAGTTGATATACACCGTTTGAGCCTGTAATAAAAACCGTGCTATCAATTATAAAAACATTTGTAAAATGTACCGGTTGCGCGATGCTATCCGGAACAACAAGGCAATATGACTTTATAAAGTTTGTATCGCTTAACCACACACCTTTATCAGTTGCAGCGACGAGGTAGTTCTTCCATAAGGCTAATCCAAATGGTATGGCTCGTATACTTTCATTGTTATAACGGCTATCGGTTTTAACAATAGGAAACCGCTGTAATTTATTATAATATACCTGCAGGCCGCTGGGAGTCGATAGCCACACAGTTCCGTCTGCCTTACAATAGATATCGTTAATACTATTGCTTACAAGAGCCCCCGCATTCATTTTACTGGCTGTAAAATGATGAATAATTTGTTTTGTATCACGCCAATAGACACCACCGGATGATGTACCTGCCCAAAGGTTTCCTTCAGTATCTTTTTTTACACATGTAAAGTCGGATATATTGAGCCCGGAAAAGGGTTGCCGCCATTCGTTAAGATCATCACGATCAGATTTCTTCGAACACCACAACCCATTAGTGGTAGCAAGCCATAATTCATTTTTTTCTTCGTCATACATCAAATCATTAATGATGGCAGTTTGTATTTGCGAAGGAAGATTTGAAACAGCGCGAATTCCTTTTTTCTCATCGTAAAGAAGCAGGCCCTGCCGCCTCGTTCCTATCCAGGTATAAGCAGTGCCCGATTGGGCAAACGAAGTAATATGCAATTTTGTCTTTAGTACCGGGTGTTCTGCAATATTAGTAAAGTAGCTATTGTCGCGTGTGAATATGCTCAGGCCTTCTTCAGTGCCTATATATACTTTTTTATCTTCCGACAGAAGCATACAGTTAACGGCATTGCTAACCAGGCTGCCCGGGTTGCCTGGATCATGAACATAACATACAAAATAATCGATTTCATTAAAATAACAATTTATACCACCATTTCCGATTGCCGTCCAGGTAAGAAGGCTGTCGCACAATACCTGTTTTATCACATTGCCACTCAGTCCATTTGCTTTTCTAAAGGGGGACGCATAGAACCTGGAAAAATGACTTCCATCGAATTTATTAAGTCCATAGTTGGTCGCTATCCATAAAAATCCGTGGGGATCAGATTGCACATTGTTCACACTGCTCAGGGACAGTCCATCCGCACTGGTATATGTTGTCAAAACTGGTGGGGATTCCTGGCCCTGCGCGCCAATGAAAAATAATAAAAAAAGAGTTATAAAAGTTCCATATTTTAACATACAGAAATATACTAAATATACCAAACAGGATGAAAGAATTTTTATCCAGGCTTGTAGTTGGTTCTTTGATTGTTATTATAGGTGCTTGTAGTAATGGAAACCGTCCCAACAACCCGGTATTTGGAAAATGGAATTCAACCTGGAACGGAAGTGGACATAAAAGTATTGATTTTAGTATCAGCTTTGAAAGCAACCACACATTTTATGTAACGGCATTTGGAGTGGGCCAAACCCAACCGCAGCTCATTTCCGGTATCTACGCCATCAACAGTGATACGATAACAATATTAGATAAGCTTGAGGAGCCAAGGCAATTGTGTAACTATGCTGATACCGGGATGTACATTTTTATAAGACGTAGCGATACCCTGCTTTTTAAAGTAATAGCTGATGCTTGCGAAAGAAGAAAGTTAACATTGGAAATAGGGCTTATAGAGTCCCGGTAGATAAACGGCTTCATCATGATTGCCCGCTGGTGCCATCGTTCAACCCGTACTGCAGGCAGTAATAAGACTTATCACGTAAAGCATGCTTTGGGCGTATGTTATTTTTGAATAGGAATAATAACCCCCTGTCTTGATGCTATTTTTTGTAAGAGCAAGTATTGTTTTAGCATTTGTCATGTCAATTGATATTAAAAGGGGCTTTATAATTATTGATCTGAAGTTACTTTTCTTTCCACAAAAAGTTATTACAACTTCATAAAACGCTCTGGAGGATCTCGGGGTGTTGTTGACAGAATATGATTGCTTCAAACTATAAAAGCTCAAAAAAAACTGACAGGCAAAGGCGTAGCAATGTATGTGCCATGCTGTTAAATCGCAGTCTTTTTACAATATTTTGTATAGGTCTTTCTTTGCGTTAAGTTGTAAACTTAGAAAATGATACAGTCGTATCCTTTGGTGATTTCAAAAACGCAAAAACTTTTTCAGGAAAGAACTGAATTACTCGTGTTAAGTTTGCTGTAAAATAGATCGTTAGTTAAATAAGAAAATGTCAATCATGGAAGACTACCAG
Organism: Ginsengibacter sp.; assembly: GCA_039934515.1. Lineage (GTDB taxonomy): Bacteria > Bacteroidota > Bacteroidia > Chitinophagales > Chitinophagaceae > Ginsengibacter. The sequence continues at coordinate 12,955 of JBDTLZ010000195.1, forward strand.
TTAAGAAGCAGCAAATGGTTCGGACGCCAGGGCAAGGATGGTTTTATCTACCGCGCATGGATGAAAAACCAGGGTATTCCTGCAGATATGTTTGAAGGGAAACCTGTTATTGGAATCTGCAATACCTGGAGCGAGCTAACTCCCTGCAATGCACATTTCAGGGACCTTGCAGAAGCGGTAAAAAAAGGGGTACTAGAAGCAGGCGGTTTTCCGGTTGAATTCCCCGTGATGTCATTGGGTGAAACGCTGATTAAACCTACGGCAATGCTGTACCGCAACCTCGTGAGTATGGATGTCGAAGAATCGATTCGTTGTAACCCCATCGATGGAGTTGTGTTAATGTGTGGTTGTGATAAAACAACCCCATCCCTGGTGATGGGAGCCTGCAGTGTAAATATTCCCACATTGGTTATTTCTGGAGGGCCCATGTTGAAGGGCCATTGGAAAGGAAAAAATATTGGCACTTCTGATGTATGGCGTTTTGATGCAGCCCGCAAACTGGGACAGATAACATCAGAAGAATTTATTGAAGCCGAAGCATGCATGGCCCGCACGCCAGGGCATTGCGCGGTAATGGGGACTGCTTCAACCATGGCAGCTATGGTGGAGGCGCTCGGGCTTTCACTACCCAATAATTCCTCCATACCAGCTGCTGATGCACGTCGTAAAGTGCTATCCCGTTTATCAGGCAGGCGCATTGTAGAAATGGTAAAGGAAGGCCTTACATTATCTAAAGTGCTTACACGGCCGGCTTTTGAAAATGCCATTATGATCAATGCCGCTATCGGAGGCTCCACTAATTTTGTTATCCATTTGTTAGCTATCGCGGGCAGGATCGGCGTTGAATTAAACATAGAAGATTTTGACAGGTATTCGCAGGGCATTCCTCTCCTCGCCAACATTCAGCCGTCTGGAGAAAATTATATGGAAGACCTTTATTACTCGGGCGGTTTGCCGGCCTTAATAAAAGAGATGTCTTCCATTATTCACAATGATGTTATTACAGTTAATGGAAAAACGCTTGGTGAAAACTGCTTTGATGCAGAAGTATATGACCGCAATATAATAAGTACAATGACGGAGCCGTTTAAACCCGAATCCGGTATTTTGGTTGTAAAAGGAAACCTTGCGCCAGATGGCGCGGTAATCAAGCCCTCTGCTGCCAGCCAGGCTCTTTTGAACCATTCAGGGAAGGCAGTGGTTTTTGAAAATATAGAAGACTATCACGCACGCATAGACGATCCTGCGCTGGAAATCGATGCAAGCTGTATAATGGTTTTAAAAAATGTTGGCCCCAAAGGATACCCCGGTATGGCCGAAGTTGGAAACATGACGCTGCCAAAAAAATTATTAGAACAGGGTGTGACCGACATGGTGCGTATTTCCGACGGCAGAATGAGTGGCACTGGTTTTGGAACGGTGGTGTTGCACGTATCTCCCGAGGCTGCAGTCGGTGGACCGCTGGCACTGGTTCAAAATGGTGATATCATTAGCCTGGATACACAAAATAGGAAATTACAACTGGAAGTTTCAGATGAAGAGCTCCTGTTGCGCAGGTCAGTTTGGAAATATACTGAAAAACTTCATCCACGTGGATATGTACACTTATACCAGGTGCATGTAGAGCAGGCCCACCTGGGTGCTGATATGGACTTTTTAAAAGGAGGCTCCGGGAGTGCAGTTACCCGCGATTCGCATTAGTGGTTGGCAGGTTCTTAAAAATCCCCGCCCATAGATTAATAACAAGACGTACCTGTGAAAGAGAATTGTGGTTTAATAATGAGATATAATTTACACTTACACGCTAATATATGATTTTCAAAGACAAAGTAGCCATAGTGACGGGTGCAGGGCAGGGAATTGGTTTTGAAATATGCAGTGTCCTGGCATTGGAAGGATCACACGTGATCCTGAATGATATAGACCCATTGCTGGCAGAGAAAGCTGTAAAGAATATTATTGCTTCAACCACGGGGAACTGCATAGCCTTACCCGGGGACTCCAGCGATTTAACTTTTATTCAAAAAATGATAGATCTCGCGGTAACCAAATTCGGGAAAGTAGATATCGTGATTGCGAATGCCGGTATTACTTTGTTCGGAGATTTTTTTACGTATCCGCCCGAATCTTTTTTCAGGGTTATGCAGGTGAACCTTGGCGGCACTTTTTTCTTAGCACAGGCGGCTTCTAATCAAATGAAAAAACAGCTTTCCGGCGGCTCGCTTTTATTTACTTCTTCGGTAACAGGACACCAGGCCCACAAGGACCTGGCGGCGTATGGGATGAGCAAAGCTGCCCTGGAGATGCTGGCTAAAAATTTAGTGATCGAACTCTCACAATACAATATCAATGTAAATACAATTGCCCCTGGCGCCACGGTAACAGAACGAACAACCGATGATCCGGAATATGTTAAAACATGGTCAAAGATCACCCCGATGGGCCGTCCTGCAACAGTTTCTGATATTGCCAGTACTGCCCTCTTCCTTGTGAGTGATAAAGCAAAACATATAACGGGGCAAAGCCTGGTAGTCGATGGTGGCTGGACTTGCATAAGCCCGTCTCCATATTAAAAAAGTCCCGAATAATCCGTTTATTTACAACCACGCGGCTGTATTATTTTAATATTTTCCGCTCCGGGTACGAAGCCACATTGCCTATATTCTTTTTCCCGCGGCGATTTCCGATGCTGCATATTTTAAAAAGAAAGATTACAATTAATATATGGCTAAATTATGGATTTACCGTAATTTTGTAAGGTAAACTTATAAGTTTACCTTACAATTATGAACGATCAAAACAGGCAATTGGCTACCGACCTCAGGATGGTTGTAACGCGTTTGATCAAAAAGCTGCGTATTAAATCAACAACTGCGGGAAAACTATCGCTGACAGAACGCTCAACGCTTGCCTTATTGGACCAGCATCATGAACTCCTGCCAAGCGAACTTGCGGCGATGGAAAAGATTACTACCCAATCCATGTCGCAAATCCTAAACCACCTTTTTGAGCTTAAATATATTGCCAGGAGGGTATCTGAAACAGACAAGCGGAAAGTAATCGTTTCTTTGTCAAAGACCGGTGAGCATTTATTGTACAAAGTGAGAAATGAACGCGATGAATGGCTGAATAAGGCGTTACAGGAAACGTGCTCGTTAAGAGAACATGATTTATTGCGCCGTGCAATTGAGCCGTTATCCAGGTTGGTTGATTTTGATTGAGATGTCGCTATAGCAGGTATTGCAAAACAGGAGACCAGTTATGAAGATTACTACTTTCAGCGCTTTTAAAAACCGGAACTACCGGCTGTATTTTATCGGGCAATCCATTTCTTTGGTAGGTACCTGGATGCAAAAAACCGCGGTAAGCTGGGTAGTATATTCGCTCACACACTCTAAATTTATGTTGGGTGTTACCTTGTTTGCAACCATGTTTCCTTCTTTTTTGTTTTCATTTATCGGGGGGGTGGTGTCCGATCGTTACGATCGGTATAAGGTATTGCTGCTTACCCAGGTTGTTTCAATGATACAAGCTATTCTCCTAACTGTTTTAATATTTTTTAAACACTATTCTGTGTGGGAGATTATTGCTTTAAGTGTGTTGCTTGGTATCATTAATGCGTTTGATGTGCCGGCACGCCAATCGCTCGTTTATGAAATGGTGGCCGATAAAAAAGACCTTCCTAACGCACTTGCATTAAATTCATCGATGGTTAACTTGTCAAGGTTGATCGGGCCGGGGATTGCCGGTCTCGCCATTGAAACATTGGGCGATGATGTGTGTTTTGGATTAAATGCCATAAGCTTTGTCGCGGTTATCATTTCATTACTGTTGATGAAGCTTCCCAAATATGTTTCAAAGCCACATATCAAAAACATTTTGGGAGAACTTCGGGAAGGATTTGTATACATTAAAAAAAACCCATCTATCGCATTTGTCATAGGAATGCTGGCGCTTATCAGTTTTTTTGTTTTACCATTCAGTACCCTGATACCGGCGTATGCAAAGGATATATTCCATGGAAGTGCATCCACATTTGGGGTGATTGACAGCGCTATCGGGCTTGGCGCATTTGCCGGTGCAATTTTCCTGGCATCCCTGAAACCTGGCAGAAATCTTAGAAAGTTACTGGCCATTAACACCTTTGTTTTTGGAGCGGGCCTTGTATTGTTTTCACATACAACCTATTATCCGCTTGCACTGGCCTTTGCCACGATCGGCGCTTTTGGCATGATGTCACAAATTACCATTAGCAACACGTTAATACAAACTACGGTGAATCCATCTATGCGTGGGAGGGTGATCAGTTTTTACGCAATGGCATTTTTTGGAATGCAGCCATTGGGTGGGCTGGTTATCGGCTGGTTGTCACAGCATATTGGTGTACAAAATACCGTTCTGGCGGAAGGTATTATTGCATTGCTGATTGGCCTCCTACACATCCGTTTCCTCAGAAGGAATAAAATCAAAATAATTAAAACACCAGCAATCGTTGTTAATCAGCCTATAGAAATTGCCCTGCAGGTATAAAATATTTCACATTTTAAACGCCTACAATAATAACCGCTCTTGATATGAATACAGCACTTATTTTAATTGATTTACAAAAAAGTATCGTGCAGTTTCCGCTGGCACACCCCGTAGATGTGATTTTGGAAAATGTATCCTGCAGGAGCCGTATGAACCAAAGCCCGCAAAGAGTTTAAGCCAATGCAGCATGTCATACCAAAGGAAGATGGGCTGACATTACTCCTGAAATCAAAGCAACTTCCGGTGATATTTTATAACCAGGCACACCAGGAACGCTTTTTATGAAGCATCACTTCATGAAGAATTACAAAAAATGACGGTGACTGGTATTGTTCTTGCCGGCGTTTCAACGAGTATTGGAATAGAAAGAACGGCAAGAGCCGCAAACGAAAGAGGTTATACTGTTACTTTTGCAAAAGATGCTATGACCGATATGTTTGCCGATGCACATGAAAACAGCCTGAAATATATTTTCCCCACAATTGGAGAGATTGGAGATACGGACCAGGTTATTGAAAAAGTATCCTGATCTTGAATTCCTGAATATTTTATCGATACTTATTTCTATTTTTTGCCCGTACATATTTTGAGTTAGCGCAAAGCATACAGCTACAAGGCTTGCCATGATTTCTATAGCCGGTGAAGTTAAAGTGTGCGCCTTTAGGATTTAAGGCCGTTTCATTATTAAGCAACCTTAAATCCTTTAACCGTCTTTTATATTTCAACATTTTTAACTCGTGCCGTCGTGCCTTATCCATAGTGAGATACGCCTATATTTTTTTTAAGGTTTTAATTTTTCCTAAACAATTATAATGGCTATGCAACAGGGCTGGTTTGTGTGTTATTGCAACTCCCGGACAGTTATATGATTTTCATTTTCCATTTTCCAGGCATCTCCTTTAACCTTGATCGTATCTCCTATTTGCAAGGTTTTATATTGTGCCGGATTTTTCAAATTTGAGTGGCTGATCGTAGCATAATACAACTGCCCTTCTGCTGAAGTTATCTTTGCAGTATATCCATCCTTGCCCTTTTGGATTTCGTTGACCGAGCCTGAAATAAATTCACTTTTCATCGTAGTATTTTCGGCAATTGTTCCTGTATTGAGCATCTTTTTATTTGACTGGCAACTTACAAAAAAGACACTTACCAGCAAGATCATTACCTTTTTAGTATTGTTTTTCAAATGGCCATTTGTTGATGATTTACTGTGTGTTCCTGATAAAATTAATTATTATCATTTGCACAGGCCTGAAAAATCTCAAAAATGGGATAAAATTTGTGATTACCGCTTGCTAAAATTTAGCAAATGAATAAAAGTTTTCATTTATTTTTATCAATACTTTTATCCTGCTTGTTATTAAGTTAATTTTCGTGCAGGGGCAAGATTTCACTTTACCGTTGCCTCTCACTATTTAAAATAATAACTTTAAACAAGAAACCTTCTGTAGATTATTAATTCGCTGTTTCTCATGGCATTAAAAAGAAAAGGATCTTTTGGAAGAGGTTTTGCAAAGGTGACTTTACTCATTATTACAATTTTTTTACTCAGTGCGGCAGTTTTACACATCTGGCTGGTGAGTAATGCCAAAAGGCTTTTAATTGAATTGGTTGCCCGGAAATCGGACGGTAAATTTAAACTGGAACTTTCTCAGGTGAGTTTTGACATTTTTTCCAGTGAAGTGAAAATTCATGAGGCTTCGCTGGGCAGTACTAATAAAATAAAGACGGCAATCACCTATCAAATAAGCTTCCGGAAGGTAACAATCCATACAAATTCTTTGTGGTCCTTAGCCACGACAAGAACTGTAGAGATCAATAAGATAAAACTTTTTGACCCGGTAATAGAAGTCTTCAACTGGCAAAAAGATACCAGCACCATCTCAAATAATAATTTGTCATTAGGAAAGGAATTAGGCAAATTGTACAATTCTATCCAGGACGGGATTTCTGCGTTAAACACCCACTCGATTTCTATTCTTAATGCGAAGCTGGTCCTCGTGAATAAAACGGATGACACCAAAAAGCCGCTTGTTTTCTCCAATATTTTTTTTACACTTAAACACATTAATAAGCATGGAAGTTTGGGGGAAAGGCCACTGGATCATAAGAATATCATCTTCAGTTCGTCCAACCAGGATATTTCTTTCACAGACGGCATACACAGGCTATCCTTTAAACGGCTTATGATTGAACAGTCGAGAAACAGTATCATACTGGACAGTTGTACCATTGTAGCGTCGCCGACTCAAAACTTTAATAATGGCTACACGATCCTTTTTAAAAGACTGGCTCTCATAGGAGTGGATTTTGACACCTTATACAAAACCAATCTTATCAAAGCGGATTCTGTTTATTGCGAGTATCCCCTGGCTAACTTTAACCTTAATGCCGCATCATCCGCTAAAAAGACCGCTGCGAAAGGAATTCCGGATGTTGAAAAAGTGATAAAAGAATTTTCCGGAAATCTTAACCTGGGCTTTGTTGGCGTAAGGAATGCAGATATTCATGTAACCATAATTGGAAAAAATGGCCGTTCGAACATCAACTCCGGGAAAGGTAATTTCCAGGTTAAAAATCTCCGCATTAACCCCGATTCTTCGGAACTGGTTTCAATCAAAAGCTTTGATATGCTGATCAAGGGATACCTCCTCTATAATGCCGATAGTTCCTGTATTTACTCATTTGACAGTGTACGTTTTGCCAACAACAAATTGTTACTGAATAATTTTTCAGTGCATACTGCACCCGGAATTAATAATAAAATAAGGAATTATCGCGACTATAGTATGCCTTATTTTGAGTTGTTAGGCGTTGATTGGACCGAATTGATTTTTAAGCAGAACTTAAAAGCTACGGAAGCTGTATTGCATTATCCGACAATAAATTTAAAAAGACTTAATAAAGTTGATACCGGGAAAAAATCAATAATTTTTAACTCCCGGCAGTCCCTGGATGATTTTATGGATATCGAAAGATTGAAAATTATCAACGGTAAAATAAATATAAAGTGGGGTGAACTTAATTATTTGCAGTTAGATGGACTTAATCTCAGGGTGCTGGGAGATAACCTTATGAATTACAGGCATGTCAAACTTCGAAAAGATATAGAAGCTTTGTTTTTTTCGGGAGGCTATCTGAAGGTCGGAAATATTATGGCCCAATTAAAAAATGTAACGTTTAGAACGAATGATGAGATTCACGTCGAACAATTATTATTGAATAACCATCAAAGAGGTAATGATTCGAGACTAAATGATGTATCAATTAAAAATATTTACACCGACGAAACCAATAAAGATTTTGTTGTAGATGGCCTTGAATGGAAGCAGGGCAATATCACGATAAACTCAGTGGCAAATTCAAAAATTGGGGGCCGCAATCCGCCTATACTGATAAAAAATATTTCAGGAAAAGAAACGCAATTTAAATATTCGGCCAATGGGCTGGAAACAAGGGCATTTATTGAAGAAATCCAGGTATTATCCTTGTCAAAAAAAAGTAACACACTTTTGAAATTAAATGAATTTAAATTAAAAGGGCGGGATATGGATTTCTTAAACCAGTCTCTTCAGATCAACGCCTCCCGTTTTTCGTTATCAGATAATACACAGGAATTTTCAGGGATAAAGATTGAACAAGCTAAGCAATCAGGCACACTGTTGATTACCGCACCTTTAGTGCAGCTAAGTGATAATATTAATTCTTTCCCCGACAAAGATTTTCACTTTACAAATGTTTTTTTACAGTCTCCGGTAATTAATTTTAAAAAGCAAAGCACTTCGGCGGCAGCCACAGTTAAAATCCCACAAGCCAACCAGGTAAAAATTGACCACATTCAAATTTACGAACCTGACATCCGGGTTCATATTGATCAAAATTCCTCCGCCAAAGATTTTAGATTACCCTATGCAAAAGGAAATCTTATAAAGGGGGATACTGTTTTGATCGCTGCCGATGAAGTTAAAATTGGTATTTTGGGTGTTTTAGCTAAAAAAGCTGAGATCACAAATGGCGCCAAAGTTTTAAAAATTGATGATGGTGTTGATGTAAATCTTTCAAAAATAAATATATCATTGACGGGTGACAAGCCACAATGGGAAGCAATGGTCAATAGCTTAGCTATCAAAAATTCCAGCGATTTTGTCTTTAAAATAAATGATGACACAGTAACATTGAAAGATTTTTCTATTGGAAATTGCCAGCTTTCATCTTCTTCACTTAGTGACATGTATAAATTGATCGGTGCAAATCATGATGCAAAGATCCATACTTCGGGAATAAAATATTATACAAATAATTCATTATGGCAATGTTTCAATCTGAATTATAATGGTGCTGAGCATCTAATGTTCCTGGATTCTCTTAATTATCACCCTTACCTGTCACGTGATTCGGTGATCGCCGGCAACCGTTATCAAACTGACTATATCAATTTTACCTGTGGTAACGCAAAGCTTTATGGATTTGATATTAGCAGTTACATAGATGAAAAAAAAATTGCCATTCAAAAAGCGAGTTTTAACAGACCTTCCATAAGTGCGTACAGGGATAAATTTCCACCGTACCAGTCGGGTGTTACCAGGAAGCTTTTTGTTGAAGAGCTTAAAGACATTCGGGTTCCCCTCTCCATCAACCAGGTTGAAATTGACGATGCAAATGTTAGTTATACTGAAATGAATGGTAAGTCACGACTGGAAGGCAATTTGCTCCTGACCCATATAAACGGGAATCTTCGAAATATAAAGAATTATGATTTCCGGCCAACAGACTCTTTATCACTGGATTTTACCGGCCGCTTACTGGATACGGCTTTATTTAGACTGGGTGTGAAAGAATCATATGTTGATCCGCTGTATGGATTTACGATGAACCTTACTGTAGAACCCGGTTCTCTTATTTTTTTGAATCCATTGCTGGCACCTCTTTCCAATATTAAATTTACATCAGGAATACTCGATACATTTGATATGCGTGCGATCGGGAATAACAATATTGCATATGGCAGGATGAAATTTTATTATCATGGCCTTCGTTTACATTTATTGAAGAATGGCGGGATGTCAAAATCTACATTGATGACCAGTGTTGCCAGCGTTTTTGTAAATGCTTTTGTTTTGCGGACGAATAATAACAGCAGGACCGGGCTCATATATTTTGAAAGGCTAAAGGATCGTTCCTTTTTTAATTATATGAATAAAATTATCTTCAGTGGTCTTTCTACCAGTGTCGGTGCCAGTAAAAACAGGCAGTTTAGAAAAAAACTTATTAGAAATGCTGATCCCGTCACCCGCAAAGAAGCCCGGAAATTAATTGAATAATTTCTAATCCTTAACGGTCTGCTGAATTTGAAAAATGTTACCGCCCGGGGGATTATTGATAAAGTTATTAGCTCTTCCACCATTTTAACGGGAACACGATATCCCTTACTGACCCTACAACTATATCTGGTTTAAAAGCATAGTGGTTTAATTCCTCTTTTTTTGTGATCCCTGATAAAACCAATATCGTTTTGTAACCCATTTGCACACCTCCCTGTATATCTGTATCCATTGTATCGCCAATGACGGTAGTGTCGGCAGTTTCCAAATTCAAGGCTTTACGGGCTGAACGCATCATAACAGGGCTGGGCTTTCCAATAGTAAATGCCTTTATACCGGTTGCCTCTTCCATCATAGCTGTTGTTGCCGCAATGCCGAGATTATTCCAACCCGGTTTTCTCGGAGATGGATCCCTGTTGGTGGTAATGAATTTAGCTCCTCCAAGTATCATGTCAACTGCCTTTTGTACCATTTCCAATGTAAAATTTCTTCCCTCGCCCAGCACAACAAAGTCTGGTTCTGTGTCAACAAGTGTTAAGCCATTTTCATGCAGGCTGGTTAGCAAGCCGCCTTCACCTAAAACGTACGCTGTTTTATTCGGCGCCTGGTCTGCAAGAAACTGGCCCGTTGCCATGGCACTTGTATATACATGTTTCTCTGTTACTTCAATTCCAAGTTTTTTCAATTTACGCACGACCTCCAGTCTGGTTCGCTGGCTGTTGTTGGTCATAAATAAAAATGGAATGTTATTTTTCAATAAGTGGGCAATGAATTCGGCTGCTCCCTGTATCAATTCGTCACCGCCATATATAACACCATCCATGTCGATCAATAAACCTTGTTTCATTGTAAGTGATTATTAAGGTGAAAATAAATTTGCATATTAGAAGCCATTTCTCAAAATTACTGTATAGAAAATCGATTTGAGAATATCTTAACCGGTTCGTACCGGGCGTTCCTCTTGTGGGTGCATTCCAAAATGTCGTTCTTGCCCCTAACCCCTAAAGGGGAACAACTGTTCTTATTATTGAGTGTTGCGACAATTTAAAATGCACCCCCTCTTGTCATAATTGAATAAGACTTTAGTTTTGAATTTAAGCAATAATGCAATTGTTTTGATTTAAATTAGATTTCAAAATTGCTGATATGAATAAAAAATTGCTCCTATGGAGTATTGTGGTTGCACTGGGGGGATTCCTTTTCGGTTTTGACACAGCCGTCATTTCGGGGGCTGAGCAGGATATAAAACGGATCTGGCATCTAAATGATGTGCTCCACGGTATTGCAATAGCCATCGCTTTGTACGGTACTGTGATCGGTGCACTCACCGGAGGAATTCCAGCGACAAAATATGGTAGAAAAAAGACGCTGCTTTGGATTGGAATTTTTTATCTTATTTCATCCATCGGATCTGCAGTCGCCCCTGGAGTGTATTCATTTATGTGCTTCAGGGTACTAGGCGGCCTGGCTATTGGCGCCTCATCTGTTGTAGCGCCTATGTATATTACTGAAATCGCCCCGGCTAAAAATCGTGGAAAACTTGTGGCTACTTTCCAGTTTAATATTGTTTTTGGAATTTTAATAGCCTATTTTTCTAATTATCTTTTACAGGGAGTTGGTGGAGAAGATAGCTGGCGGCTGATGTTAGGCGTTGTCGCGATTCCGGCAATTATTTATTGTATACTGGTATTGTTTGTTCCCGAAAGCCCGAGATGGCTGATTGTTCATAGGGGCGATTATGATACAGCCCGGAAAACCCTCGAGGTCAGTGATCCTGAAGGCGTGGATGAAGCTATATTGGCACTGCATAAATCAATTGAAGAGGAGCACCAGCAGGAAAGCCTTTCTGCATTTTTATCCAAAAGATTTAGTGTACCTATTTTCCTTGCGATTCTTATTGCCTTCTTTAACCAGTTATCGGGTATCAATGCCATTATTTATTTTGCCCCGCGTGTTTTTGAACTCGCGGGAATTGGCAAACAGGCTGCTTTTCTGCAAAGTGCGGGTATCGGTTTAGTAAACCTGATTTTTACCATGCTTGGTTTATACCTTATTGATAGATTGGGCAGAAAAAAGTTGATGCTCATTGGCTCTGTCGGATATATTCTTTCTTTAACGGCGGTAGCAGCAGCATTTTATTTTAACTATGTCGGAGGAATGGTAGTGCCCTTACTTCTTTTTGTATTTATCGCCTCACACGCTATCGGGCAAGGCGCGGTAATATGGGTGTTTATTTCTGAGATATTTCCAAATAGCGTTCGTGCTTATGGACAATCACTGGGCTGTTCAACGCATTGGATTTTGGCTGCTATTATCACAACCGTGTTCCCAATAATGGCGACGAGATTTGGTCCGGCTCCAATATTCCTGTTTTTTGCATGCATGATGGTCTTGCAATTGTTGTGGGTGATTTTTAAAATGCCCGAAACCAAAGGTATACCACTTGAAGAGTTAGAGGCAAAGCTTATAAAAAATTAAAGACACCTGGCTTTAAAACGCTTTAAGATAAATGAGAAAAAATTATCCTAAACGAAAAAAATGCCGGATGTGATGAGAATAAAAACCTTTTTTTTAAAAGTTCTTTGGATGATTTCCAAAATATTTAATAAAAAAATATCAATAGGATGATCCGGACGTTGGTTACATTATCACCCGATAGCTGAACAAGATTAAAAGAATTATTTTTTCAATAGTCAAATACGCTGGTGGCATGAAAAAAAGCCGAAAGTTTTTTATACTGACAATTTACCTGGTGGCTGCAGTTACAATGCATTCTTATGCTCAGAAAATATATCATGAAGAATACCGTCCGCAATTTCATTTCTCACCCAGGGCGGGATGGATGAACGATCCTAATGGTATGATTTATTTTAACAAGCAGTATCATTTGTATTATCAGTACTATCCTAATAGCGACGTGTGGGGACCCATGCATTGGGGGCATACCACAAGCAAAGATCTTATCCATTGGCAACAGCAACCTATTGCCTTATACCCGGATAGCCTGGGATATATTTTTTCAGGTAGCATAATTGCAGACGCAAATAATACTTCAGGATTTGGGAAAAACGGTACGGTGCCACTTATTGCAATATTTACGCATCACAACATGGCTGCCGAAAAAGCGGGTGACAAAAATTTTCAAACGCAAAGTATCGCCTACAGTCTTGATGAAGGCTTTACATGGATAAAATATGACAAAAATCCGGTTCTCAAAAATCCAGGCATCCGGGATTTTCGGGATCCAAAAGTCGGCTGGTTTGAAGCAGATAAAAAATGGATCATGGCCCTTGCTACATTTGACAGGGTCACTTTTTATTCGTCAGCCGATTTAAAAAGCTGGACCAAAGAAAGTGATTTCGGTGCGGGAATTGGCGCCCATGGCGGGGCCTGGGAATGCCCGGATCTTTTTCCACTTGAATATGATGGACACAAGATATGGGTCTTGCTGGTGAGTGTTAATCCTGGCGGGCCAAACGGCGGTTCGGCAACACAATATTTTACAGGTGATTTTGATGGTAAAAATTTCATTTCCAGCCAAACAGATACCAGGTGGCTGGATTATGGAACAGATAATTATGCGGGTGTAACCTTTTCAAACACCGGCATTCAGAAAACATTTATTGGATGGATGAGTAACTGGCAATACGGCAAGGCGGTGCCCACAAAAGGATGGAGAAGCGCCATGACAATACCGCGGAATTTGGGGATCGTAAAAATGGGAAACAAATTCCTCGTAACCTCGTTGCCGGTTAAAGAATTAAACAATATATATAATAGTCAATCTATCATTGAAAATATCCCGGTGACACATTATGACCTTGCCAGCAAGATTGGCAAATTTGCGGGTCTTGCAGAAATCAATTTTACTGCAGATAAAATTGAGACATTTTCAGTTACGCTTTCAAACGACCAGGGAGAAAAGATGGTGGTGGGATATGATAAAGCAGGTGATTATTACTATGCCGACAGATCAGGGTCGGGTAGGGTGGAGTTTGAAAAAGATTTTGGCAGCTTTCACTATGCGCCTCGCCTATCGGGCAAGCCCGGGCTGGATATTACATTGATCATCGATAATACCTCGCTGGAATTATTTGCCGATGGAGGACTAACAGTGATGACAGAAATATTTTTTCCTGCGAAACCATATACACGGCTTTATATTGATTCAAATACGGGCTTACTGGTTAAAAAATTGGAATATCATGAGCTAAAAAGCACCTGGCCTTAAATCACTGCCATTATTTATTTTTCGCCTTTATAGAATGAGAGGTTGGGGTACAATTACAAAAACAGGTTTACAGGGAAAGCCTAATTATCTATAATTATTGCGTATAAATGCAGTACAAAACAAATGGACCTTAGTGCTCATAATCGGGCAAATAGTTGTTGATCCAGGTAACGTTAACGATTATTACGGGCGGCGTTTCAACCCTCTCCTTTTTTCTTTGTAACCATACGCATTTTAAGTGCAACCCCGCATGATTGGAGTTCTGGTTTGAGAGATTGCCTATATTGCAACCCACATCATTTCAAATTCACACGTCCGCATTTCGAGGGCCGTAAATTCATTGGCACGTGCGGAGGCTGTTGAAAGAATTAACCATACTTTTAAAAATACATGTACAAAGCTGTATTTATAGACATAGATGGAACTTTGATCAAAAGCGATCATACTATAAGTGAAGCAACTTTTGACGTCATCCAAAAATTAAAACAAAAAAACATCCTGGTGATATTGGTATCGGCCCGGCCTCTACCGGCGGTGTTGCCAATTATTAATAAAACCGGTTTGACCAACTATCCTGTAGCCAGCCTCAACGGTGCTTATATTGTGATTGAAGGGAAGATATTGTTTGAATCAACAATAGACGTTACTACGGTTGCAACCCTTCATCAACAGTTACAAAAATATGATGCAACGATAATCTACTATGAGCAGGCGCAATGGTTTTCTGAACGCAAAGATTATCACACGGATTATGAACAAAAGATTACAGAAATTCCGATAACCATCCGTCCTTTTGCTGAAACATTGCAAACCTGGCAAGACAAAAATGCCGGACCGAATAAAGTTCACGTGATAGGAAAAGCAGCCCTGGTAAACGAGATACAGGATCATTTGCAACAGCAGTTTGCCGGTCATTTAAGCATCTCTACTTCCAAGTCCACCTATCTGGAGGTTATGCATATAACGGCTTCTAAATTAAATGCACTCAAAATATTAATTGGGCATTATAACATTAAACAGGAAGAAACGATCGCCATCGGAGATAACTTCAATGATAAAGAAATGATTGAATTTGCAGGCATTGGCATCGCTATGGGTAACGCACCTGCCGCAGTAAAAGCTGCAGCAGATTATGTGACCGATACGAACAATAACGATGGGGTATGTAAAGCAATTTTGAAATTTATCGACTTTTGATTGTTGACCATAATATATTGCAAGGTGTGGCGCCGCCATCAGCTCACAAGTGTGTTGCAGCCAGATTTCCAGCCCATAAAAATAATTTTTTGCTGTACCACCTTGCCTTAACTGTGGGAACAATAACTTTTACAGCGTGGCCTGGATGGCAAGTAGTGACAAACGCAACCACTATTTCCGGGATTTTTGCAAGAAGGAGTCAAATAAAACGGTATACCTTTAGCTGTTAACTTATATTTTTTGACTCTATTCTTAAAATTCTATTCTATGCAGCAGAAATTCTTCAGTTTTGACTGGAAGCAGGTTGAGGGTGAAAAAGTACTAAAAAGTGATAGCTTTTTCTATTCGGCTTCAGCGGAGGAATATGATTCCGATGATATGAAAAGCCGGGTAATAAAATTATTTTCTTTGGATCCTTCCGCAGTTATAGTTATCGAAAATATCGCGGAGATCTCAAAAGAGCAGTATGAGATCCTGTCCGGATTACCTTTGCCATTTTGAAATGTTCATCAACAACTGCAGGAAGTTGTTCCAGGAGACGCTGGTGCCTGGTCAATAAAAATTTGACCATCCGGCTATTCAATTTGGAGTGTTACTATTAGTGGCTTAAAAGCCGGGAATCAATTTACATGATCAAAGTAATACTTATTCCTTTTTCATATATATTTCAATTTAAGCACTATAGATCAGTGGATTTTGTAACTCATCATTTAACAGGTCTCCAATCTTTAACCTTGCTACCTGCTCATCGCTTAATATGTTTTTGATTCCATTGAACATTGCTCCGTCAGGCATGTAAGCACAAGTCATTGCCCTTCTGAAACCGTTGGTCATATTGGCGCCCGCACCATGAATGGTTAACCCGTTGTGAAAAGAGCAACTACCTGCCTTCATTGGCGCGGCTGCCGATGCGCACTTTATAAAACGCGGGTAAAAATCAAAAATAGCATCCATGTTTTTTCCAATGCCGGGGTTTTCAAACGTTGTATGCTGAAAAGAACCAGGGATAAAATACAGGCATCCATTTTCATACGTTGCATCATCAAGCGCCACCCAGATAGACAAGGCGCGCCTGTCGCTAAACGACCAGAATGGAGTGTCAAGATGCCAGGAAGTTGGGTTTGCCCATGGGCGTTTTATCAAGGCCTGGTCGTGCCAGATGCGCGTACCATTCCATCCCGCAAGAGTCGCAGCCATCTTACCGATCTTTTTGTCCAGTATAATTTGTTTCACTTTATCATTTGTTTGCCAGAGATTGAGCATCTGGTCGAATACTTTTACATAGTAATCACTTTCCTTATTGATGCCATCATCTTCGCCGGTTTTAGCATCACTATTCGGCATTTTTCTGCCATCCCTTTCTGCGATTGCTTCTGTTACAGCCAAACGCCAAAAGGATAATTCCTCATCACTTAAAAAACCGTCTATTAAGAGGTATCCCTGTTGCTGATAAAACTTTACCTGGTCATCGGTTATTAGAGTGTTCATGAATATAATGTTTATGTAAGTTTATACAAGAGAATTTTTATCAGGGATAATGCGCGGAACATTTCAAAAAATAAGTGTCAGGAAATCGATTCGGCATTATCTTACAAGTATATAATATTCAGATGAAAAAAATGCTCTTTAAACCCAATACTTTACAGCGCATTTAAAGCGGATCAATTATAATGGACCTTTGTTTTTAGGAGTATCAAGGTTTTGTAATGGTGTGGGATCGGGATTTTTAATGTTCCAGCCAGGTTGACCCCTCAGGTAATCCAGGGCATCCGGTTATATTCATTGAATATATATTCAAATAAAATTGAAAAAAAAGAATAATTTATTCTAAACTTTCTTCTATGAAATATTTCTTAAGTATCTTATTTAGTATTCAAAGTTTATTGATTAATGCACAGCAACCGGATTTACTAAACAGCCATGCAAAAATAATTTTTAATGCAAAAATTTTCACAGGTAATAAAGCCCAACCTTACGCCGAAGCTGTCGCTATTGTTGGCGATAAGATAATTGCTGTTGGAACTTTAATAAAAGTAAAAAAATCGGCTGGCCCAAAAGCTGTCTTAGTTGACATGGATGGCCGGTTAATTCTCCCGGGATTTATCGACAGCCATACACATTCTTTATGGGGAGGGCTCGAACTCATGTATGCAAACCTGTATGACAGTGTACGGTCGGTCAATGAAATTGCGGAATACGCCAGGAAAGTGAGGGATGACAAGACAGGAATGGTTGGAAATTTCCTGGTGATCGAAGGGATTAATATCGGCACATGGTCGCTTATAAAAGAGCTTGCCGGAACTTTTGATAGTGGTGAGTTTGCAAGTCTGCCTGTTGTCTTGAACGGTTCAGATGGGCACACGCACTGGGGAAATAATGCAGTTATGAAGCTGGCAGGGCTCGATAGGAATTTCCTTCACGCATTACCGGAAGACCGCCGCAAATATTATGGAATCGATAATGGCGATGAGCCCAATGGTTTTGTTGCCGACAGCGGATTTGTAACTTACAAAACTGTAATCCCCGGGCAACATTGGAACTGGGAAAAGGCGGGGGAAAAAGCATTGGAATATAGCCATAGTTATGGTATTACCGCCTGGCTCGATCCATCTTTGGGAGATATTAAAGATTCTGTCAACCATCTACTTGACGAATACTTGTATTTGGTAAGGCATCATCAACTTACAGCTCACATTGCGGCGGTTGTCGTTGCAGATGCAGATGCTGATCCTGCAATGCAGATAAACGTACTAAAAAGCCTCCAGGCGAAATATAATACTACCAAGGATTTTAAAATTATTGGCTTCAAGATTTTTGCAGATGGAGTAGTTGAATTTCCCACGCAAACAGCAGCCTTATCCCAACCTTACAGTAATACTGGCAATAAAGGCCCTTTGATGTTTGATGCCAAAAAATTCGGGCAGTTTGTGACTGCAGCTGATAAATCGGGCTTGCTTGTGCATGTGCATGCCATAGGCGACCGTGCAGTAACAGAAACATTGAATGGTTTTGAAATTGCGCGTCATGCCAACGGAAACAGTGGTATCTCACATACCGTCACACACCTGCAATTTGTAATGCCTTCAGATATTCCCAGGTTCAAAAAGCTTGGTTTGCTCGCATCTGTTCAGTTGATGTGGGCTTTGGGCGATATTACCACCATCGATATTGTGAAACCCTATGTAGCTCCCGAAATTTATAAATGGCAATACCCGGCTCGCTCCTTATTGAATGCCGGTGCTGTATTGTGTGGTGCAAGTGACTGGCCCGTTAGTAGCGGCAATCCTTTTGAAGCCATTTACGAAGCAGAAACACGAAAGGGACGACTGGGTGTTCTTGATTCCACGCAATGCGTCCCACGTGTTGATATGCTTTACGCCTATACGATCAACGCAGCAAAATCCTTACAAATGGAAAAATATATTGGTTCCATTGCACCGGGAAAATCTGCTGATATGATTCTTGTTGACCGCGACGTGCTTTTGGTTTCTCCTGAAGTAATGCACAATACAAAAGTCTTGTGGACAATGTTTAAAGGCAAAGTCGTTTACAAGAAAAATTAAACTGATTCAGATATAAGGTCAAAACCGTTAACCATTTGCAATAAAATCCACCGAATTGCAAAGAAGTGATACTTCCGCCCGGCATGCTATCACAAAAGCCATCACAAAAGCTCCATGTATGTACGTACTTCACCGCATTTTCAATTTTTTTTAAAAATGCGCATAGCAAATCATTCCATAGGGAAATCAGAACAGGCGTATCGCGGCGACGTATGCGCCTTTTAGTTTGTTAAAATCATTTGCTTTGAAGCCACCAGTTTTCCATTTATATATAAAGAGTAAGTATAACTTCCGGCAGCCAATATCCCTCCGTTAATAGCAATATGAGTTTCATTGCAACTAACAGGCATGGCGGTAATAATTTTTACCCGGGCCTGCCTGTGAAATAACTATTGAAGCGGAATTACAATTCTTTGGTATACGAAATGGAATAATGCTATTATTTGAAGCAGGGTTAGGGATGTTCTGGCCAAGCAGCGGTACTTCTGATGCATTATTGATGGAAATGTCAACAGGTGTTTGTACCTATTCCAACCCGATCTGCACTGTTTGTAAGTAAACATTCGGTGCTGTTCTTAACCATTGTGCATTACCTGTGAGGGAAGCCAGCAGTAAGTTAACAGTCACCATTAACCGCCAATTCGTTAGTATTCTTTTCATGGTAAAAGGTTTATGTTATGAAAATTGGTAGAATTAATTTTTAGACTATTTACAGCTTTAAGCATCTATGGAGTCATATGCCTAAATCACAGCAACCCGTGTGAAATGTGTTTGCCATTTCAGATCGCGTTTGAAACCGTAAATAAGAGGACGGAGTAAATGATTTTTGTATTACAAACTCTCAATAAGAGTGACGGCGAGTGCGGGAAATTTTCCAGGGATATTATACTAAAGGTATCCAGAAAAGCCAAATATTGGTTTGTCTCTTGTCACCAATTATTACTTTTCGGCCTTCAGATATAATTTATCTTATATACCTTAAAGGAAAATAATCTTTCAATCTTATTATTATAAGCCCTATATCGATGCAATCCCGAACCAGGTATACAGGAATAAAAGCGGCTGACATTGCTGGCATCTCCCTCTAAAAATACATATAATATAGTTTTACTTCATAAATAAAACGTATTGGGTGCATTCCAATTTGTCGCTCTAACCCCTAAAGGGGAACAACTCTTCTTATTATTGAGCCTTATATTGCGACAATTTTAATTGCACCCAACGTATTATATTCATATAATAATTTCTTTATAAATATTCATTGTTGTTCCAATTGTACGACGCTAAAAACTCATATAGATGGGTTTTAAAAAATTAGTTGGCCTTTTTTGTGTGGGTTATGTATAGGTCTGGCCATGTTGCTCCTTTTTTTTATGCTGAAGTCCCCCAACAATTATCAATCTTTATATATTTTCATGGTCATAGGTTCTGTAATATGTATATTCATTGGTAAAACGATTTTATATAGAAACTATTGATAATAGAAACAGGTAATCCTTTATATTGGTGATCCTGGAATCGAAGTTAATACCACGATTTCGATAACATGATGTTACAAAAGCCCGAGCAACAATTCGCTGGTATGGCGGTTAGAATGTCGACAACAATTCGTCAGCGTGTGACTTTTATTTATCTTAGATGGATGAAAACATTAGCCTTACCCATATTTTTACTAATTGTAAGCCTGCCCGTTTTTTCGCAAAATACATTTTACTATAAAGGTTATACGTTGCGCCTGTTGCATCCTATGAAGTTTAATCCCCTGCATGACTCGGTTGTATTTAATAACACCCGTGATACCGCTTTTATTTACCACCTGGGAACATCGGCAGAAAAATTGTTATCGCCGACACATACTTTTGCAACGGTGAGTGAAAATGGTGTGGCTGATATAAAATATAATTTGCGTTATTTTTATTATACCTGGTCTTACCAGGGCGAAAGCGGGAATGTCTTAGGTGAAAAGGAAATTGAATTGGACCATTATCCGGCTAAAAATGAAATATTAAACCTATTGCCGGAAGATATAAGAAAGAAGAATCCTGCTATTGAAATTTATGAGAAAACTTCCGAGGAACTACATTGACGGAAAACTAAAATATGCATGGGAAAAAGTGGTGTAGTATATGCATTTGGGAAGTAATAAATCCCCGGATAATAGCAGCAGTCCACGGCAGCTTGCTATTTATTTGTATTGAAGAGAAAACAGGAGGGGCTAATGCAATTGATTCACCCACGCAGGAAATGCTAAAAGTTTTTTTTACCGGAACTCGTAAATTTGCATGTGTACAAATTCCGCGTGAAATGCTGCGCAGCAGGTAGATATTTATAAGTGCCCTGTAGATTGATTTTAACAGTAGCATGTTTTTCATAAAACGAACATACCTTACTGAATGTCCTTGGAGGAATGACTCATATGCAATGGATTTTACTTGTGTGAATTATGTAACGAATAATAAGAATTGTATAACATGAATAGTATTTTAAATTAGAAGTTTGCAACACCACATAGGCCTGGATTGCTAATCGTAATCGGAATAATTAAGTTTTCATTGCTTATATCGAACTGCTCACTCACCTGGAACCATCACTAAAAATATTTCTTAAGCATTAAGTGAGGTCAATAATAATGTAAAGTATTTAGACTGTAACGGTTCATGAATTTTTGCCAAAAAGTTAGAAATTTACGGCTGTTGTTAACAGGGTGGAAAATGGCAGGTACCGCCAATTAAATAAATATTTCTTTATTTAAATACAAGATTCCCGGTTCCCATGAATTGCGTCTTTTTTTATTGCAGGATAAGACCAATGGTGGTTGCCGGGTTACAAAAAAAAAAGCATTTCTATATTGATGCCATACTCTTTGAGATAAATAATGTTGTTATGAAAAGAAATGGAAAAATGCAAATTAGCAATGACAGGATAATTGGTGTGCTGATAATCTTAAGCATTATTGTTTCAATCCTGGTTATTTCATCATGAAAGAATGTATCGGCTACTATAATATATAGTATAATAATAGCCCGGCTATATTACATCATAAACCCCAATCATCCGTAACTTAATTTTTAATCAACCTGGGAAGCGTGATTTTTATTAAGTGCCCGCTGCTCCTTATAATATCTATAGAACAAAATGGAGACGTAGATTATTACACAGGCGCATAAAATACCAATGAGCTTTCCCGGGTTTAGGGATGCCCATTTAAAAAACCGGGAGATGAGCGATCTTCTTTTTTTATGCCTTGAACGTTTTTTTGAACGGTGTTTGGCATAGACCGGGTTATTAGAATTGTGGTTGTTTGATTCGTAAGCAGGGGTCGCCATTTTTGTGTTTTTAAACGGGGATAGGTGATTTATTCATAGTTAATATATTTCCGGTCACTCTATTTATTTTTTATCAATAACTTTTGTCACTCCAGAACCAATTGCAAAAGTTAAACCCGGATTACCGGTTTGTTGCAGGTACATTAATTTATCTTAAGTATTTTATGTTCTGTCGTGTCTTGTTTTAAGAACGGATTCGCCGTCATTATTGATCACATCGTCCACATCTTTTTGTGTTACACCCATTTTAATGGTTATTTAGATGAGTAATTTTAATTTTGATTCCAGTACCAGGATATTCCTGGACGGGTTGGTTGCTTTTAATAATTTCTGAGAGTATCCAAAGAATTGCCATAAAGAGTATAATACCGATGAGCAGGTACTGTTGGTCCATGGCTACATATTTAGAGTAAAAGTTCTTAATTGCAATCGTCCGTCCCGGATCAGGGTACAATATAAAAAAAGTTCTTTACTCCATATTGTTTTCTAAGCCATTCAGTAGGGAGGTATACCCGTATTGCCCGCTTCCTGATTTTTAAGGGAAAGCTTTTTCAGGTATTTCGTCTGGTGTCAAGGCCGGGAATCGATTTTAGTAATGTTTTATGATCACGATCGTGCTTCCCGGCTGTTTTCAGGCTTTGGTTATTTTTTCCGTGGGTTATTGGGTATATAGGTTGATAAAAGCCAGAAAAATACTGGAAGTTTCAACGGCACAAAAAAAGAAGCCCACATAAAAATGCAGGCCGTTACGATTGCTTGACATGAGAAAAAAAATCTAGCCGCCGGACCCCGCTACTTAACAAATTAGTAAAGTCGGTAAAATAATTTGCCAGTAATTCCTGCGGCTAATAAGGTATCATTTATTTGGCCAGCTGTTGTGTTGCAGAGATAAAAACGCAAATAATACTTAAGGTATACATCGCTTGAAACTCCCCGGTCAACGGCCATTTGTGAATTTTCTTATATACTCAAAATACTGTGTACCCCCAAAAAACCCCACCTGTTTTGACAAGCACATCCAAGGTGTGCTATGTCATTTTCCATAAATTCAATAATCAAAATTGCAAAGAAATGCGACTTTAAAAAAGCGTGTTTTCCCCGTATTTTGTACCGTCTTTTTCCCGGTCGGGTAGGTTGGTTGCCAATTCAGCACAAAAGCCTGTAATCATGATTGAGGGATTATTATGAACTATTGGGAAGGGCTGGCAGTCTTTTACGGAACTTGCCGGGTTAATTTTCAGCTTTATTTATGTCTAAAATTCATGGCCATAAAGGGAGACGGAATAAAATTTATTTTTGAAAATTAAGGTTGGTATTTTGGCAAACTCAAAATTAAAACCCATACCTCTATATGCTGTAGAAAACCGGGATCACCCAAAACTGCGCCCTTACCATTGCAATTATTATTTCCGGACTTGTGTTGGGTATTGTTATTATAACCGCCTGGACGTGGTAATATTTGCCAAAAAAAATC
>JBDTLZ010000196.1:0-16511 GCA_039934515.1 Ginsengibacter sp.
AATATCAGCTATAATTTTATTCGCCCTATCCGAACTTATTGATCCTGCACTTGAACAACTATTAAGAGTAGTCGAAAAGGAAATGTTTACTATTGAAATATTTTTTTAATTTCTTCATTCCACCAAATTAAAACCATGAAACCAGTTAAATTAATAGTTACGAACAAGAGCAAACTTGAATGGAAATACGGCAAAAAACTTTCAAAAATCAACAGCCTTTTGAAACAAATGCAGGCCGCAGATAAAAAGAAAGGCCTCGATACGCGGGTGGCTTTTGTTGATAATGCAGCCTCCTTAAAAAGCGCTGGCGTAAAAAAAATAAACACCGATGCCGCAAAGGAATATAAGCGTGTTGTAGACGACCTTTATAAAAAATATACTCCTGCCTACATTGTAATCCTGGGAGCTTCCGATATTGTACCATTCCAGCTAATCGACAATCCTGCGGAAGATGAAGATGCCACTGTTGAATCGGATCTGCCTTATGCGTGTGATATGCCTTATAGTAAAAACATCACCAACTTTACGGGACCCACAAGGGTGGTAGGCCGCATCCCCGATATCATGGGTAAGCAGGACGACATTACCTACCTGCAAAAAGTGATTACCAATAGCATCAATCATATGCCATTGAGTGTTGAAAAATATTATAACTATTTTTCTGTAACAGCCCTTGTATGGAAAAAATCAACTGAGTTGAGCTTACAAAGCATCTTCGGGCAAAGTACTAAAATGACTTCAGCACCGCATGGAAAAATACCTAAAAGTTACACTCCTTATTCAAAACGTGAATTGTCACCGCTTACGCATTTTTACAATTGCCATGGGGCCAGCTTCGATCTTTCATTTTACGGACAAAAAGGAAATCAATATCCTGAAGCGTTGCAATCTTCCAATCTTTCCAACAATATAGCCCCGGGAACTATTGTAGCATCAGAATGCTGTTATGGGGCGCAGCTTTTCGATCCGAAGCAACAGGGACTGCCCCAGCAAGGGATCGGCACAAACTACCTGGCCAATGATGCTATTGCATTTTTAGGAAGCAGCACCATAGCATATGGCCCCGCTGATTCGCAAGGCCTTGCTGATCTTATTACACAGTTCTTTATTAAAAATATTTTAACAGGTAGTTCTACCGGCCGTGCTTTTTTAGAGGCCCGCCAGCGGTTTTTAACCGAAGTAGGGCCTGATCTTGACCCCTTTGAATTAAAGACTATTGCCCAGTTTTATTTATTGGGAGACCCTTCTGTACAGCCTGCCGAATGCGAAGAAGCTGAAGTCGTTTCGCTCAGTGTAGGAACCGCCATAGCCAATAGCAGGAAAAATCTTTTCATGAAGGGCATTACCCTTGCGGGAAGTATAGGAGTGACAAAAAAACTTCAAAATGCCAGCCCGCTTACAACTAAACTGCCTCTTTCAAATAATAAAACAATGAACGCTGATGACATCTTACAGGCTAATAAATTTAACCGTGACGATAAAAAAGCAGTATATTCAGTAAAGCCAAAAGCTACAGGTTTTATGGGCCTGCAGAAAAAATTTGGAGGCAATAATGTGAAATACCATACTTACGTACAAAACCCAATGAAGAAAATTAAACATATCAGGATACTTGTTGTAAAAGAAAATTCGTCTCAAATCCTTGGATGGAAAGTTTATGAAAGCAGATAAATTAAAAAATGCCAGCGATGGCCGCGTAGAATTGACAGGCAAGGTTATTCAAAAAAAATTTGGAATCGGTTCTAAAAGCGAACATGAGGCAATTTATTTTGAAACACCCGTTGGCGTTTTTCAATTAAGACGCCTTGGTGGAAATCCATTTTACGACCAGGAATTAAATAAATTGCTTGGAAAGATAATAACTGCAACCGGCATTGTAAACGATAAACTATTTATTGCCACAACAATAAAAACGATAGACTAATGCCGGGTTAACCATGTTTTGCCGCAATATTATTTACTAAACGAATTACTACGAAATAATTGTAATTAGTGTAATAATTGTATTCCGATAGCCATCGGATCATAACTAAAATTCATGTAATCATCTTGCATTTTTTCATAGTGACCTACCTCAAAATATGTATCTGTATGCATTAACTGTGTAACTGTGGCGTATACACCGCATAACCCCTTGGTGGTGCCCAGAATTCGGAACTCCCTACCCCGTCGGTCCATGTCTCTGAAGGTGTATCCTGGTTGTCTTTACCACGCCACGCAGCCGGCGTAAACTTCGTACCGGCCCACTGCGTTTCTACCAACCGGCCGTTCCATCGTGACGCATTATTCAAAACAAAAACCAACCCTTGCTGTGCACCGCTACCCCTTCTTTGCATGATATAGAGATCGTCGTCGCAGTATAAAATGTGGGTCTCGCCACCGGCATACTGTTCATGAACTTTCACCAATGCTGCAATACCACTACAGCTACCCTCCTGGCCCAGGCCCCAATTAAAATAATCCTGCCAAAACACACATGGGTATCCTTCATGAGTAAGTATGTATGCGTAGGCCAGCATTTTATCGCTTACAACAGGATCCGTGCGGACAATATCATGATTTTCTACAAATGTTACAGCCCAACGGGACAGGCCATCTGTTACCAGTGTGCCTCTTTCTGTAAGCGTCTTCAAACTGAAACCATACGACTGGCAAAGATCTTTTAGTCTGCCACGCAAGGGAAAATCAAAAGCAGTCACAGGGTTATCAGTGAAAGCATTTGTCTCTCTTAGCCATTCAGAAATATTTACGTTAGAATCCCAGTACTCTCCCACACCAAAAGGTGAAAAACTAATTTGTCCATTTTTGTTATACAACCTTTCAAGGATCGCGTTAATGATCCATGCCCCATATCCTTTCACAAAATCATACCTCAAACCGTCAATATTAATCTCTTCGATAAGCCAACGGGCATATTCTGTAAGTTCCGAATACACGTACGGATTGCGGTGGCAAAGATCCGGCATACCTTCAAAATCCTCATCATCCCACCTTTCGAAATAAGAAGGATGATAGCACTTCCAGTCGCGGGCAAATTTCCCGCTGCCAGGATTGTATTTTGTCCACCTTCTTTGCCCATCAAACAAATTAATTTCCTGCTCATCGGCACCATTGGTTTGGTTCAAGACCAGGTCGGCATACACCTGCATTCCCTTTTCATGTATTTCTTTGATAAGATTTTCCAACCCGGCCCGTGATCCAAACCAAGTGGGCACAGAACCTTTTTGATCAATGTCACCAAGATCGTAATAATCATAAGGGTCATAGCCCATCGACATGCCACCAAGGTTACCAGCCTTGCAGAACGGTGGTAGCCATAAGGCTGTGAAACCTACATCACTTAACTCCTGTGTTTTTTCCACCAGAAAATTCCACCACTGAAATTCTTTTTCTTCAAGCTTTGGGCAATCCCAGTAAAAAGCCTGTATCATTACGCCCATTCAAATGCTTTTAAATATTTGTATTAATGAAATAGAAGTTGCGTTAGGGTAGTTTGTTTAAGGAATAATTTCAGAATTACCGCTTTACAAACCGGCTGCTGTGTTATTAATGTTATCAGAATTTATTCAAAAGCCTTTCAATATATAGATACGTACCGGCACCAGGTGACCTTTAAAATGGAGGTAGATCGTTCACCAGTTCCATCAACCCTTTGCAAAATACTCATGCGTATCTGCATTGTTAACAGCTTGCGCAGGGGCAGAAATGGCAAGCTTCTTACACCCTTCCTGGCCATAAACAATATCATCTGTAAATGCCGAGGCATGGCTGCGCTCGTGAACAAGCGTACCGGCCCTGGAGTCAGTACCGGTATCCGGCGCCTGCCAAAATCCATCGCAAAGCCAAATAGTAGTGCCTCCTTTGTAAGTATATGCAAATACGCCGGTATCGCAACCCTGGCTGGTGAGGTCATAAGTGAATTGCTTAGCCTCAAATTCGGCCCGGATCTTTTTGTAATCGTTTTTAACTTTTTTGAAACGGGAACCGGAATACTTACCAAACCATAATTTGTATTCAGAATTATTGGCCATCTCCTTAAGGACGTTTAAAGTAAGATCATAGCCATTTTGATGAGCTTTGTTTACAATGTCCTGTTGATCCGATGTTCCCCCTTTAAAAACACAAGGCATAAGTCCAACTACCGGCTTTGGCTTTTTTTTGGCCATTGCTTCTTTCTTTTGATCCGCTTGCCGGAGTTGAGCGCCGATCGGGAGTTGCTGCTTGGTGCCGCCCCTGATCGTAAAAGATGCAGGCTTGGTCTCAATCTTCTTTTGTACCTTTTTTGCAACACCCGCTGGTAACGACTTTGCCAGGGAATCACCTGTAGGCTGTTCATTAAGAAGCGTAAGTTTTTCCGGGTTATAATCAACCTTTATCTTACCGGCACTTGCAATGTTATAAGCCGCTCCCACGTTAATTTTACTGCTCGCGGATTGACCTGGCTGCAATGCTACAAAATCCTCAGGCCGTGGCTGGCCACGTTTGATTAGCAGGCCGTCATAGCTGATCCTCCTGCCATTTTTACTTACAGCCAGGCAATCGCTTTTTAGCCCCTCGAGAGGCGTGTTCCATTTTAAAACGTGCAAAGGCAGTTTGGTGTGATTGGTCAATTCAAAGATGAGGTTTGTATGCTCATCTTTTTTATATTGATCGTGTGAATATAATTTTGCTGAAATAGATTCCATGATGATGTGATTTAATATTTTTTAAATTTATTTCCTTCGTTTTAATAATCCATTTGGAATTGTTTTTGAAACTAACCTTACTCAATATAACTATCCTCAAAGGAGGAGGTTTTAAGAATACTATTAACCCAATAATCCGGCATCCAAAGCCTTGGTGGTTATTTCGGTAAGGGTTCCCAAAACACCTGAAATCTTTTTAATTGTATTAGCAATAGCTGATAAGTGCAGCGAAGTGTCGTTCATTTGCCCAATCAAATCTTTCAACTCATCATTGGTTGCATTTACTTTATCTACCATCTCCTGAAGGGTAAAATTTATTAAGGTATTTTCCTGCTCCTGCAGGTTGATTAACACTTCCCCCAAAATATGTTTTGCATCACGCGGCAAGGTTGTATCGCTCAACTTACTTAATACAATCGTTTTCGCCTCTCTTACCTGTTTTAATGCACCCAGTGTTGTATTGGTCATAAAATATTTTATTAGTCGTTGGAAAATTTATTAACTATCGCATACAGTTCTTTCACATCAGCAATAAACGCTTTTGTGTTGACAAGAAGTTCTGTAAGGGTTTTCTTCCTGGCTATATTATCTTTTAATTCGTTGTGGGAAGCAGCCATATTCTCTGCTGCCCTGATACATCTCTTACGAAAAGACTCAACGTCTGCAAAATCTTCATTTGATTTAATATAAAAACGCAACATATTATAATCAACCTTGTCGGCGTGATCAAATATTATCGCCTTAAAATCTGACTGAAACGTCTCTTTATAACTCTCTATTAAAGGCTTCAGATCTCCGTCCAATGCACTTACGAGGTTTACGGTGGTTAATTGAATTAATGTATCAGCTATAGGTATGAACATCTTTAGCGCCTTTGATTGCTTGTTTTGAATAATTCTGCCACCAATAATTGTAATTATCTGTGATATTCCTTTACCTACTTTATCAGGAATTTTTGTGGATAGCTGTGCATTAAATAAATCAACTGCGTTGTTTAGCTCTCCGGAAAGCTCCCTTGCATTCTTACCAAGTTCATCGACATAACTGTCTGAACTCAGCTGAGCCAGCAGTGCCGCGTATTTTTGAATTAGCTTAAGGGACAAGTTCATTTTATTTGAAAACACAATACCTTTTTCAAATTCCGTTTTTGCCTTTGTAAGAGAACGGATTATTTGAGTAGAATCAGGTATAGCAGAAGCTTCCAATACATCATTATTATAATGCAATTGCTGGCTCTTTTTAACTGCTGCGCCCGGAAAGTTTGTGTAATTTTTAGCAACGGTGGCAAATGTGTTTATATTTTTCCGCTGGCTGTCGGATAGAACTGCACAGCTGAATAAAAAAATCATTGGCAGACCGCTAACTAAAAAACTTTTTCTCATAATACTATTTTTACTGCCTACTCTGTTATCCGTTTTCGGCTGCCCGGTGCTTACTTTTTTAAGTTTATTCAGCCATGCTGCGTTAGGTATTACTGTTTTTTTTACTTTCCGCCGGCTTATTTCCTGTGCTTCTTAAATTGGAAACTTTATTTAACACGTCGAACCAAAAAGGCGCGCCCATCATAATTGCAAGAATCGTTGCCAGGAGCCCGGTAATTTTTGAAAAAAGTAACAGAAAGGAGAATTTACCATTTGAGTTTGTTAGTTCTCCGGCCTTCCAGGTAAGTGGCATTACATCGTTCAAACCCTGCTTTGCCTTATCGATCTCGGCCATTTTTTTGAGCATCGTGCTTTTCAACCCGGTAAGACTTATAGCGTCTCCTGACGATGTATCCTTATTTGTTTTCAATTGCTGTATTTGTTGTATTAACACCGTATCCTTTGTTGCATCGTAAGCCTGCATGGCAATTTTTGTACGGGCCTCGGGATTGTTGTAGAGATATTTAGCTAATGCAATACTATCGGCATTAAGTGATACTGTAACGATAACAGCAACAACAAATGTGGAGGGCCGTGAGTATTTTTTCTTTAGTGTTCCCGTAAGCCGCTCCATTGAAGAATCAAACCAATTTTCAATCTTTCTCCTGAACAATTCAATTTCACTTTCCGTTTTTTCGGTTACAAACCTGTAGGTATCTTTGGCTTCATTGGCATAGGTAAGTAATACCCTTTGAAATTCTGTTGAAAGCAGGGAAGTTTTGTCTAATGCAGCTATAAGTTCATCGATATCCTTTGCAACGTTCGTTGGGTTCAAAGCGTCAAAAGTAATTTTCTCCAGTAAAGCCGACGTAAAGTTTTTTGAATCAATATAAGAGGTAGACTTACCTGCATCTGACAGTGCCGTAATTGAGCAATGATCCATTATGGCCCGACCAAGAGAAAGCTTTGTGCCATCAGGCTGTGTCATGGTTTTATCAAAAATCCTGAAGAGCCAGTCTTCGAGCAATGTGGCCCTTGCTTTCATTCCAGTCATGATCATTTCAACACCCGAACTACTGATAATGCTTAGCAGGAAGTACACGAATATAATTCCTACTACCAGGTCAAGGATGGGAAAATTACTCATATTATCTGTTTTAGACCGAAGCTTTATTCCGTTTTAGGTTTCCCGGTTTTTTCGAATACATCGAAGCAAACCGCTGTATCGTCAACGAAAACTTAACATGTAACCAGGGCACAGATATTTAAATAATTATGAAATTTTTACAGGGAGAGATACAGGGCTTTTTAGAGGATTTGGAATAGCTAAATTAATAAAAAAGGCTTAATCCGCAACAGGTGCATTCCAATTTGTCGCTCTTGCCCCTAGCCCCTAAAGGGGAACAACTCTTCTTAATATTGAGCGTTATTAGCTATTGGATAAATTTAATGATTTGAGTGTTGCGACAATTTGGATTGCCCCCCCGCAACAGGATAAAAATTGGAAAGTGTGGATAGAATTTACGTTTTGAATTTTATTAATTGTGTGCCCGTTTATAGTTCAACAGGAATAAAGCGATAATTAATAAATCCTAAATAGAGACCTGCACAGATAAAGTATCACCTCTTAATTGTAATATATTAACCGGGAATACTTTTCAAAATCCAGTTCAGCATGCGCAAAAATTTCCGAAAATTCAGGATATTATGTAAGAAAATCTTTCTGCCAAATAAATTAAATGCATTCCACTTTGCCAACAACCATCAACAGCCGACGAAACAATCTTTACAATTGCAGCTACAGGTCCAATTCGCCTAATGCGAAAAACTTCGCATAGGAAAATTGGTTACCGATCTCAAAGGAAAAATTGATGTAGTACTGTGTAAACAAATTGAAGCCGTTCATTAGGAAATCTGCCATAATATAATAGCGAACAACAAACAGGTTATTTGCGGGCATATTGATGAAGATAAATATGGATGCGCCGGGTCGTATCTGCCATCATACTATCTTATGGGAACAGCACCGGGTAAAGTAACTAATGCCGATCTTGCAAAAAATACAAAACCAAGGGCACACATGGGGCCTCTGTACGTGGAAGATTTTATTGGTCCTGGCTTTATAAACGCCACCCCGAATACGCCTGGCGGGCAAAATACCGCAATAATATACCCCTTATACGTGGACCTGTTTTGATGATAAGAAATCAGGCAAAAATTAGGTTGTATTCAATATGTTGTAAGTACTACCAGGGATAATCCAAAGGTGGCGATAACGAGGACACCGGTACCGGCATTAACAGCATGTTTTATTTTAGCCGGCACAGGCTACCTCTTCAAATAAAATTGAAGCATTAAACAAAGAATTGTTCAGAAACAATTTTGCCATCTTTAACCTCGTAAACGCAAAGTTCTGTCATGTCCATAGGCCCGCCTTCTTTCATCGTAACATCCAGTCTCATGGTACAGCAAAATGAATTGTTGGCGATCAGAGGGTCAGAAACGGTAATGCTGTGCACTTCTTTTACCATCGCATTCCATTTTTCTCCCTTTTCCCTGATCGCATTAAGGCCTTTTGTTTCCTTTTCAAAAGCAGGAGAGGCATAGGGTTCGATACTTGTCGCCTCTTCCGAAAATAATTCGGCAAGGGCTGTATGAAAATCACCTTTTTGACAAAGTTGCACCAGGCGATTGGCAATTTCTATTGTTGTCATATTAAAAAATTTTATCTAAGCTAGTAAATTTTATGTCAGGATACCGGGTGAATATTATTTATGGTTGCATTATTTTTTTATTGTAAACAAGGCATAGAATTGAAATTGATGACTATTTTTACAACGCTTTTTATATAGCCGTCCATGATAAATTAGTGTACGGTGTGGACCAAAATTCCATCTTCCTTAAATCACCATCGATGGCAGTCAACCGACGAAAGTTTATACAATTAAGTTTAAAAGGCGCTTTTGTGATAAGTGCCGGACATCCTTTGCAATCGTTTACCGGTGATGTCGATAATCTTTCGCCGGCGAATAAGGTGTCCATGCGTTTTGCGATCGCTTCGGATGGCCATTATGGCCAGGATGGTACAAAATATGACCTGCAACACGACCAGATGATTCAATGGATCAATGCTGAAAAACACGGCCGCGGAATTGATTTTACTGTAATAAATGGAGACCTTTTTCATAATAATGTTTCCTTTTTACCCATTGTCAAAAAAAAATGGGACCAGCTGGAAATGCCTTATTATGTTTCACACGGCAACCATGATCAAGCCGATGAAGCCAATTGGAAAGACACCTGGAATATGTTATGGCACCATTCATTTGAAAACAAGGATGTTGGATTCCTTGTCTTGAACACAGCCGATGCGACAGGAAAATATATTTGTGCTGATGTTGAATGGACAAAATTTCAGCTACAACAATTTGCTTCTAAAAAGCACGTATTTGTCTTCATGCACATTACTCCATTCAACTGGACTAAAAATGGGCTTCCCTGTCCTGAAATTGTGGAGTTATTTAATAACCAGGATAATTTAAAAGCGGTTTTTCATGGCCACGACCATGACATGGATGATGTAAAAGAAAATAATGGTAAATATTATTTTTTTGACGCCCACATTGGGGGAAGCTGGGGTACAGTATATAATGGATACCGCATAGTTGAAGTGCTAAAAAACGGTAAAATACTTACCTACCAGGTAAACCCTTTATCCAATGAAAAAGTGAATAGCAACAATTTCTAAAATTCATTGGTTTTTATCAGGCGTGCGATGTTTTGGAAAGGTAAAGCTGATATCAGTTTTAATTCTTTAACGAAGATTATACTTGTTAAAGCTTAATATCCTTGACGTGGATAGTGGTTATGTGTAAACCTGCAACCCCGCAAATAAATTGATCGGTTGTCAATTCATAATCAATCTTTACCGGCAACTGGTCCTGCTGAAAAGCAACATTCAATGCATCCGGGTGATAGGTATGAGTGGCATCAATTTTTATTAACCATCCGCAGCCATCGGTTGCAACAGGCCCCCCGAAAACAACCGTTGCATTTTTATAAGGATCCTTATTATTATCCTGGCAATTTTCACAGGATTTATCCTTGGCACAGCCAATACCGAATAAAGTTATTGCTATAAGTAAGTACTTCATAGAGCTTTTATAATGTTGACAGCTTATTTTCGACAAACGTTGCTTGACATACGATACTTTTGAGAACTGCCTTATGCGGCACCGGCATAAAAGATCGCTTTAATAGCTATAAATATCGGAGAATACATCCAAACCATTTGATCAGTCTTGCAAAGTATTAAACCGGGAGTTAAGTGTTGCTGTAAAAAAGGTGCTTGTTCCTATAACACACGCAAAGAAAATATTATCTGTGAACATGCCGGCACAAATAACGGCCTTTTTCTATAAAATGTGGGTAGTAATTATTATATTTACAGCCTCATAAGTTACTGTTTTTTTTAACCCTCAAATTACAGTACGCTATACGATCCAACATTTCACCAGATAAGACCGCACTTTTTCCTTACAAAATTTTTCCGTACCAGTAAAAAAATACACCGCGGTGATGAAAAAAATTATCTGTCAATTAACTGCTTCAATAGTTTTGTATACTATAAGTCATACAAGTACTGCACAAAATTCCTTACTGGTTAATTTTGGTACCGGCTCCTGCACAGGCTCAGGGATCCCGGCTTTTTCTTTTATCAAAGATCCCCTCAGTCTTTCACCATCACAATTAATTAACTGTAGCCTCGCGAAGCAGCTTCCTGATATCTTTGCAGTTTTCGTGGCCTACAATCCAAAAAATAATAAGGTATATGTGGCTGATATACGCAGCGGCATCGATACAAAAATATGGGTGCTGGATATGGGGCTGCCAGCTAATATTTCGTGTCCCGCTACAATAGATAGCATACCTGACTATGCTTACAGCTATATTTCCAACAACTTTGAATTTGATAATAATGGTGACCTTTGGTCATTTTCGCACTACAATGATACCGTTGGCCAGTGCAATATGGACAGGTTTGATGTAAACACCGGTAATGTAATAAACACGCGGCTCGTACAGTTCCCGGCCGGGCATTTTCCCACAAGCATTTCCAGTGGGGACTTTACTATTCTACCCAATGGCCGTATGTTTGCAACTCTCGGAAGTTTTCCCTCGCGGCTGTATGAAATTAAGAATTACAGCAGTACTACCACGAATGCAACCGCTGTTTTTCTGGACACATTGCCCCAAAGCTGCTTTGGTATTGCTTATCTTAACGGGCAACTCGAAATTACCGGTACCAATTTTTCAGGAACCTGTTACTATTATAAATATGATATCAGCCGTAATATTATGGATACCGCAACAAATTTCCAGAATGGGTTGTTGCCGATTGATAATACGAGCATTACTCCTTCGATTGGAGTGACGAAAAGATTATTGAATGCGGCAAAAATAAATGACAATACTGCAGATCTTACCTATGAGATCTATGTTAAAAATCTCGGTAATGTAGCACTTAATAATATCAATGTTTCCGATAACCTGGCCGCCGTTTTCGGAGCTCAAAACGTGTCTGATATATCAGTCGGCTTTTTAACCGGTGCCAATACCGCCAACCTTGTATTAAACCCTGCTTACAATGGCAACTCAGACAGTGAATTGTTATCACCTGGCCAAAATCTCGCGAACCAGATCCCGGCCAGTTCAGATTATTTTGTAAAACTTCGTTTAGGCTTCCGCGTTACAAACCTTAATGCGATGGCCTCATACCCGAATTCGGCAATAGGAACGGCAACAATTGGGAGTTCCGGCACATTAAGTTTTATAAATGTATCGGATTCTTCCAATAATGGTGCCCCGGATGCGGTAGATCCCAATAACAATGGTAATCCGGGGGAGCCTGGTGAGAACATTCCGACGCCTTTCAACTTTGCCACCTTGCCGGTACACTTTATAAATATCACCGCCTCATTTGTTGATAAAACCACTGCCGGGGTTCAATGGGCCGTCGCCATCCCAACAATCATCTCAGATAGATTTGAGGTGGAGTATAGTGCCGACGGACGGAACTGGAACGGCATAGGCAGGTTACATATCACTAATGCCCATCAAAGTAAGTACCGGTTTTTGCACAACAACATACCTATAGGAAACCTGTACT
This sequence comes from Ginsengibacter sp., assembly GCA_039934515.1. GTDB lineage: Bacteria > Bacteroidota > Bacteroidia > Chitinophagales > Chitinophagaceae > Ginsengibacter. Next base: position 12,216 of record JBDTLZ010000196.1, read on the forward strand.
ATCGCATCAAAGAAACTGATGCCGATGGAGTCTATATTTATAGCAATATTGTGTTATTGCGTAATAAAAATACTTCCGGCGGTGTCGTTGTTCTTCCGAACCCTGCGAATAATTACCTGTCCATAACTGTTCCCGCTGGCAGCTCGGGGAAAACACAGGTAATGGTATATGATGCCGCGGGGAGACAGTTGACTTCGTTAATCATGAGCACCACTGCCGAAGATATAAATACCAGCGGATTTCCAAACGGAACCTATATATTGAAAACCCTTAATAACGGTGAAGCACGTACGCAGAAGATCGTGATTGTACACCGGTAAGTTTGCCTGGGCAGGATAAAAAAATAAATTGGCTTTTCCATAGAATGTTCTTTACCGCACCGGGTTCGGGGCAATATATCCAGTGCTAAAAAATTACAGTGGTGTCATTATTGAAATGAAAGTATTATCATAAAAGCCCATATTAAAGCTATTAAGAAGTACCCAAATGAAGGTCTCACTTACGGGGATTGATTAATTATAATTAGATTTCTATAATTTAGCCCCTCATTCAACGCTTATCTTATGTCAATTAATATTGCGCTGACCGCCGAATTAAAACATGAAGCCGTCAATACCAGGAAGATGATAGAAAGAGTTCCCACCGATAAACTTGGTTGGCGTCCTCATGAAAAATCTATGACGATCGGAAGACTCGCTACCCACATCGCTGACTTACCGATATGGTTTGAAAGAATAATAAGCGCCGATGAATTTGATTTTGCCACAACAATTTTTAACCGGGAATCCAGGGAAAGTACCGGAGCGATTTTACAATTATTTGACGAACGCCTCGCAGCTGCTGCAAGTTTGCTTGAGGCAGCCTCTGATGAAAGCCTTAATTCACTATGGACATCGAGGCGTGGCGAAAATGTATTATTTCAACTCCCGAAAAAGGTAATGCTGAGAAACTTCGCTTACAACCATATTTACCATCATCGTGGTCAATTAAGTGTATACCTCCGCCTCATTGATGTGGCAGTGCCCGGAATGTATGGCCCATCTGCTGATGAACGTTAAGTTGCCTAAAAACTGTTCGGGTATTTACAAATACAAAAATAAAAAATTCAATGGGCTGTTCGCTGGGGTGCATTCCAATTTGTCGCTCTTGCCCCTAACCCCTAAAGGGGAACAACTCTTCTTAATATTGAGCGTTATTAGCTATTGGATAAATTTAATGATTTGAGTGTTGCGAAAATTATAGATACACCCCCTTCAACACATTTATTTTTAAAAGATTGTGTATGCCGCTTTTGTTGCGTCATAAACGCAGGAGGAATTTGAAATGCACCCGTTCGCTGGAAATATTAAAAAAAAAGGGTGGAATTGAGGTCCACCCGGATGTGCCAACATCCTATGAGAAAATTGTTTGAAATTAAAATTTGATTGCCTCGAAAATACCCGCTTTGCGCGGCGCTTCTTTTTTATGACGCAAATAATTTCGAAACCGTTGCATGTGTTTCCCTATTATTGCATCTTTATTTTAACGCCAAAATAAAAGGTGAATTTCATCGGAAATTGCCAAATAACCGGATATGCATTTAAAACCAAGTAACCAGACCCGGTCAAAATTTAATATTCCGCCAGCCTGCGGTTCTGCTATAACGGGAATTTTCTACTTTCCTGGTACAGACTTCCCGGCTTCTATTTATCTATCTTTTTTACATTAAACTGATTTATTCATGAAAAAAGGGTTTAGGCTCGTAGCAGCATTGCTGCTGGCAAGTACCATTGTAAACGCCCAATCCGGTATCAAAGCGATTAAAGCCGGAAAATTAATTGATGTCGTAAATGGCAGGGTTCTGAATAACCAGGTAATATTGCTCGACAGCAATGTTATTACCGATATTGGCCCCTCCTTAACGATACCTGCCAATGCAGAGGTGTTCGATCTCAGCAATGCAACGGTACTCCCGGGTTTATTCGACTGCCATACACACCTGACTGAGCAACCCAGCGGCGACTATTATGGTGATATTTTTCGTACAACCGCTATAGATCAGGCCATAATTGCACATATATATGCCAAACGTACCCTGGAAGCTGGTTTTACAAGCTGCCGTGATGTGGGAGCTGCAAATTTTGTTGACGTCGCTCTTCGAAATGCCATCAATCGGGGAGATATAGAAGGGCCACGTATGGAAGTGGCTACACTTTATATCGGGTCCACGGGCAGCCACGGAGATCTTAATGGCTTTTCTCCTTATCTCGACTGGAAAATACCCAAAGAAATGAGTGGTGTCGCGGATGGCGTGGACGAACTGAGGAAACAGGTGAGGTATAATATCAAGTATGGAGCCGATGTTATTAAGTTTGGAGCGAGCGCCGGCGTTCTTACTGAGGAAGAAAGTGTGGGAAATCCACAATTTACACAGGAAGAAATGAATGCAATTGTTGACGAAGCAAAACTTTGGGGTAAGAAAACCTGTGCACATGCTCATGGTACCGAGGCGATCAAGATGGCCGTAAAAGCCGGGGTTGCGTCGATTGAGCATGGCAGCCTTCTTGATGATGAGGGCATTCAGCTAATGAAACAGCACGGCACTTATCTTGACGCCGATATTTATAACGATGATTATATATTGAGCGAATACAGCAAACTCGGCTATCCTGATAAAATAATAAATAAAGAAAAACTGGTTGGAAGACAGCAGCGCGAAAATTTTGCAAAAGCAGTAAAAGCCGGAGTTAAAATCACCTTTGGCACTGATGCCGGTGTTTACCCACACGGATGGAATGGGAAACAATTTTTTTATATGGTAAAATACGGACTTACAACGATGCAGGCTATACAAGCAGCCACAATCAACGCAGCCGATCTTCTTGGGTGGGAAAACAAAACCGGTTCGCTTACCAAAGGAAAGTGGGCGGATATTATCGCCGTTGACGGGGATCCACTCACGACCATCACGGTTCTTGAGCACGTGAAATTTGTGATGAAAAATGGCGTAGTATATAAAAATGAACTAAAGAATAAGTAACAGTGTGCGGAATTAAAGAGATTGATCAGTATTACATATTCCCTGCTTAGGCAGGCTATTCAGCAATTGCCAAACCATTGAGCGATAACATTATTTCTAAGATTCTGCGGGAATTTCAACGATGATCTCGCAGCCGGTACCGGGAGATGAATTCAAATGAAGTTTGCCTGAAAATGTATCGACTCTTTTTTTCATATTGCTGAGCCCGATCCCTCTTTTTATACGCCGTGTGTCAAAGCCTTTTCCATTATCAAAGGTCCGCATCTTTACGACGTTTTCTTTTAACGTGACGCCTATTTCTATTTTAGTTGCACAGGAATAGGTAACGATATTTTTCACCTGCTCCTGCAGTATCCTGTATAAATTGATCTGTATATCATCTGGCACCATGTCATGAACTGCTTCATCAAAATAAAAGTTAATTGCAAATTCGTTATTTAAATTGATATCTGTTAACAGGCTTTCAAAAACATTTTTCAGGTTATTATCATTGAATGTAGCAGGAACAAGTTCATGCGAAAGCCTTCTCAATTCATCAATTGCGTTGGTTATATAATCCTTGCTGATATCGATGAGCTCCACCATTTTTTCCCGGTCAATGAGTTTATTTTTTGCCATGCCAAGTGTTAGTAGTGTACTGGCTAATATCTGGTTCACATTGTCATGAAGTTCTAATCCAATATTGGAACGTTCCTGCTCACGGGCGGTATGTATCGCTTTACGGATTCCATTTTCTTCATTTTTCCGATAGGTAATATCCTGCATCACACCGACCAACCGGGTCACCTTTTGATTTTTATCATAAGTAACAAACCCCCTGTCGTAAACATCCTTGTAAACGCCGTCAGCACAACGAAACCGATATTCCATCTGGATAGTTTCCAACTTGTTTTTGAAGACTTCAGACAAGGTTGAAAAAACTGTATCGAAGTCATCCGGATGAATGCTTTCTCTCCACCAATCAACCACATTAAGTATTTCCACATTTTGATAACCCAGCATCTTAGTTACATTCCCGGTATATTTCATCCTGCCGCCCACCACGTCCCAATCCCAAATAGTATCACTGGTAGCTTTTAGCAGCGTTTCATAGCGTTCTATGGCTTTCAACATACTGCCTGTTGACTGTATCCCTTTATTTAGATCAGGGTTTTCGACGATGGCACAATAATGTTCTGTTACCATGGAGAAGTGTTTATTTATTTTTTTACGTTTGCCGATCTCAACCAGGAGACAATAAAAAATAATTACTAATAAAATAAATTCGGCTGCTGTTA
>JBDTLZ010000197.1:0-24369 GCA_039934515.1 Ginsengibacter sp.
CAAATGTTGTGACGTATCGCTTTCGTTTTGCGCGGAAGTTGCCCAGGATGTATTGTTGTTATGGGTTAATGTCATATAACGCACCCCCCGGTTATATAAACTATCCAGCTTGCTGAGATCATCTTCCATCATATGCCCGCCCTCAACACCCAGCATGGAAGCCAGCTTATGTTGCTTAACCGCTGCTTGTAGCTGGGCGGGCGTTGTAACCAGCATCATTTTACCGGGATTGCGCCGTACCCATTCGTATAGAGAATCAATTTCCCGGTTGGCAAAGTTGTAAGGATTGCGCTGATCTCCTTCACAAAAAACCGCAAACACCTGTACATCCAAACCACCTTTTAACATGCGATCCAGATCACTGTGGGTTTTTCCGGAAAGATCACTGTCATACAGGTATCCCTTTTCAATGGTAACACTGATAATGTCATTGTGAGTATCACAGACAACCGCATCAGCATGAATTTTTTTATAATCCTGTGTCATGGCGCGAACGAGGAACATCATTCCAAAAATAAATACCAACAGTTTTTTCATAATCCCCGGGATAATTTTTAGTCACAAATACCAGGATGTCCGGGATACCGGTTTTTCTTTAGCGCTTACTTATTTTTTGTTAGTTAAGTGAAGGATAAAGAGATGCACCTGTAAACGAATTCGCGTGATTGTGAAGTCAAGATATAGAGAAAAATCCGGATTAGACGTACCTGTTTATATGATCAGGAATTTATTGAATGCCTTCATCCCTCTTGAAAATGTAGGAAGTATTTAAAATATATTCGTAGAAGCGGGCAAGCGTACTGGTCACGACAAAAGAATAGGAAGGCCTGTACAATTTTTTATACCTGGCCAGGGTGTCGCCATTAAGCCGGGTAATACGGTGAATTAATTTGGTATTAAAGCGGTAATCTACATAATGATCCTGTTCTTCTTCAACCATTCTTTTTTGAAACGCCATATTCTGTTTATTCTTCTTGAAGCTAAATATATTGATAAGCTCATCAAGGTCCAGCCCTGCCGGCTCACCAGGGGCAGAGGTAGACCGCAGCGTCGGATTTTCAAGGTTGAAAATTTTTGCATATTCCATCCTGTTTTCCATCGAGTCACGGTGGTAATTGTCTGCAAAAACGGTAACTCCCTGCAGTAATTTATATTTTGCATTTACCCTTATCCTCAGGGAAATATCAAAGGCGGTATAGTTGCCAATGGTTTTTACCGGAAATTTTACGGTCGATTTTCCCCTGTAAAAAAAACTGACAGAGTCATTTTCTGAAACATTGATGTGATAACCGCCAAGTGAATCAGTGGTGGCAAGGATACCCGATGAACTCGAAACATTCACGCCGGGTACCACATAAAGTTTTGTAGAGTCATATACAGTTCCCGATATTGTAACCTGCCCGGTAACTTTTGTAACGTGGAACAGTGACACAGCAAGAAAAATTCTGAGTAGCTTTTTTTTCAAAATTTGTATAATCCGTAATATTACGCCATTGCTTTTATGAAAATGCAGCGCGCTTTTTTTTTAACGCTGATTTTGGAAACAGGTATACTACAAGCGGCTCCCTAACGGGTAAGATTTAAAATCACAACAATGTATCCAGTAAATTTTCAATTTGTTTTGGATAATATTCATGCTCAAGCTCGTGAACCTTTTGGGCAAGGCTTTCCACGGTTTCATTTTCAACAACTTCGCAGGCCTTTTGAAAAATTATCCTTCCATGGTCATATTTGTCATCCACATAATGGACGGTAATTCCGCTCTGTTTTTCTTTGGCCAGCAGAACAGCTTCATGTACGGCGTTGCCATACATTCCTTTTCCCCCGTAAGAAGGCAGGAGCGCCGGATGTATATTAATTATTTTCCATGGATATGCGTTGATCAGTGCTGAAGGGATCTTCCATAAAAATCCGGCCAGGATGATAAAATCTATTGCATAATTTTTCAACTCATCGAGATAGCCGGTATCACTAAAAACTTTTTTTCCGATTATTAAAGTCTGGATATTTGCGGCTTCAGCAATTTGCAATACTCCCGCGCCGGGTTTATTACAAACGATCAGATCAATTTTCACCCGCGTTGAATTTTCAAAACGCTCAATTATTTTTTTGGCATTACTTCCTGCGCCGGATGCAAAAATTGCAACATGTTTAATTTGCTGTTTCTTATTGTCTTCCAAAACTTTTGTGGCTGTCTTTTGGTCATTGATCATTGACTTTTTTTTATCGTTCAAAATTCTTCTTAAATCTTTTTTTGATGCTCCGGGAAAAAGGGAACTCATTCCCTGCAAAATCCAATCAATGGGTCAGGCTATGAACCTGAAAATTAACGCTATAATTTTTCATAACCGCCGCCCATCTGTATGCCGCATGCATAGCTTCCTGGGAAGGTGTGCAACTGAAGCGTGCGGTTGGAACAGCGCTGGTTATAAAGTTCAATAATAGCTAAACCAGTTTCACAGTCCTTACTTTCCCGTGATGAACTGACCTGTTTTGCTTCTTTCAGAGGTGCAATTTTTGTCTTTAAAATCCTTTAAGCATTTTCAAATTACTAATAACTTTATTTCGCAGGTGGTTAGTAATGTATCACAATCCTGATGTATCAAAAAGTCCTGAAACACAGGCGGGGTAAGGATAAAAAAAAATTGAAAATGTTAACACTTTGTCAACATACTGCCTTATTTTTGCCCCATCAAGATATTTTTTCCATTATCAAGACACGTAAGTGTATGAATCAACTGACAAGGCTTTTTACAGGAACAATCGCGATACTTTTTTTTCTTGCTCTAATTTGTTTCCCGGAATTTTTATTTGCAGCAGATGGTGAAACTTTATTTAAAGCAAATTGCGCCAGTTGTCACAAACCTTTGGAGTCTTATGTAGGTCCTGCGCTTAAAGGTGCAAGGGAAAGAGAACCGTCCAAAGACTGGGTATATAAGTGGATAGGGAATACGACTGCCATGGTTAACACCGATCCTTACGCCATTAAGCTGAAGGCAGAATTTGGCAATGTGGTAATGACGGCTTTTCCTGATCTGAAAAAAGATGATATTGATGCCATTCTGAATTGGGCAGATAAATACGAAAAGCCCGGGGGCACACCAGAAGGTCCAGCGATGCAGGGTGGTGGCGAATCTGATAATTCGATACTCTATGGGCTTCTCACCCTTATTTTAGCAATTATAGGCTTAACGCTGGTACAGGTAAACAGCAATCTTAAGAAACTTACCGATGAAAAAGATGGGATCAGATCCCATGCTCCCGTACCTTTTTACCGTAATAAGGCCTACCTGTTGCTGGGAGTGATCATATTATTTATGTTTGGCGGCTATTTTCTTGTACAAGGCGCCATGGGCTTAGGCCGCCAGCAGGGCTATCAGCCAATTCAACCTATTTATTATTCGCATAAAGTGCATGCAGGCGATAACCAGATAAGCTGCCTGTATTGTCATGGGGGTGCCCAGGATAGCAAGCATGCAAGTATTCCTTCAGTTAACGTGTGCATGAACTGTCATATGGCCGTAAAAGATTATGGAGGAAAACCTCTCACCCACGAAGATGGTTCGTCGGTGAATCCCAATGCAGAAATTCAAAAACTTTACCAGTATGCCGGCTGGAATCCCACCACGAAAACATATGATAAGCCCGGCAAGCCTATCGAGTGGGTAAAAATTCATAATCTCCCCGACCTTGTTTATTTCAATCATTCCCAGCATGTAAAAGTTGGCCGCGTTCAATGTCAAACCTGTCATGGTGAGATTCAAAAAATGAATGAAGTGCAACAATTTGCAGACCTGAGCATGGGATGGTGTGTCAATTGCCACCGTACTACCAATGTCCAGTTTAATGACGATAAGGGCCATGGTAACAAGTTCTACAGCATTTACGAAAAATTTCATGAGGATATAAAAAATCATAAATACGATAGTGTTACTGTGGAAAAAATCGGTGGAACAGAATGTCAGAAGTGTCACTATTGATCCGGTTAGCGGATAAGCCTTTTACTGATTATTTATTTGAAAGCACTGAAATATTGAGTGAATTGGATTGAAAAGGTAGTTGCAAAAGAACTACTTGAACTTAAGAAATTGGCTCATTAGCTGGTCGGCTAATCGGCACATTAGCATATTTATGGAAAAAAAGTATTGGCAAAATTTTGAGGAGTTAAATCAAAGCGACGCTGAACAAAAGGCACCCAAAAATGAATTCAAAGAAGACCTTCCATTTGAAGATCTGGCAGATGAAAACATTTTTAATGCCAAAACACCCCGCAGGGATTTTCTTAAGTACATGGGATTCAGCACTGCCGCTGCAGCTCTCGCAGCAAGCTGCGAAATGCCCGTCCGCAAAAGCATTCCTTTTTTAAATAAACGTGATGATATTATTCCTGGTGTTGCGAATTACTATGCATCTACTTATATAAACGACGGCGATGCCGTTCCGGTTGTTGTGAAACAAAGAGAAGGGAGGCCTATTAAAATAGAAGGCAACGAACTTTCAACCCTTACGAATGGAGGAACCAGCGCTCAATGCCAATCCTCAGTCTTAGACCTATATGATACCACCCGCCTTCGCTACCCACAGGCCATTGGAAAGGAAGCAACATTTGAAGTAATAGATAAGCTGATCGCTAATGACATGGCTGCGAATGCAGGCAAGCCGGTTGTTTTATTAACCACTTCAGTTACCTCTCCCACAACCAGGCAAATCATTGCTGAATTTCTTGCAAAATATCCCGGCAGCAGCCACTTACAGTACGATGCTGTTTCCTATAGCGGTTTGATAATCGCCAACCAGGCTTCCTATGGAAAAAAAGCGATACCTGCTTACCATTTTGAGAAAGCAAAAGTGATCGTGAGTCTGGGCGCGGATTTTCTGGCGACGTGGCTAAGCCCAGTAGTATTTGCCAAACAATATGCAGAAGGCAGGAGAATACAGGAAGATAAACCCGAGATGAGCAGGCATTTTCATTTTGAAAGCCATTACAGCATAACTGGCGCAAATGCTGATGACCGCTACGTTCATAAGCCTTCGGAAACAGGCGCAATTGCGCTTGCACTGTTGGGAGCTTTGGGTGGTGGTGCCTCATCTAATGTTACCGGCAAAGTTGCTGAAGGGGTTAAAAAAGCTGCTGCAGAACTTGCTGCAAATAAAGGAGCAGCACTTGTGGTGTGTGGTAGCAATGATCCCAATGTGCAGGTAATAGTAAATGCAATAAATGAAGCAATCGGAGCCGGTGGTAAAACGATTGACTGGAGCACACCTGTCAATTATCGCCAGGGCATAGACGCAGAAATGGTGGTTCTTACCGATGATATGAATGCGGGAAAGATCGGCACATTGCTGGTGTATGGCGCTAATCCTGCATATAGCTTTTTTGCCGCCGATAAATTTGTTACGGGAATAAAAAAATGCCCTGTTTCAATTTCTTTCAGCGAAAAAATGGACGAGACAACCGAACTGTGTAAATACATAATTCCTTCTCATCACTGGCTTGAAAGCTGGGGAGATGCCGAGCCACAGGCAGGATATTTTAGTGTGATCCAGCCGCTTATTCATCCTTTATTTAAAACGCGGCAGTTTGAGACATCGCTTTTAAAGCTTGCCGGCAATGCGAATGAATATGAAGCATATTTCAGGAACTATTGGATAACAAAACTCGGAGGTCTCACCAACTTTGAAAAGTTCCTGCAGGATGGGGTTCTTGAAAATGCAGCGATAACAAAAACAGGAACACCTGCTTCACCCGACTCACTGTCAACCAAAACAAAAAAGTTTGAAGTGCCACCGGTACCTGCAATGGCTTCCTCAATGGCAGGGGCTATTTTCAATGGAAATATTGCCGATGCTACTTCGAAGATCAATAGTGTAAAAGGGGGAGAAATAGAAATGGTCCTCTATGAAAAAGTATCGCTCGGAACAGGTAGCCGTGCAAATAACGCCTGGCTGCAGGAAGTGAGCGACCCGATTTCAAAAGCGACGTGGGATAATTATGCGATGATATCCCCGCAAATGGGAAAATCTTTATTTGGCATAGATATTTTTAACAGGCGTGATTCTGATAAATATGAAGTGCACGTACAAAAACCTGTTATTAAAATCACTGCCAATGGTAAAACAATAGAGCTTCCTATCCTCATTATTCCGGGCACACATCCCGGTGTAATTGCGATGGCCGTAGGCTATGGGCGACAAAGTAATGATAAAACCAGGACTGCCGAATTTATAGGGCCTGCAGCAAACGGGGTTGGAATAAATGTATATCCTCTTGCTGTCTTTAACGGAACAACGGTTATATATTCTGCTTCGGTAGCCATTGAAAAAACAGGAACTACATTTCCTATTGCACAAACACAGGTGCATAACATTACAGAGGGCAGGCCAGTTGTGAGAGAAACAACTCTTGCGGGATTTATAGCTAACCCTGGTGAAGCAAATAAAGAGGCAGAAGAAGAAATAAGCAAGTATGGGGAAAATTTTGTAAGAGATGGAACGTTATACCCCACCTACGACAAGCCGGGAATAAAATGGGGAATGAGTATTGATTTGAATACATGCATTGGCTGTTCTGCCTGCACAGTGGCATGCGTTGCCGAAAATAATATTTCAACGGTGGGTAAATATGAAGTTACGAGGTATCACGATATGCAATGGCTTCGTATTGACAGGTATTTTACCGGAGATCCCGAAAACCCCGATATTGTTTTTCAGCCTATGCTTTGCCAGCATTGTGATAATGCTCCATGTGAAAATGTATGCCCTGTATCAGCCACCAACCATAGCAGCGAAGGCCTAAACCAAATGATATATAACCGTTGCATCGGTACAAAATATTGTGCAAACAACTGTCCTTATAAAGTACGCAGGTTTAACTGGGCCGATTATAACGGGGCAGATAGCTTTCCCGATAACCAGCGCGGTATTATTTCTGAAGCGACTGCAGAACTCAATGAAGATTTGACCCGGATGGTATTAAATCCTGATGTCACAGTACGCTCAAGAGGCGTGATGGAAAAATGCAGTTTTTGTGTGCAGCGCCTGCAGGAAGGAAAACTTAATGCTAAAAAGGAAGACCGGCCGCTTAAGGATATGGAAGTAAAAACGGCATGTATGCAGGCGTGCCCTACTCATGCAATTATGTTTGGGAATGTTAATGATAAAGACAGTAAGATTTCGCAGCTTAGGGCGCGTGAGCAAAGAGAACGAAAATATTATGTATTGGAAGAGCTGCATGTGCTCAGCAATGTAAATTATCTTGTAAAAGTGAGAAACACAGATAGGATAGTTGGAAATCCTCACGTGGAGGAAAAAAGTTAACAATTCGAAAAGAACAGATATTTAATTTAATAAGCGTACAGCATCAACCTGTAGCTACAAGCTAAAATAGCATATGTCATTATTAAAATACGAATCGCAACTAAGGGAGCCTTTGGTAGATGGAGATAAAAATTATCACCAGATTACTGAAGATATTATCAGCCCCATAGAAGCCAAACCGGGCAGACTTTGGTGGATTGGCTTTTCAGCTGCAATCTGCCTGTTGCTTTTCGGCGTGTATTCTGTTTACAGGGAAGTTACTTATGGCATCGGGCAGTGGAACCTTAATCATACTATCGGCTGGGGTTGGGATATTACCAATTTTGTGTGGTGGATTGGTATCGGACATGCCGGAACGCTCATTTCTGCAATTCTATTACTATTCAGGCAGGGCTGGAGAACAGGTGTGAACAGGGCTGCGGAGGCAATGACCATTTTCGCCGTTATATGCGCTGGAATGTTTCCTATTTTTCACATGGGGCGGGTATGGGTTGGTTTTTATGTGATGCCTTATCCAAACTCCCGTGGTCCGCTGTGGCCGAACTTTAATTCGGCTTTATTGTGGGATGTGTTTGCAGTATCAACTTATTTTACCGTTTCATTATTATTTTGGTACACCGGATTACTGCCCGACCTGGCAACCGTTCGTGACAGGGCCAGAACCAAATTCAGGAAAATGTTTTATGGCCTGGCATCCTTTGGATGGACAGGAAGTACCAAACACTGGCAACGCCATGAAAGCCTTGCGTTGGTTCTGGCGGGGTTAAGCACTCCTCTCGTGTTGTCTGTACATACAATCGTATCTATGGATTTTGCGACCTCCGTTGTTCCTGGGTGGCATACAACCATATTTCCCCCCTATTTTGTGGCAGGTGCTATTTTTTCCGGATTTGCTATGGTGCAAAGCCTTCTCATTATAACCCGCAAAGTGTTGCGCCTGGAAGAGTATATAACGGTTGGCCATATTGAAGCAATGAATAAGGTAATTGTGCTGACAGGCTCTATAGTCGGCTGCGCATATCTTACCGAACTGTTTATTGCATGGTATGGGCAAAATCAATATGAATGGTGGGCTTTTCGCCAAAACCGGGTGAACATTTTCAGCCCTTATGGGTGGGCCTACTATGGTATGATGTTTTGTAATGTTGTATCTCCACAGATTTTTTGGTCCAGGAAATTGCGGAGGAATATAACCTTTACCTTCTTCATGTCAGTCCTGATAAATGTGGGGATGTGGTTTGAGCGGTTTGTAATTATTGTTACATCAGTTTACCGTGATTTTATTCCTTCATCATGGAGCACGTATTACAGCCCGAGCATCTGGGAAGTTGGTTTTTACCTGGGAACGTTTGGGCTTTTCTTTACCTGTTATTTCCTTTTTGCTAAATTTTTCCCTGTAATTGCTGTTGCGGAAATTAAGGCAATACTAAAAACAAGCGGCGAAAATTATAAAAAGAAAATGACCGATACTGAAAAAATGGATGCTGAGAAATTTTATGTGCAGGAAGTAGAGCACGCACATTAGTTTTGAAGAGAAGTGGCTAACGAAAAATATTATTAATTTAAATAACCCATAGGGTCCGGGGCATGAGAAAAAAATTTGTTGTAGGTTGTTTTGATGACGAAAAAGTCTTATTTCCTGCGGTTAAAAATGTGAGGAGAACGGGCTATAAAATCCATGATGTATATACACCTTTTCCGGTTCATGGTTTGGATCATGCACTGGGATTGAGGGAAACCAGCCTTCATACGATGGGATTTATTTATGGTATTACAGGAACAACTATTGCTCTTGCAGGCATGGGCTGGATTTTTACCACAGACTGGCCGTTGAATATTGGTGGTAAGCCACATTTCGCTCTTCCGGCATTTATTCCTATAACTTTTGAGCTAACCGTGTTATTGTCGGCGGTTGGCATGGTTTGGACGTTTTGCTGGCTTTGTAAAATGATGCCTGGTGTTAAAAAGCATCATTTCCATCTCCGCGCAACCGATGATCTTTTTGTTATGGTAATTGAATGTACAGGCAAAACGAATGAAACAGACGTGCAAAATTTTTTGCAAAAAAACGGAGCTATAGAAATCGATGTACAGGAAGCCGAAGATGGTTGGTGGTTTGGACGATATGACAGAGAGCAAAAATTATATCGCTCTGAGGGAGTGGAGTTTTGATTACAGGGGTTGATTTGGGTTAAGAATTTAAGAGTTGGGAGGTTTAGATTTTAGGAATGGTTTAGGAGAGTTTAGGATTGTTTAGAGGGGTTTAATACTTTAAGAAACAGGATTTAGTTCATTTGAGCAATATGAAAAAAATAAAAATTATTGTGGCGCTTATGTTAATGGCGATGTTGACAACAGTTTTTGAAAGCTGTGACAGCAAGCGTGAGCCGGGTAAGATCTATATGCCAGACATGACCTATAGCCGGGCCTATGAAGCTTATGATATCGGTTCTAACAATTTAAAGAAAGAGCATATTAACTACATGCCATACCCGGTTGAAGGAACTATCAGGAGAGGGGATTTGTATCCTTATCCTTTATCAAACGACTCCAATGGATATAAAATGAGCGCAGCGATAAAAGACCCGTTACCTCCTCTTGATACTATCCAGATGGCGGAAGCACAGAGATTGTTTAATATCAATTGCGCTATATGTCATGGATCGAAAATGGATGCCCAGGGGCCACTTTCCACAGGCGGCAAAATACCTGCCGTGGCCAATCTTACATTGGCACAATATGTGAACATGCCGGAAGGCACTATGTTTCATTCGGTAACTTATGGTAAAAATAATATGGGAAGTTATGCATCGCAACTGAGCCGTAAGCAAAGGTGGATGGTCATACAATATGTGAAATCGAACCAGTTGAAATCAAGTGAAATATCAGATTCAACAAAAAGCGGGAGTGGTGCAGCCAAAGATTCTGTAGCGGTAAAAAAGTAGAAATTTTAATTCTTAAATAGTTATTTAATGGATAATCAGTATGTAAACCCGGCAGGATATAAAAAATTGACAGCAGGGCTTATGTTTACGGGCTTACTTGCATTGATATGTGGAATCATCTTTTTAAATCCTGGTGCCGGGTCACATGGAGATAATGTAAATAGTACGCGATTTTGGGCTGTCCTTTTGCAAAACAGCTTATTCTGGATGTTTCTTGTAAATACTGCTACCTTTTTTATCGTTATATCAATTTTAGCTATGGCCGGTTGGCAGGTTGCTTTTCGCCGAGTTTCGGAAGCTATTTCATCACTTGTACCTATACTGGGTTTACTTACATTGATCATTATTTTAAGTATCGTTTTCGGCCACCGCAGCGATATTTATCCATGGCTTGATATTGAAATGGTTAAACATGACGAAGTGCTCAAAGGAAAATCGGGTTTTTTAAATCCTACGTTTTATACAATTGCTTCTGTTACCTGTATTGCTCTTTGGTCGTTGGTTAGCAAAAAATTGCGCGATTTCAGCCTTGAAAGTGATAGGACGGGCACGATGGATTTTGAAACAGGAAAGAAATGGCTGAACAGAAATATATTCTGGGCGTCGTTTTATATCGTTTTATTTGGCCTTACGGTTGGTTCTACTATGCCGTGGCTCTGGATTATGAGTATTGATGCGCATTGGTTCAGTACTATGTTTAGCTGGTATACTTTCGGAAGCACATTCGTTACCGGAATTGCACTGATTACTATATTTGTAATTTACTTCAAAAATCAAGGACAGCTTGAATTTGTTACCCAGGAACACTTGCAGGATTTAGGAAAATATATGTTTGCTTTTTCTATTTTGTGGACATACCTGTGGTTCGATCAGTTTATGCTTATCTGGTATGCCAATATACCGGAGGAAACCATTTATTTTAAAAGCCGTTTACAAGGCGTATATAAAGGTTTATTTTATTTAAACCTTGTTTTAAACTTTGTTTGTCCCTTTTTAATATTTATGAAGAAAGCGACCAAGAGAAACTATACCATTGTAACTTTTATGTGTGTGCTTATTATTTTCGGGCATTGGATAGATTTTTATATGATGGTAATGCCGGGCACGGTTAAAAATCATCCTCATTTAAGCTGGTTTGAGTTTGGGATTCCATTGGGTTTCGTAGGAATTATTATGTGGGGTGTTGGAAGGTTTGCTTCCAGGGTATCGATGACTCCAATGAATCATCCTTTTATGAAAGAAAGCATCATACATCAAGTGTAGGAATACTATTAGCTCTAAAAAATTGTTTAAGTTATAATTGATAATATTTAGGGCGGGTTTTGAAAAATTATAATAATTGAAAAGTACCTTTATACCTGCAATTAAGATAAGATTGGAGGAAAATTTAGAGCCATGAATGACTTTTTTTTGATAGCAATTTTGGTGTTGATTTATGTGGTTATTTTCCAGATTTCGAAGGCAAGCGAATATGTGAGCATTTTGAAAGGGGAAGAAAAAGCAAGAAAGCAAAACAACAAAATAAACGGCTTTCTTATGATCGCATTTCTCATCGCCGGGCTTGTGGGTGTATGGTGGTGTAATAAACTTTATTATCCCAAAACTTTATTTCCCCAGGGATCAGCATCGGCAGAAGGTGAAAATATTGATACGATGCTTTGGATAACAATTGCTGTGACCGGCGTTGTATTTTTTATTACACAAATATTATTATTTGCCTTCTCCTTCCGGTACCAGGAAAGTGAAAAAAGAAAACCATTGTACTTTACACACAGTAACAAGCTTGAGTTAATATGGACCGGTATCCCCGCTATCGTGCTGACAGTACTTGTCGTTTTTGGATTGAAATACTGGTTTAAATTTACTTCAGATGCGCCAAAAAATTCCCAACTCATAGAGATCACCGGCCACCAGTTTGGATGGGAGATACGCTATCCGGGGCGGGATGGATTGTTGGGACGAAAAAATTTTAAGCTTACAGATCCCGCTAAAAATAATCCGCTGGGCGTTGATTGGGCCGACGTGGCAAGCCACGATGATCTTCACGTGGCAACCACTATGCATGTGGTCGTAAATAAACCGGTAAAGCTTGTAATAAATTCACAGGATGTAATACATGATGTGGGCCTTCCACATTTTCGTATGAAGATGGATGCAGTGCCGGGTACGCCCACCACGCTCTGGTTTACGCCTATTTATACAACAGCGCAAATGAAAGAAAAAACCGGTAACCCGGATTTTACTTACGAGATAAGTTGTGACCAAATGTGCGGAAAGGGGCATTTTACCATGCGGGGTATAATTATAGTAGAATCACAACAGGAATTTGATGGCTGGATCGTGACTCAAAAACCGGAATACTATAAAGCCTTTCCTGCATTAGACCCCAGCAATCCACACCTGCCGGTAAATGATTCAACATCTAAAACAGTGGCGCAGGGAGTAAGTATAAAGAAATAAATAATAGCCTGGTGGCTTTATAAAAAATATTACTATGGATAACGAAGAAGTTTTGCATCAACAACCCCTGGTAGTCCATGATCTGGGGCATGAAGCACACGAACATCATCATAAGGAAACTTTTATTACCAAGTACATTTTTAGCCAGGATCATAAAATGATCTCCAAGCAGTTTCTCATTACAGGAATGATATGGGCTGTAATAGGCGGGTTATTTTCGGTAATTTTTCGTTTAGAATTGGGCTACCCCGATCAGACTTTTCCTTTTTTGGAAGATATTTTTGGCCGCTGGGCCGCTGGTGGTAAGCTTGACCCTGAATTTTATTATGCTATGGTTACGATGCATGGTACGATCCTCGTATTTTTTGTGCTGACAGCAGGTTTAAGCGGTACATTTTCTAATTTTTTAATTCCTCTCCAGGTTGGGGCAAGAGATATGGCATCCCCGTTCTTAAATATGCTTTCTTATTGGTTTTTCTTTGCTGCTTCTATCGTTATGTTTTCTTCATTGTTTGTACAAACAGGACCGGCGAGTGGCGGTTGGACGATATATCCGCCCCTAAGTGCATTAGGGGACGCGATGGAAGGTTCGAAAGCGGGCATGGATCTTTGGCTTGCGAGTATTGCTTTGTTTATAATTTCTGTATTACTTGGCGGCCTGAATTACATTACTACTATACTGAATTTACGTACCAAAGGAATGTATATGACAAGGCTGCCACTCACCATTTGGGCATTTTTCTTCACAGCAGTTTTAGGTGTATTGACTTTCCCCGTATTGTTATCAGCAGTAATTTTATTGTTATTTGATCGGCATTTAGGTACGAGTTTCTACCTAAGCGATATTGTTATAGGTGGAAAGATATTGCCCAATGAAGGCGGAAGCCCGATCCTTTTTCAACATCTTTTCTGGTTCCTTGGGCATCCGGAGGTTTATATAATCGCACTTCCAGCCATGGGTATTGCGTCTGAAGTAATTGCAACTAATGCCAGGAAACCTATTTTCGGATATATGGCAATGGTAGGTTCATTATTCGCCATAGCGTCCTTATCATTTATGGTGTGGGCACACCATATGTTTGTTACGGGTATGAACCCATTTCTCGGCTCATTCTTTGTGCTGCTTACTTTATTAATTGCGGTGCCCTCCGCCATTAAGGTATTTAACTGGCTTACCACGTTGTGGAAAGGCAATATTCATTTTACACCTGGTATGCTTTTTTCAATTGGTTTTGTAAGTTTATTTATATCCGGCGGACTAACAGGTATATGGCTTGGGAATTCGGCATTAGATATTCACCTGCATGACACGTATTTTGTAGTTGCTCATTTTCATCTTGTAATGGGTGTGGCTTCGATGTTTGGTATGTTTGCCGGAGTTTACCACTGGTACCCCAAGATGTTTGGCAGGCATATGAATCATACACTGGCCTATATTCATTTTTGGGTAACTATGATTGGCGCCTATCTTATTTTCTGGCCGATGCATTATGAAGGCCTGGCAGGTATGCCCCGGCGTTACTATGATTTCAGTAATTGGGAATCGTTCAAAATGTTTAGCGGACTAAACGAATTTATAAGCGTAATTGCGCTGATTGTTTTCGCCACACAGTTTTTGTTTATTTTTAATTTCTTTTATTCGATGTTTAAAGGACGGAAACTTGCCAATCCAAATCCATGGGGTTCAAATACAATGGAATGGACAACACCCATACATCCGCCACATGGTAACTGGCATGGAGAAATTCCTGAGGTTCATCGCTGGCCTTACGATTATGGTAAGGAGGGAAGGGACTTTATCCCGCAAACTGAACCCGCAGGCGCGAATGAAAGCTCACATTGATAAAGGAAAGGAAGGTGTATTATTTATATTACTGAATCAATAGCCCTGTTCATTCAGGGCTTTTTCAAAATAGTTTTTCACAATGGATAAAACGGTCACCGCTATATCTCATTCCGCGTCTTATGCACTTGCCAGTAAAGTAAAGGATTATTTTATTTTAATCAAGTTTACATTAAGCTTCATGGTGGTATTTACTTGCGTAGTATGCTACCTGCTTGTACCAGGTGTAAAGGGTGATTTTGCATCAATTTTGATATTATTTTTAGCGGGGATGCTCATAACGGGTTCGGCTAACAGCATTAACCAGGCTGTAGAGAAAGATACGGATGCATTAATGAAACGGACCGCTTCCCGGCCTGTCGCCGCCGGAAGAATGAGCGTAAAAGAAGCTTGGATTTTTGCGGTAATTGCAGGATTTTCCGGGATAATGATTATGTGGCGGTATTTCAATTTTGGAAGCGCTTTAATTGGATTGTTCAGTTTATTTCTTTATGCATTTCTTTATACTCCTTTAAAAAAAGTAAACTCCATCTCTGTTTTGGTCGGTGCGTTTCCAGGCGCTTTGCCGTGTTTGATAGGGTGGATAGCCGGCACCGGCCACATCAATCCTTTGGCGCACTTTCAGGCAACAACTGTAACCGGCGAAGTGGCTTTGTTTTCAAACTGGGGCGGATATATTTTATTTGCAATACAATTTTTCTGGCAATTTCCTCATTTTTGGGCAATTGCCTGGGTGTCGTATAAAGATTATCAGAAAGCAGGCTTCAAATTATTACCGGGCGGGGAAACACCAACAAAGTTTACTGCTATTCAAACCGTAATTTATTCAATGCTGATGATACCTGTAGGCACGCTGCCTTATTTTTTTAGCATTAGCGGAATTTTAGCATTCTGGATTTTACTTGCATGTAATCTTTGGATGATTTATGTAAGTATAATGCTCGTAGTAAAAATGGATGTACGGGCGGCAAGAAAAGTTATGTTCAGTTCATATTTTTACCTGATGGTTGTTTTCCTTGCTTTATTGTTTGATAAGGTGTAGGTAAATATTTTATTGGGCGCATTTAAAATAACAATAAATAATGCTTACGGTGGTAAATGATCAAAAAGGCAGGTTACATCCTCATAAATTTGCATTGTGGATTGCATTGGGGAGCATTGTAATGATGTTTGCCGGCTTGAGCAGTGCTTATATTGTGAAGCGTAACCAGGCCAATTGGTTAACTTTTGACCTGCCAGTAATCTTTTGGTACTCGACCGCGGTAATTATTATTAGCAGTATAACGATTATGATTACCCGCAACGCTTTTCTTACCCGTGAGATGCAAAATTATAAAAGATGGCTTTTAGTTACTACCCTGCTGGGCATTTCATTTGTGTTTATGCAATATATAGGTTTTACTGAGCTATGGAAGAGCGGTATTACCCTTACCCGCAATGTATCTTTTTCTTTTTTATTTGTAATTGTCGGTTTGCATGCCGTGCATATAATTGGCGGAGTTATAGCACTTATAATTTTATTGCTGAAATCTTTTAGTTCGAAAACAAAAAATTACAGTAGCATTTCTATTGATTTAATGAACACGTATTGGCACTTTGTAGATTTTTTATGGATATACATATTGATTTTTTTAGTGATGATAAAGTGATCATTGAGCTAATTGGCTCGAAGGGAGCTATGCTAATGAAACAAAGGCTCTAATTAATAAAACAAACAATGAAACTATATAACAATTGAAGAATTAATATATATTTTTGTAACAAACTATTAACGGATAATAAATGGAAACAGCGCTGGCACGATCCAAAACCAAGATGTGGACAGGTGGTAAAAGCCCTTTCAACGTAAGTTATGGTAAACTCATGATGTGGTATTTTTTAATGAGTGATTCCTTCACCTTTGGAGCTTTTTTAATTTCATACGGTTCGATACGGTTTAGCCTTAATAGCTGGGTAGATCATAACTATGTTTTTAATAAATTTCCTTTTACCGAGGCAAATTTACCGCTGGCATTTGTAAGTTTAATGACCTTCATTCTCATTATGAGTTCGGTTACTATGGTATTGGCTGTGCACGAAGGACATAAAATGAATCAAAAAGGCGTTGAAAAATGGGTTTTTTTTACTATCCTCGGAGGACTTGCTTTTTTAGGATGCCAGGCCTGGGAGTGGACTCACCTTATTACGCACCAGCACGATGTGCTTGTTGATGGGGTTTTACAACAATGGGGAACCACTGTGAGCCATAACCCGTGGGGCGCGGAGGTAATGTATAACGGAAAAATGGTAGCAACACCGGGGCCGGTTGCATTCGGTGGTTATTTTTTTGGAATAACAGGGTTTCATGGATTCCATGTATTTTCAGGAGTTGTTATAAACACGATAATGTTCATTAAGACTAAGCGGGGCGATTTTCAATTACGCGGCCATTATGAAATGATCGAAAAGGCCGGGCTTTACTGGCATTTTGTTGATTTGGTATGGGTATTTGTTTTTCTTTGTTTTTACCTTATTTAAGTAGATTTTTTTAATCTTTTTCAAAAATTGTAATGAAATTTTATGTCTGAAGATACATCAATACACATAACGCCCCACCGATCTGATGAAGCCCAGATTAAAAGAATCTGGAAAACTTTTTGGATCTTATTGGTGCTTACAATTATTGAGCTGGCCCTTGGGCTGTCGGTTTATAAAATAGACCTTTCCCCTGATCCAAACGAATCCCTGGTAATGGCTATTAAGGGAATCATTTGTATTCTTACTTTAGCAAAGGCATTTTATATTATTTCAATTTTTATGCACCTTGGAGATGAGGTAAGAAACATGGTGATGTCTGTTGCTGTACCTGCAATATTATTTATATGGTTTATTATTGCATTTATATATGACGGAAACTCTTTCAAAAAATTAAGAAATACCGACGCCGGCAGCCGTCCTTATATTGAACAAAAGCAGCAGCATCATATTCCTGAACCCGTGCCTGCTGAAAAGAGTGATAAAAAGTTACAGTAAAAACTATTCAGGTTGAAAAATTTAAGTAGCTGCTGCTTTCCGCAATGGCTTATTGCGTTTTTGGAAAATGATTAGAATTAAAAAATCTATAATTGCAATAATGGTGGCTGTTTTGTTGCCTATTACAGGTTATTTACTGGTAAGTTATTATAGCAGCCGTGATGTGCAAATGCCACATAGATTTTTTTACGACAGTGTAAATGTAATCAGTAAAAACGGCAAAACAATTTACGATACCGCATGGCATAGCGTTCGCAATATGCGTTTTATCAATCAATTTGGGCAAGAGGTTTCCTTTGAAAACCTTAAACGAAAAATTATTGTACTTGATTTTTTTTTTACCCGGTGTCCTTCAGTTTGTCCACAACTTGCCAAAGCAATGAAGCGTCTCCAAAACTCTTTTCCGAATAACGACTCTATCGTACAATTTATTTCTGTTACCGTAGATCCCATACATGACTCTGTTGCGGAATTAAGAAAATGGGCCGAGAAATTCCACGTAAACCCAGACAGCTGGTGGCTTTTAACCGGTAATCGCGACAGCATTTACCAGTTTGCACTTAACGAAATAAAAGCAAGTATCGCAGACGTCCATGTTGATACGGGCTTTATACATACTGCCAATTTTTTTCTGCTGGACAGAGAAAGAATTATAAGAGGCTGGTACGATGGGTTAGATTCGTCAGATCAAAAAAGATTAGTAAGAGACATTCCCTTGCTCATGCTTGAAAAAGACAGAAAGAGATCCTTTAAAGATTTTATAAAAGGTCTTTTTGCAGGCGATAAATCTTCCGCGGAAATACAATAAATGAAACCCGATTACAAAGAAAAATTGCCAGCGCCGTATTTAAAGCGCAATGATAAAAAGGCGGGAGTATTTATATGGGCCGTTTCAATAATTGTATTTACCGCTGTTGCGGTATTATCCAAAGTAAGATTGAATATAAAATTGGGGTTTAATCCACATACTTTTGCCTCGGTAAACGCAATAATCAATTCGATAGTTTCTATCCTGTTAATTGCAGCACTTCTTGCTGTAAGATCGAAAAATTTTTTTCTCCATAAAAAATTAATGCTTACTGCAATTGTTCTTTCAATGATTTTTTTAATTTCCTACATCTGTCATCACCTGTTAAGCGGTGATACAAAATATGGCGACCTTGATCACAATGGAATCCTGAGCGCCGGTGAAAAGTCGCTTGTGGGTAGTATGCGGTATGTTTACTATTTCATTTTGGCAACGCACATTCCGCTTGCAGGAATAATTCTCCCGTTTATTTTATTTACAGCATACAGGGCACTAACCGCAGATTATGCACGGCACATGAAACTTGCAAGAATTACCTGGCCTATCTGGTTCTATGTGGCCATTACCGGGGTAGCGGTATATTTGATGATCCACCCGTATTACAATTGATTAGATGGTTAAAACCCCAATTCGTTGGCCGGATCCCAGAAGAGTTTTTTGAAATCAACAACGGTATCTTTTTCCACCTTAACTTTTTCTTTTTTTAATAATTCTTCCATGACATCGGGCACCCCAAAATGGGCTTTGCCGCTCAATATACCATTCCTGTTAACGACACGATGGGCAGGAATTTTTGGCCGTACACTATGAGCCGCATTCATTGCCCAGCCAACCATTCGTGCAGAAAGCTTAGTACCTAAATAATTTGCAATTGCGCCGTAGGAAGTCACCCTGCCCTTCGGGATTTGTCTTACTACTGCATATACATCTTCAAAAAAACTATACTGCTTTGTTGTTGATCGTGGAGATTCTTTTGGAAGATTATTTACAGGGCTCTTTTTTGTCATGATGTTTTTGGGCTAATAATTTGCTTTTTAAAGGTTCGTAAACGTTCTCATATTTATAAGGGCAATGCCTGCAGCCATTGCCGCAGCAATAGCCTCTCTGGATATGGTACTTTTCTGTAAAAACAATGTAGTTGTTCTCATTATAATAAAAATGTACGCCCTCTGTGAAATTATCGTCACTACGCTTCATTTGTGCTACTTTTTAAAATATTATCAAGCGCTTCATCTGCATCAATTATTTCTTCCGGCAAAGAAAAACAGGTATAAAAAACCCGTTTACTATCTGCAATATCAAGGCTTTCGTAGTGGGTTATAATACTAAGATCACCGGAAGCCTCTTTATTGGCATGTACATCATCAAGCTCTGCAATGAGTTGAAGCCGGTACAAATTAATTACTGTTTTGGTAAAGTTATACAACTCCGGAGAATCAGTTTTCAAATGAATGCTGCCGCCGGGTTGCAGGATCTTTTGATACAATCTCAAAAACCTGGGATGCACCAGTCTTTTTTTAGCTTTTGACATCCTTAATTGTGGATCAGGGAATGTGATCCATATTTCCTTTACTTCAGCAGCAGTAAAATAACTGTCGATCTTCTGGATCTGCGTTCGCAAAAAAGCGGCATTGGATAGATGGTTGTCAAGTGCAAATTTTGCGCCAGCCCAGATGCGGTTGCCTTTTATATCAACACCTATAAAATTCTTTTCGGGGTAGAGTTGTGCGAGCCCGGTTGTATACTCACCTTTTCCACATGCGAGTTCAAGAATAACCGGGTTGTTATTCTGAAAAAATAAATGCCATTTCCCTGCTATATCTTCCGGATACTCCAGCACATTGGCAAATGTTTTTATCTCTCCGAACCTCTTTAATTTCTTTTGTGCCATATCCCGCAAAAATAAGGTATACATCGAAGTACCTTATTGAAGGCAAACAATGATATCTCCATGGTTTTATTCTGCCAGGGCGCTTCCGGGGCAACGTCATAAGCATTACCTGTAATTTTTTCAAAATCTTCACCCTCTTAAATATGCCCTTTACCGATTTTTTTCTCAGTTATACCTATCTACTGTTTAAAAAACTAAGGCCCCGCAATACATTTGTTCTATAAAACGAAAAAAATCTATGGAACAAAATGAAAATGATACTCACCGATACGGAGAAGTGAAGAGCTCACGCATATGGAGTGGCCTTGTGCTTGTTGCTGTTGGAGTTTTGCTGCTGGCATCTAAAATGGGTATGCCCGTACCGTCCTGGGTATTTACGTGGCCTGTTTTATTAATAGCAATTGGGTTACTAACCGGCATTAAGAGCAGGTTCCATAATCCCGGAGCCATCATAATGATATTGATAGGTGGGATTTTCCTGGTTGATGAAACAAGCCCCGAACTCAATTTTCACAATTACATTCTCCCTGCCATACTCATCGGTGTCGGGTTTATTTTTATCATGAGGCCCAGGCACAATTGGGGTGACGCAGCAAAAAAAAAGGGGCGCCGGATGCAATTCGATAATGCGCCCTCGCCGGCAAAGCCAACGGCATTAAATTATATCGGTGCAAAATATAATGCACAAGAGGAAAATGCGGAATATTTGGAGATTAATACTGCCTTTGGAAGCGTGAAAAAGATCATCCTTTCAAAAAACTTTAAGGGAGGTGAGATCAACAATTTTATGGGGGGTACTGAAATAAATCTTATGAAGGCTGATATTCAGCAGCCTGTTGAACTTGAGGTCAATAATGTTTTTGGTGGTACAAAATTAATTGTGCCGGCCAACTGGGATATAAAAAATGAAGTTACCGCAGTATTTGGTGGAATTGAAGACAAGCGCTCTGTTGGTGCAACTGTAGCTGATCCTGGCAAAATAATAATGTTAAAGGGAACCTGTGTTTTTGGGGGCATAGAAATAACCAACTATTAGGCTATACGGTTATTGGTTTATAAAAGTCATTCATCATTATAATAAAACTCATTTGTATGAAATGGTATCTTGCGAAACTTGTTTTTAGAATTATTTGCGGGGACGGTAAGCACACCCCCCAGTTTGATGAGCAGTTGCGGTTGGTATTTGCCGAAGATGACCTGAATGCTTTTCAAAAAGCGCGAACGACGGGCCATCGTGAAGAGGATAATTTTTTAAACAATACAAAGAAGCCTGTGCTTTGGAAGTTTATTGATGTTTCCGAGCTGCATCCCCTGAACGAATTAATTGATGGTGCCGAATTGTATTCCCGCATTTGTGAAGAAGAAGATGCCGAAATTTATACAAAGCTGACGTACCTGAGAGCGTCTCATTTGCAGGAAAACTGTTCACAAAAATCTTATGGATTGAATTAAAATCTGCGATGGTCAATTCTATTTTATCTGATAAGCGGTTGAGGTTGTTTTTCGGAGCATGGTGGCTGGTATGGATGTTTATTCAATACGTGATGCTTAAAGAAATTCATGTAGATGATAAACACGCGATCATTGATAGTGTAGTAAGTAATTTTCTTTTAGCTGCCATTTGTTTTTTCATAAGCAACAATATGAAATACTATTTGCCGCGAAAGGAAAAATACTGGTACCTGCTTGTGATCAGTCTTTCCCTGAGTGGCGTGTGGATGCTACTTCAGCGTGGTGCGTTGTGGTTCATTTTACCAGAAGAAGATGCTTACACCGCGATGATCCATTCATCATCGACCATTCGGTATGCGGCCGGATTTTTATTAATCAGCAGCATGAGTATGTTTAGTTTATTATGGTACAGCCAGCGGGAGCAGAAAGAAATGGATGCCAGGAAATCTGAGGCAGAAAACCTTACCAGGGAGGCAGAATTATTCAAATTACGGCAGCAATTGCAGCCTCATTTTTTATTCAACAGCCTTAATTCAATAAGTGCTCTTACGGGGTCACAACCCGAAAAAGCAAGGCACATGATCCAGCAGTTAAGTGATTTTTTACGGGGCACTTTAAAGAAAGATGATCAGCAATGGAGCACATTAGAGGAAGAAATACAATACCTGGGCCTTTATCTTGAGATCGAAAAAGTTCGGTTTGGCCATCGCCTGCAAACAAAAGTAGAAGTGAATGACCTGGTGCTGTCACTAAAACTACCAGCGTTGTTGTTGCAGCCGGTAGTTGAAAACGCAATTAAATTTGGATTGTACGATACGTATGGAGATGTACTGATAACACTTACTGCCACGAAAGAAAATAAGTATTTAAAAATAAAGATCCAAAACCCTTTTGATCCCGAGACATCACAGCCTTTGAAAGGCACGGGTTTTGGGTTATCATCTGTTCAAAGAAGGTTATTCCTGTTATTTGCCAGGCATGATCTTTTAACAACAGAAAAAGACAAAGAAAATTTTATCACCACTATACTTATACCACAAACGATATGAAGGTTATAATCATTGATGACGAGCCACTTGCACGGAGTATTGTGAAAGAGTATTTGCAAACATACCCGGCCATTGATGTAGTTGCTGAATGTAACGACGGTTTTGATGGAATGAAAGCAATTCAGCAACACGAACCCGGGTTAATATTTCTTGATATTCAAATGCCCAAAATCAATGGTTTTGAAATGCTCGAGCTTATTGAAAATCCTCCCTCTGTAATTTTTACCACAGCTTTCGATGAGTTTGCGCTCAAGGCATTTGAATTGAATGCAACCGATTATCTCTTGAAACCTTTCAGTAAGGAGCGTTTTGATAAAGCGGTACGAAAATACCTGAATCAGTCTGAAACCTTACAACCGGATACCGTACTGGAAACAGCTGCCCAATCGCCTGCACAGCAAAACCGCGTGGTGGTGAAAGACGGAAGTAAGATCAAAATAATTCCGGTAAATCAAATTCAATATTTAGAAGCTGCTGATGATTATGTAAAGATCATAACCGCCGAAGGTACCTTTTTAAAAAAAAGGACCATGACCTTTTTCGAACAATCTCTTAGTACCTACCACTTCGTACGAACGCATCGTTCTTATATTGTTAATACGCAATTGATCACAAGGATTGATGTGTATGAAAAAGACAGCCATTTGGTGTTGTTAACTACCGGAGCAAAATTACCTGTGAGCAAAGCAGGTTATGCAAAGCTGAAGGAAGTTTTGGGTATATAGATCATCCTGCTGCTATCCATCGATCTGTGAGGCTGGCTGTCCCTTTTACAAGCATATAAAAAGTTTACATATATTTCCACAGAAATGATAATTCAGGCGCGCGTATTTGCTATTATTTAATTGGATATTTTACCGAGGAAAATCTTACTCCATTTTTTTGGTTAGGCTCAGTCAACTTACTATTGGGATCTATGAGTTTGGTAACTTTTACACTAATTATTTGACCTTTACATACCTGAGTTTTTAAAAAATGAGTTTTAAAAACGGGCCGAATGCCGATATAAGGGCTTTAAATACCACAAAAAGATGCCTTTTAATTGTCCCGGCTCAGTAATTTCACAATTTTAACTACTACAACCGCGGATATTTATTTTAACGTATACTAATGATATTGTATATGTTGCAAGCAGATCTCATTAATAATAATTGATTTATGTTAAAGTGGTGTAATTATTGTGGTATCAGCGGCTATGAATCGCATACTAATTGTTGATGATAATTTTGACATACTCTGGGTGGTCGAAACGGTTTTAAAAAGATATGGTTTTGAAGTGATGGCTTTACCAAAAGGGGAGGACGTATTACCAAAAACCAAATCTTTTCACCCTCAAATTATTTTACTCGATGTTTTTCTTTCAGGAATTGACGGTATAGAGGTTTGTAACAAATTAAAGGCAAACCCGGTCACAAAAGACATACCGGTGATCATGTTTTCTGCGCACACTAATTTTCCTGACATTAAGAAATTTTGTAAGGCTGACGATTTCATAGCCAAACCATTTGATGTAAACGAACTCATTAAAAAGATCAAGTACCAGATTGATGCAAACAAAGATTTACAGCTAAACGGGTAAATGTATTGTGGGC
>JBDTLZ010000198.1:0-13360 GCA_039934515.1 Ginsengibacter sp.
TACTTATTAGCTTTTATATACAGACTTATTGCCAGGACATTTCTGATAATAAGATCACTAATATCATTAACGGAGATTGGTATGGCAAGGCATTTCAAGGGAAAAAATCTTTTGCAGTGTTTCTGAGTTGCCATACTGCAAAAAATGAATATAAAGTCACCTACGCTTCATTAGGTTGTTCAGGAATATGGACGATAGAACAAAGCTCTGACACATCCATTGATTTCAGGGAACACATCCTAAATGGTAAACTCGCATGTGCTGATGGTGGGGCTATAAGATTAAACTTATTAAGTAAGAATAGATTGGCCTGCTATTTTTATTTGCCCAATTCAAAAACCATAATTGCTAAAGGTGAACTTAATTTGAAAGAAAAAGAAGTTGATGCGGTAAACGGCGGCACTCAAGATACGATTACAAATCCCACAATAAACTCCACGAATAATGTAAAACCGGAATTCAGTAATCAGGCTTTATATCATCTCGCGACTTTTATTTCAGGTAACCGATCTTCTTTACAATGGCTGCAACAAAATAGTCCTCCATTATATTATTATGCAAGCTTTGTTGGCGGTAACCGATCCTCTCTTCAATGGCTTCAACAAAATAGCCAACCTTTATATCACCTGGCAACCTTTATTTCTGGTGACAGACCGTCCCTGCAATGGCTACAGCAAAATGATCCACCCTTGTTTTATTATGCAAGCTATATTGACGGTAACAGGTCTTCTCTTGAATGGCTGCAGCAAAATAACCAAAGTTGGTACCATTATTCCAGATTTATTGGAGGTGACAAATCGTCCTTGCAGTGGTTAAAAGAACACTAGTGTAGCTGCAATTTAATTAAGCAGCATAATGTTTGGATAATTTTATGTTAGCATATTTTCTTGTAAATGCCCCCTGGCACCCCCTGGCGCAGATATGCAGCTAAGATAATGTTGCGCTGGCGTATTGTAGTCGGTAACTGACAATGCCATGAAATCGGTAAATAAGGATGTCATATATTTTGACGAACCGGATGCATTCACAATTTACAGTGGAAGTCCTTTGGCAGTAATAGCATTGATTTGGCTAATTGCTCATATAGGGCAATACCATCATAAAGTACAATTACAGGTTTTTTTGGATTTGTCATTCGCATAATTTTAGAAGTTATTAAAATAGTCCGCCTTCTTAATTATTGCACATGCCGGAGGTAACCATCTTGCAAAGCGCTACTCCTGGTGCGGCCTCACAACGTCTAATATTTCCTGGGCTTGCCTGTTATAAGGTATAGCTTTGGCATTGGTTGAAAGAAAGGAAAGGAGCGGAATTAGCTTTTTGGTATTGCCTTCTTTTAGATAGACAAGTGCCAGGTACCATCGCGCTGTTATTTTCAATGGCTGGCTCCGGGCGCTGTCAATTACCCATTGCAAATTTTCAATAGCCTCTTTCTTATTGTTTGTTTCAATAAAAGAAAGCCCTTTATAATAGTGGCCCAATTGAAGAATATTTTGCGGGCTGTTTATATCATTTGCAGGGCCACGAAAAGTGTGCTGTTTGCCTAAATCAATATCCCGGAATGAATAGTCTCCTTTTTGGTAATTGCCCGGAACCATGGACAAGACATCCGGCATTACACGATGCGAAATATCTTTAGTATAATATTTTTTGAACAATGCAGCCAGGTACACTTTTGGCTTTGGTGAGGGCACATTTTTAACTGAATCACGCGGAACTATTAAGACACTTTTGTTATCGCGCTCTTTCCCCGCAGCAGGCGTATCGCGGGTGTGAACTACGGAAGGCGGAACAGGTACAACTGGCATAAACCATCTCAGGCTTATAACGGCAATTATTATACATGCTGCCGCCGCCGCGAGGATCCACGGCTTCATGGTAATTATTTTAGCTGTCCCCCGCCGGCTCTTATCCTGAACCGAAATGGTTTCACCCGTATCATTAGGTAATACTATTTTATTTTCTTCTTTCCATTCATTACGGGAACGCTCTATTAAACTGCGTATTGAAACAACATTTTCAAAATCTCCATTATGATCACTGCCCTCATTTTCGAACAAATCTTTCTTATCAAAAAGCGTAGTGAGATTTCCTCTTAAGTTTTCCTCAAATGCACAATTTTCTTTTAATAATGAATTTTGATTCAACTCATTTAAAAATTCATCCCCTTCCCGGGGTGTCATTGTACCATCAAGATAGTGTAGGATTCTTTCATATTGTTCTAAAGTAAGTTCCATCTAATTTATTATTTTACACCTGGCAGGCGATCAGCGATTTGTTTTAATTTTTTGAAAGACTTAAACACTTCGTTTGCAACCGAATCGGGCTGTATACCCATTATGGCAGCAATTTCTTCATTGCTTAATTTAAGAATCTTTTTCCAAATGATTAAATTGGTGCCTCTTTCTCCAAGTTCCATAAAAGCCCTCCCAAGCGTCTCGTCCCTGGCATTTAATAATTTTTGGTAATCCAGGGTATCATTAATAGTATCGGTAATAGGCTTTTTCTCCCCAACTAATGGCAACAAGGTATCTGTAATGGCTTCTTTCTTAAAACGCCGTTCCAAAGTTTTCGTAAGACCCATAAGTTTGTAAATGCAAAAAGTAAAAAATACTGTTTTTACAAGGGCGCCTTTATCTTCGAATCCCGATAGCTTCAATTTATAATAAAAGCTCATCAGGCCGTCGGTGAATGCATCATTGGCTAAGTCTTCTTCTTTATTTTTTGTATGAAATTTACCGAGACAATATTTATAAGTGAGGCGCCTGAAATTTTCATAAAATAATATGAAGAAACATTTAAAAACAGCGTTTAACTGATTATCATTATCTCCCCGAAAATGCACCACCAGTTTTTGAGCGTTGGCAATTTCTTCTTTACAGTCCATCTTTTTACCCTGATTATTTAACTATGACAATTCTCTAAAGTTAAATACGGATCACAAACAAAAAGCGCCAACGTTGATATTTTTGAAAATAACTTTGATCTCACCGCAAAATTTAGAAAAACATCCGGAGCTGTTACAATGATTGTCCTTTATTATATAGCTGGTATCCATTAAAATCGTCGGTAGAAACTTATAACGAGGCACCTTTTTAGAAAATAAAAAACATCTTTTGCTGAACAGGGTATAATAGGACAGGTCCTTTACAAAAAACTATTTAAAAATTATTTTAAAAAAGAGACGATTATTGTAAAGACCGGCTATAAATAAAAAACTTAAGCCGGCTGTAGCCCCAACATTTAAAAATACGGTGGTGCCCGGCTATAAAAACTTTAATCAATAATTTATAAATAGTAAAAAATAAGAAAAGACAACCATTCCAAACAACTTAACGGCACGTACTTTACTGGTATTTTTATTTGTACAAAACTCAGTCTCTGCGCAAAAGAAATCTCACAGGAAGAAACCCGCGATTGAAACAAAGGCATTATTCACGCAGCCTGGAGAGGTAGCTGCTTTAATAAGGCCGGCAGATGAAAAGGATCCAAAACCAGGGAGTAAGAACCGTGGAGATTTATAGGGCTCCGATTACAGTTATATAATTATTGACGATAATACGGGTTATACGATTGATATTTATGTGGACGAAAAATTCAGGGGAACCATTGCGCCATACTAAAGAGGTTAGATGGGTAAATCCGGGATGTACACGATTGTATGCAATGGCCGTTTTTGATGATAGTTCATGCAAACACTGGGGGCCAAATGTTACCTGCACGGGTTATGAATATACCTGGAAATTAACCCGCCAGTCAATAATATGAAGTAGGGCCTGGAATTTTTAAGTTCTAAAAGCATGGAAGTCACAAAAATACTGGTGGAAATACCAAATGTTTAAAAAAAATATTTATATTCATCGGGAAAATCATTCTCCTGTAAGAAAACACCAAAACTCCAATTGATTTTGATAATCTATACCCTGGTAAAATTTAAATATAATATAATTTGATCGTGCGGGAAATATCCCGGCGACTGTTCCTTTGGTTCAATCATTAATTTTTTTATGCAAAAACAGCAATTCTTTTCCGTAGTGCTTATTTTTTTTGCCGGTTGTTTTGTGTGCGAAGCACAACCGGGCATAGGCGTAAGAAAAGCAGGTACGCTTTTTACAAGTACCAGTTCCGGAGGAGGCGCAGGTGCAATTTGTGATCTTTCCATGGCAATACGATAGTTCATTCCGGTAGAAAATTTAATTTGATCAGGCAAATTATAAGCCTAAACAACTTGGGATAGAGGACCAAAATTTCGAACTGATGAATTAATGCAACACGTAATGAAGCGATAAATATAAACAGGTAGTTTACCAGGTGGGTTTATGTAATACGCAATACAAGTTATTAATAATGAGGAGCGGCGATTCGTGAAATTTGTAAAAGAATAAAAAATAAAAAAACTTATGACTAGACAGCTATTCTTAACGATGGTATTTATTTTTCTTGTTGGAGATTTCGTATGCGAAGCACAGACGGGTGTTGCGGCAAGAACCAGGACTCTTTCGGGAAGTCAAAGCTCGGGTGGAGGGCAAGGTGGTGGTTGCGGTTACGCTATTGTCCCTTCAACTAAATTCCTTTGTATGGATTCGGCCAAGACGCTTTCAATTAAATATATTTTTACTGGTAATAACCTGTTACAAACGGGTAACTTGAAAATATATTCTGTCGATTCTGTTTTTCTCGATTCCAGTTTTAATGACCAGTTTCTGGATGACTCAGCGATGCTAAGTATTGTTGTTCAGAAACCTGGCACCTACTATTTCGATTTAAAAGTGCCGGGCTCAGAATGGACCGATGACGCTGGATTTGTACATCCCGGACCGGCTAATTGTCATGCTGAATGGGTTGTAACATCCACCATTCCTATCGATATTCCATCTCAAACATCGTTCTGTAACGCCGGATCGGCTTTATTAAATGCTCCCGATGGCAGTATCGGTCCATTTCAGTGGTTTTATAACGGCGACTCAATAGTAAACGAAACGTCTGGTACCTACGTAGCCTCTCAAACAGGAAATTATTTTGTACGGTCAAGTGTTGACAATGGTTGTGTGGTAAACTCTGATAAAGTGAATGTTACAATTTATGATACCAGTCCCCAATCAATCATAACCGGCCCTGGAACTGTAAATAGCCCTATAACATTGGATAATAGCGCCGGCGATCTCGCTCCGCAAACTATTACCTGGTACCGCGATAACAATCCAATAAAAACCATAGATAATTCAGCCACCGTGCTTGCCGGCGGAAATAACGCCGGAAGTGGATTGAACCAGCTTGACCAGCCTTACGGAATTTTCATTGACTCAGTTAAGAATATCTATGTGGCTGACTATAATAATTATCGTGTTATGAAATGGGCTGCCGGAAGTACTTCCGGAACAACTTTCGTTGCAAACATAGATCAGTCAGGAGGCCATCCAACCGACATATCGATAGACTCGATGATTACTTACGTAAGCACGACAAAGAATATGTTGCAATTTTCCTCTTCTTTTATTTTAAGCAAGCCCTTTAATTACAATACGTGGGGCGTATCCAGCAACACAAATCATGACCTTTATTTTTCTAATGATGCCGATGAGTTTAATTCAGTGGGTGGTGGCATCTACAAAATAGATTCAACCGGAAATGTTGCCGGAAATAACCAGGGAGGTTCAAGCTTATCAAGTATTAATTATCCTAATGGAGTGTATGTAGATTCACTTAATGATCTTTATGTAGCAGATAACCTTACAGATAATTTAAATAACTATTTTGGAAGAATTCTTAAATGGATTCCCGGGGCTACTGCTGCGGAATTAATTGCGGGTGGTAATGGATTCGGTAATGCTCCCAATCAAATAGCCTTTGCTGCAGGAGTTACTTTCGACAAGAGAAAAAATTTGTATGTTTCAGACGCGGACAACAAGCGGGTGCAATTATGGAAACCGGGAGCCGGCCACGGAATCACCATATCAGGTGGTTTTACTCCATGGGGCATCAAGGTGGATGATAGTGATAATGTGTATGTGGCAGATCAGACAAATAACCAGGTGATTAGATTTCCTTCACTTTTATACAATACAATTATAGGTGATGAACCAGGTGTTTATAAAGCTGTAGTTACTTATGCAGGTAACTGTACAACGACAACAAATGATTTTATTGTTAGTGGGCCTTTACCACTTACCCTTTTAAATTTCACCGGGCAATTAAACAATAGCGATGTTTTATTAAGCTGGCAAACCGGTTCGGAATCCAATACATCCCACTTCAATATTCAAAGAAGTATAGATGCGGTAAATTTTTATACTATCGGGAAAACAGGCGCTTCAGGCAATAGCACCGCTTTGCATAATTACATCTTTAGCGACAAAAACATTATCAGCCTGAACGCCCATAAAATTTATTACCGGGTAAGCGAAATGGATATCGACGGAGCTTCCATTCAGAGCAATATCATTTCAATAGATATAAAAAAGTTGGGCTGGGATTTTACGGTAAACCCTAATCCGGTGAAAAGCGCATTGAAAATTCAATTGAATAGATTACACGGTAACACAAATGTTGCTATTGTTGACATGACAGGCAGAAAGGTTCATAACCAACAAATAAATGCAACAGGAAATGATGTGCTTAACTTCAATACGGTTAAGTTAAGTGCAGGATTATATGTCATACAAATTACCAGTAACGGGCAAAGTGAGTATCTTAAGTTTGTCAAAGAATAAAATGAGTGTCTCATATCATCTAAAATGAGAACATTTGCATTAGTATCAATTTTTTCGTTAAGCGCCTGTTTTTCTGTACATGCCCAAAACTTAAGGGTCAGTGATTCTTTGAGGCTTGACAGTCTTTCGAATGTAATGTTTGATTATAATGATAGTCAAAAATTTGACAGCGCTATTATGCTTGCCAATGAAGTTGCATCCCTCACCCTTACTCTTTATGATAGTAGCCGGCAATACGCTGTCAGCCTGAATAACGTTGGATTTCTATATGGTCAGAATTTTGATTATTCGAATGCGCAGGCGTATTATAAAAAAGCGCTTTTAGTGCTCGAAAAATATGTAAGTAGCAATGATTCAGACTATGCCGCTTTCATTAATAATCTCGCGACCTTATATGATAATTTAGGCAATTATTCTGCAGCAGAGCCATTATATAAAGAATCTGCTTCTATACGTAAGCGTATTTTTGGAGACACCAGTATTATATATGCTGAAAGCCTTAATAATCTCGGAAATTTCTACATTAGAGAGCAAAATTATGATGCAGCAAAAGTCAATCTTCAAAAATCAATTTCTATAAGACAACGGGTGAAGAACGAACTGTATGCTCAAACCCTTAATACTTTAGCCCTGGTAATTCAGAAGATTGGAAACTATTCATTAGCTGAAACGAAATACAAAGAGGCACTTTCTGTAATTGTGAGCTGTTGCGGAACAGAGATCAACGAATATTGGGATATTAAGAACAATCTTGCTTCTTTTTATTATGATATGGGTAATTACAAGCAGGCAGAAACAATTCATAAAGAAGTTCTTTCACACATACTTAGAAAATTCCACAAAAAGATTCTTGATTACGGTACCACTCTCGGATTGCTGGCGCGGGATTATAACACTTCAGGCGAATACGATTCTGCCTTGGTTTATTTAAAAGAGGAATCGGGGATCCTTTTAAAGGAACTAACAAATGAACATCCGGATTATGCGGTAAATCTCAGCCTTATTGCTTCGACATATGAGAAAAAGAACGAACTGGATTCCGCAAATCGATTTTATAATAGAGTACTAGAAATAAGAAGAAAAAATACCGGATCTCTAAGTCTTGATTATGCTGAAACTGTAAATGATATTGGCAGAATCGAAATGAAAAGAAAAGCTTTTAAAAATGCCGGGAATAATTTTAAAGAAGCAGCAAATATAAGATTATCTATTCTGGGGAAAGACCATCCTGCATATGCAGAAAGTGTAAACAACCTTCTCGAATTGTATTATTCATCCAATAATTATAAGCAGTGGGCTAATTTGCTTTCGCATGTCATCGATACGTGGAAAAATAGTACAATGCGTTTACTACTTTCTTTTGGAGAAGGTCAAAAGCAAACC
Source organism: Ginsengibacter sp. (assembly GCA_039934515.1). Lineage (GTDB taxonomy): Bacteria > Bacteroidota > Bacteroidia > Chitinophagales > Chitinophagaceae > Ginsengibacter. The sequence goes on from JBDTLZ010000198.1 coordinate 8,094, forward strand.
TATTTGGATCATCATCTTTCACAGCGTGATCATTTTTTGTCCATGCTCTGGTATTTTAATAAACTTCAAAATACCGACTCACTATACGGGTCCTATTTTAAAATGGTAACAGCGTTGCAGGGTTGGCTGCTCTCCGGAAGCCAGGAACTTAACAATATTATCAATCAAAAAAAAGATACTTCGTTGCTTTCGGCTTATGCCAAATGGTTAGCTGTAAAAAATCAATATTCACGGGTTATACAACTTAGTAAGAAACAACAAAAGGAGCTTCACGTTAATGTGGACTCCTTAAGCTTAACGGCTGGCGATCTTGAAAAGTCAATCATTGATAAATTGCCTGAATTGCAGGAGCTACTTAACAATACAGCTGTTTCGCCTGCAAAAGTAGCTGCAAAATTAAAAACGAATGAAGTATTGGTGAACTGGGTCGTTTTCCGTTATAAAGGACCTGAAAATTGGACCGATTCTATATTATATGCTGCCTTTATTATTTCAGCAAAGGATACCATACCAAAATTTATAACGGCGTTTGAACAGAACCATTTAAAGACATTATTGACTAGTTATTTCAATTATTCTGGTAGAGGAATTGTAGTAAAACCTCCGAAAGCCAAAAAAAGTATTGGTGCCGATCTGTATAATCTTGTTTGGAGGCCTCTTTTGCCTTATATTAAAGATGCTGATAAAGTATTCATAATTCCTTCAGGATTGCTCAATAAAATAAGTTTTCAAAGCCTGGAGGATACCCTGCACAAAACGCTACTCGAAACTATCGAAGTCCATTTGTTGAACAATACAAGCGAATTGAATAAACCAAATTCTTTAGAAGAAAGCAAAAAGAACGTCAGTTTATTTGGCGGAGCAAATTTCGACAGCACAACCACCGGCAAAACAGCAGATTTTGGAACCAGTCAGGGTTGGCCGTATCTTAAGGGCACTGCTGACGAGGTAAATTTGTTGAACAATTTGTTTACGAAGAACAAATGGAAAACAAACCTATATGCCGGTATAGCAGCTAGCGAGGAAAATCTAAAAGCGCTTTCGGGGAACCAGTCGCCTGAAATATTGCATATTGCAACGCATGGTTTTTATATACCGCCAGCAAAAACAGGATCGAATGCAAATACCGATCAGGATCAAACGGATTACCCCTTATTAAGAAGTGGATTTCTTTTAAGTGGTGCAAATGTTTTTTGGAACAGGATTGATACTTTTTCAACAAAGCACGAAGATGGAATTGTAACGGCCCAGGAAATTGCCAATCTTAACTTTAGTAATACGAAGCTTTTAACACTTTCAGCTTGTCAAACCGCCCTCGGAGATATTAATAACAATGAAGGCGTTTTCGGTTTACAACGGGCATTTAAGATAGCTGGTGTAAAAGAAATGCTTATTACGCTCTGGCAGATCCCCGATAAAGAAACCAAAGAATTAATGGGGCATTTTTATCAGTATGTTTTTGAAGGCAGATCTTATTACGATGCTTTGCGAGAGGCTCAATTATTCATGAAGGGTAAATACCCTGATCCTGCAGTATGGGCGGGATTTGAATTGATTGGAGAATAGCAATCTCAGACGGCCTGTACATGCCCTACCGGTATGAGGTATCAGGCCATTTACATATACTGTGGGTGAAAATATCCGTGTCGGATATTTGTTAAGTTTAGCCTGGGATGCATTGCTTTTGTGAAAGTGCGACAAAGAAATAGTGAATTGACTGGGGTTGAGCAGAGAACGCAGGAACGGAATTCACGGGCTTAAAGTAAGTATTGCCCGGGTATATCGGGCAACTGATTTATAAAGGAGCAGAAAGCGGGAAAAACAGTTAATGAACGTTCTACATTTAACAGCATAAATAGCTTTTAAAAAAACAATCCTGTAAGTTGATCAAAAATAGAAGACCTCATTTTGGCTGCAAATCATTTTGACAGGTAACTTTTTTAGAGCACAGACTACTTTATCATAATCCGGCATCCAATTTTGAATGGCCTGCAACATTTTTTCAAAGCCCGGGATATTTTTCGTTCGCATACAGTTGTAGCAGGGCATGATCAGGTTCATTTCTCCTTTTACTTTTTGTAATCCTGTCAGCAAAGTGTGCGTGTAGCCCCTATTGTTATTATTCTGTTCGTAAGCTTTTTACCGGATTTGCCCGCGATGCTTTAATTGTTTGAGACATGATGGTAACAAGACCAATAAGTAATAAAAAAACAAAGCATGCAAGAGCGGCAGGTAGTCCGTAGCCAACACGTTCAGTGAAATTGCGAAGGAATAAGACGCTAAATGTATAACCAATGGGAACCGATATTAGTCCTGCGATAGCTAATAATTTTACAAACCCCTGTGATAACATGCGCACGATTTGCTGTATGTTGGCTCCAATTATTTTTCTTATCCCTATTTCTTTTCGTTTTGTTTCAACGGTATAGGTAACCAGGCCCAACAAGCCGAGAGAAGCAATACTTAGTGCAATAAACGCAAGATACCCGAGCAAGGAAATAGTTGCACGTTGCGAATTGTTTTTATCCAGTGTATCATCCAGCCAGGAAGCTGTAATTAATTGCGGGCCATTTGTAATCGATTTTAATGTTGCTGCTATACGGTGTTCTGTTTCTTTACCATTGGCCTTATTGATTCCAACAAATAAATATTGAAGAAAAGATTTATTGTTTCTGAAAGCCATCGGATTAACCGGCACGCCTGCATTTTCGTATTTAAAATCATTTACCACACCAATTACAGACAACGCAATCGAGTCATTAATCCACACATTTTTCCCAAGCGCAGCGGCCGGGGTTACAAAGCCAAGTCTTTTTGCAGCAACATTATTCACTATGATTTCCCTTTCCATACCAGAATCTAATACTGAAATAAAATTTCTTCCTGCAAGCAATGACAGGTTCATATCAGGAATAAATCCAGGATCTGCAAAAAAACAATTGAGTAAAACTGCTTCCTGTTGTTTGTCTGCCCGTGCGGGTGTACGCATGCCGGCAAAATGTGGTTTAAAGGGAACAGATAATGCACTTATGGAGTTTACTCCCGGAATATCAGCTATTTTTTGAGCTGCAATTTGTTCATTGGTACCCTCAACAGAAACAACCAATTTGTTTTCTCTTTTGAAGCCTGGATTAGCTTTCCCAAGAAAACTGAATTGCCGGTAAAAAGTAAACAGGAAAATAATAATAAATAATGACAAACTATATTGGAATACTATTAGCGTTTTCTGCAGGCCCACTTTACCGAATATTTTTGCTGTGGAAAGATTCTTTAAAACCCTTAGTGGTTTAAAAGAAGAAAGTATCCACGCTGGCATAGCCCCAGCCAGCAAGCCTGTAAATAGTGCAAACCCAATAGTAAAAACGATGTATAATTTATTGTATTTCCATCCTGATGGTATCATCTCATAACTATCATTAAAAGGGGCATATTGTATTATGAATGAAAGCAACACCCACGCGAAAAGAAGTGCACCGAAAGACAGCATGACTGATTCCACAATGTATTGCAAAAAGAGTTGATAACGTTTTGCCCCGGCGATTTTACGTATGCCCACTTCTTTGGCCCTCGTTAAGGCGCGGGCGATGGTGAGATTGGTATAATTGAAACAGGCAGCTATCAATATCAACAAACTAACGTTAATGCCTACCCATAATTTTGTCCATGTAGTTCCTTTCCCAATATCATTGTATAGTTTATCGCTGGCAGGTCTTACTTTTTCAATGGGCTGCAGATCGAACCATGTCTGGCCATTTTTGTCGTCTTTATTAAACCCGGCAGCAAGTGCATTTAACTCACCTAAAAGCGGGTTTTTATTAACCCCCTTTTTTAACACAACATATGTATAGGACGACTTGAAATCGTTCCAGTCTGAAGATTTTAAAGGCAGTAGCTTATTTGCTTCCAGTGTAGAAAGTGTCGAAGCTGAAAAATAGGCATCAAAATCAAGATGTGATTTCCCCGGAGGATCTTTTAAAATTCCAGTGATTATGTATTCCCCTTTCTTCTGCAGGCTTATTGTCTTTCCAATTGGATTTCCTTTATCAAAAAACCTTTCTGCCATAACTTTAGTGAGCACAACACTGTTTGGCTGTTGTAGTGCCGTTACGTTGTTACCCGCTTCAAGCGCAAATCCAAATACAGTAAAAAAGGAAGGTTCAGTAAAAGCCCCACTGATATAAAATTCTTTTGCTCCAGCGCTTGCATTGCCATATAAAGCGGGATAAATATTTACGGCATCACTAATAATATTACTATCCTCTGCCAGTTTTGCAAGCAAAGGAAAAGGGGTGCTGGCGAGTTGAAAAGTATTGCCATTCTTTTGTTTATATCCGCTGGTGACACGGTATGTACTTTCGGGTTTGGGATGAAATTTGTCGTATCCGAGTTCAGATTGTACAATGATTAATTCCATCATACCTACAGACATACTCAATCCCAGTCCAAAAATATTGATAAAAGAAACGAGGCGATTTTTATTCAGCGTTCTAAAAGCTATTTTTAAGTAATTCAAAAACATAATAAAGTTTTATCGGCGTTATTATTCCTTTATGCGGAGTCTTCGCAGGTTTGGGCGTTGCTCTACGAACTTTTTTTATGCGAATCGGATCATCGTGCTGAACCGGGTATGATGACTGCGACAGCACTACGGGAGCAGGCGTGGGACAACTATCGGCAGTGTACCGTGAAAGCGTATTTGCCTGTTTGATACTGTATCTGTCAGCATGAAATTTGTTAAAGCTATATCCAGGCTGCAAAATAGGCCACGTTTCCAGGTGGGAATAAGACACCGATGCCAGCTCCAATAAATGTAGCGATGTGTTTAATTTACATTCGGTGTGCCGCCGCAAAGCGATCTCAATATAGTTTATAAACATCGGCAAGTATTGGTTGCAAGCTAAACGCCAAAAGTGATGCCATCGACTAAACTACTGCAAATCAATTTTATAATTAAGTATTCGTGACACCAACTGTCTGTTTTTGATACAATTACTGTACGAAACTGTTCCAAAAAGTGATTCATTGATAAGATTTGAAGAAAATCCTGCCGGATTAGACCTTCAATACAAAATTAAATCCGGCAGTTGTGGTAGTGGCAGTTCTGGTCCTCCCTTATTTTTAAAAACAAATAAATCACGGATTATTTTTGGGGTAATCTGCATAGGCGGATTTTCTGATGGTTTTGCTCTCTTTGTCCTCATTCATTCTTAATTAAGTTTTTCCAATAGGTAACCGATAGCGATAGAAAATCTAAAGCCTTACATAAC
>JBDTLZ010000199.1:0-3403 GCA_039934515.1 Ginsengibacter sp.
AAGCGCTCGATCATAATCAGTTTCTTAGCCGAAAAATGTCTCCTTATTGCATAAACAAATGCTTCGGTATATTGCCTGTCGCTTTCACTCTTACAGGTTATTTTATAGTAAAAAACAGAATACCTTTTAGCGGATTCTATTGATGTCATGATGTAGTGCTGAAATTGGTGACTGAGCTGTCTTTTATAGAGTGGCGCCGGATCATTAAGATTGAAATGCTCACCGATCGATGACTGGTCTACCGTAAGAAAAATATTTATCTTGTCAGTTAACGATGTTGTTAAAGAAGCAGTTTTCTTAAAATAAAAAACTTTCATCAACGAAGACATTAACTGTCCCGGTTGTTTAATGGCTAAGGACATGGCGGCTTTTTGATAAGATATCTTTTAGATTATGAAAAAATAACGTGGGGAAATTATACTCACCTGAATTGAAAGTCATCTGTATCGGGGAAGATATACCTGGTTGACTATATGATGATAATGACGATAAAGAAGCGTTTCCAGGCAAGTGCATAAAAACCGGGCTGCCAAAAGAAGGGGCAGGTGTTAATGGCGACAATCGCCTCGCTTGAAATCTATTGAAAACGTTTTTCATAAAGTTATTACAGGTACAAGGATTTTAAATTTGCCGGTTATAATTGAACCGCGAAATAATAAACCAGATAATGAAGCGCTATTTATCTAACTTTTTCTTTCCGGGGTATTTTAGAAAATAACACAATATTTTTTGAGGTATAACGACTAAAAATCGAAAATATTACGTCCTGAAAATAAAGATTGGCGATTCATCCAATATTTTGTGTGATTTAGAGTTATATATAAGCTCGATCCCAAAATGTAGCTACTGAGACTCAATATCATTCGTATGAAAATTATCCCTGACAAACTAACAAACCAGAAGAATACCTTCATTTATATGATGTCTGCGTGTTGCCTGGCCCTGTTGCTTTTCATCACGGTAGTATATCAAAACCAAAAAGCTAACAACGATAATACCTTTCCTGCCCTCGTAGGCGGAATAATAGGATTTACGGCCATCTTTGGATTATTGTACAAGTTACAAAATGATATACGCGTAAGAAAAAATTCAAAAGATGATCAAAACGCAAATGAAATAATATACCGCAGTCTTATTGAGAATGCCGGCGTTGTTATGTATACCACCTCCTTTAAAGGAGACATCACATTTGCCGGCAGCAAGGCCTTTCAATTGACAGGGTATAGCACGAAGGAATTGATTGGCATGCACTTTTCTGAACTTATCGATGCTGACTGGCTGGATGTTGTTAAGGAAAAATATAAGATGCAGGTAAAAAATAATATTATAGAAACCCTGCTTGAATTTTGCATACGCACAAAATACGGCGACCTGAAATGGGTCGAGCAATCTGCAGTCCTTGTCATAGAAAATAATATCCCGGTTGGGTTTCAATGTATCGTAAAAGACATTTCTGAGAGAAAAGAAATGGAGGAGGTATTGCGGAAATATGAAGTTGAACTCGTTCAAAACCAGGAGCGTTTACAATCCATCCTTGACAACGCCACTTCATTAATGTATATAAAAGATCTTGACGGGAGGTACCTTCTTACCAACAAGCAGTTTAAAGAAGCGCTAAATGTCAATGATCATGCAATCATTGGTAAAACAGACTTTGATTTTACAGATCATGGGCGCGCACAACGTTTCAAAGATACCGATGATGAGGTAATCAGGACTGGCCGACCCGTAGAAATTGAAGAAACCATTGAAACATTTGATGGAGAACATAACATCCTCATCATAAAATTCCCGTTGCTGAATGCACAAAATAAAATTTATGGTATAAGCGGCATTGGTACCGATATAACCGAAAGGGTAAGATACCAGGAGCAACTTATCTATGCAAAAAAAATTGCAGAGGATGCAAAGAAGTTGCAGGAACAATTCTTAGCAAATATGAGTCATGAGATCAGGACACCCATGAATGGCATACAAGGGATGACCGATCTTTTACTGGAAACAAAATTGACAGATGAGCAGATGGATTTTGCCAAAACCATCAAGCGTTCATCTGATAATTTACTGGTGATCATTAATGATATTCTTGATTTTTCTAAAATACAGGCAGGCAAATTAACGATAGAAAAAATTGATTTTAAGCTGAATGAAGTAGTGGATAATATTAAAGCTATTTTCAAATATCGCGTGCATGAAAAGGGTTTGATATTTAATTTGAATGTGGAAGAAGCAGTGCCTGCAACATTAAACGGTGACCCATACCGGCTTAATCAAATTCTTGTAAATCTTGTGGGTAATGCAGTAAAATTCACACACACAGGTGGTGTGGATGTAAGCATCTCCATAGAAAAGACCATGGCTCATGAAATCTTTTTGAATTTTGCAATAACCGATACGGGGATTGGAATTGAAACTGATAAAATTAATGAGATATTTGAAAGTTTCACGCAGGCTAGTGTTGAAACTGCGCGAAAATATGGTGGCAGCGGCCTCGGTTTGGCAATCACCAGGCAATTATTGGAATTGCAAAGAGGTACCATTTCCGTATCCAGTAAAATTAATGTGGGTACCACGTTTACTTTTTGCATCCCTTACTCTTACAGTAAAACAAATACGCCGCTATTTTTCTCAGGTAAAGACATAGTAAATTACCATTCACTTTTGGATGGTAAAAGATTTCTTGTTGCTGAGGATAATGAAGTAAATCAAAAGGTGATCAGGCACGTATTGCAAAAAGCCGGCGGAATAGTCGACATTGCAAATAATGGATTGGAAGCAGTTAAATTTCTTGAAAAGGACAGTGAATATGACCTTATAATCATGGATCTCCAGATGCCCGAAATGGATGGTTATGCCGCGACCAAATATATAAGGAATGAATTGAAGCTGACAATACCAATAATAGCGATGACCGCATCTGCATTAAAAGGCGAGAAAACAAAATGCCTGGAAATAGGCATGAACGACTATCTTTCAAAACCCTTTGAATTTGCCTTTGTTTACAAACGCATAAGTATGCTGCTGGGCGAAATACCCGGGAGCGAACCTGTTACCCTAATCGAAAAACCCATGAATGAAAATCTGTTTGACCTCAGCCTTTTGGAAGAAATGGACGATAATGAATATGTTTCAGAAATTGTCGGCATTTTCCTCAGTAACACGCCCTCAGAATTGAATGACCTAAAAAAAGCATGTGCTTCCAATAAATATGTAGATGCCTATAAAATGGCGCACAAGTTAAAAAGCAGCACAGGCCTTTTAAAAGCCAGTTTCCTGTCAAATGTTCTGATTAAAATTGAGGATTTTGCAAAGACTGAAAAAAAGGAAGGTCTGTTAACCCTTGCCGAACAGGCACAAGAAGAATACAAAAAACTTGAAACGCCGCTGAAGGAACATCTTAAAA
>JBDTLZ010000200.1:0-8183 GCA_039934515.1 Ginsengibacter sp.
ATTTTGAAGGCTTTAAAGTGTAGTGTATAAAATTGACACTAAATTTGGGTAATTATAGCAATGAAAAAAGAAAAAGACCAGGTCGAACTATTTAAGTTGGTGTTCACACACAATTGGGAAGATCCCGAAAGTGATCATGCTGCATTAAATATAAAAAGTAATGATAGTGTACTTGCCATTACTTCCGGTGGTTGTAATGTATTGGGATTTTTATTGTTTGATCCGGGAGTTGTTTACAGTATTGATATCAACCCGGCACAGTCTTACCTGCTTGAATTAAAAATTGCCGCGATCAGGTGTCTTGGTTTTGACGAATTTATTTCTTTTGCAGGCCTGGCCCCATACAAAAAAAGACCGGAACTATACGATAGGATCAGGCCTTTGCTGGGGAAAGAAGCAGCTGAATTCTGGGACCAGCAAAAAGGAATTTTAGCGGGTGGATTTATCATGCAAGGAAGATATGAACGGTTTATACACATTGCGGGTAAATTTCTAACCATTTTGCAAGGTAGAAAAAGGGTGCTTGGATTATTCGGGGAAAAAACAAAGGAAGCACAGGAACTTTATTTTGATAAGGTATGGAATACAAAACGGTTTCGATATCTTTTTACAATACTTTTTAATAAACGCGTGCTTGCAAAACGGGGTTTGGTGGCTGATTATTTTCATTTTGATGACGGAAGTAAATCATTTGCGCAGCGTTTTTATGAAAGGTCAAAAAAGGCATTCCGGGATCTGCCGGTAAAAGGCAATTATTTTTTGTCGTTATATATGTTGGGAAAATATAGCAATGAACAGGAAGTGCCGGCATATTTGAAAAGAGAGAATTTTGAATTAATAAAATCAAGGGTTAACAGGATAAAGATCATGACCGCAGATGCACAAGGCTGGATCGATTCGATGCCTTTGGAAAGTATTGACTGCTTCGCGTTATCCAATATCTGTGAGCTGATGAGTGAAAAAGATACCTTGCGTTTGTTTACCGCTGTGTGCAGGGCTGCCAGGAACGGCTCCAGGATTATTTTCCGCAACCTCATGGTTCCGCGTGAGGTGCCCGATACTTTAAAAGGCCAGGTAGTAAAAGATGAAGCACTTAGCAGGCATCTTTATGAAAATGACCGCTCATTTGTTTATGGAAAGGTTGCTGCGTATGTGATTCAGAAATAAAAAAGCAATTTATTTTATCCGCCATCTTTCTTTTGATCAGGCCTTTTATGAATCGAAGCTTAAACACTATTTTCAATGCGAAACCCGGTACAGGTAATCAATAACAGGTTTCTTTTGCGTAATACGCGGGCCATATTAAAAGATCCTGTTGATTTTTTGGGGAAGCTTGCCCAGAGCAAGATGCCAATGGTTGTAACAAATTTTGTTGGTAAAAAATATTTTGTATTACAACACCCAAACTATATCAAACACGTTTTGGTTGAAAATCAAAAGGCCTATTATAAACCCGGGGCTACCAATCTATTGCGTTATTTTTTAGGAGAAGGCTTGTCTACAAGCAACGGGGAGTTATGGCGGCGGCAAAGGCGAATTATGCAGCCCGCTTTCTATAAACAAAGATTGTTGCCAATCCATAACGTTATTAACCAGGAAACGTCTGCGTTTATTAAGAGGCTTCATTCGTTACCGGCTGAAACACGGATAAATATTACTCATGAATTTCTCCAGTTAACCATTTTAATTATCTGTCGCGCCATGTTTAGTTCAGCGCTAGATAATAAGATGGAGCTCATGCTTAATACGCTGGACCAATTAGCGGGCTATGCTTCAAAGTGGATGAAAAGCATTATTAAGTTTCCAGCTTATTGGCCAACACCGGCAAATATCAGTTTTAAGAATAATTGTAAGGTTTTTGATGAAATCATTTATGAGATCATTAATACCAGGAGGAGGGATATTGCCAATACAGATTTGCCTCCATGCGATGACCTCCTGAATATGTTGATGTGTTATTTTGATGAAGACACCCCGGATGGATTATTTGAAAAACAATTAAGGGATGAAATAACTACCATTTTTATGGCCGGTCATGAAACGACCGCGCAAACACTAAGCTGGATTTTTTATCATCTGGCAAAAGAAAAACACCTGCAGCATAAGATCCGCGAGGAGGGAGAAAGATTTTTAAAAGACAGGTTGCCCGTATTTGAAGATCTGTCTCATTTAGGATATACACGACAGGTGATTAACGAAGCGCTCCGGATGTATCCGCCTATTTGGGCTATCGTTCGCAAACCCCTCAGTACAGATGAAATTGATGGAATACAAATTCCGTCGATGTCAAATGTCCTGATAAATGTTTATGGGATTCACCATCATCCAGACTACTGGGATACGCCAAATTCCTTTAATCCCAATCATTTCGATCTGCAAGCCGAACAACAACGCCCACAATTTGCATACCTGCCTTTTGGAGTCGGTTCAAGGCACTGTCTTGGGAGCAATTTTGCTATAATGGTTATGCAGGTAGTTGTAACCAGGCTTTCTCAACATTTTGAATTTGATGTGCCTGGTAACTATACACCAAAAGTGGAACCGAATATTACGTTAAGGGCAAAAGACGGAATTCAACTTATCATTAAAAAAAAGGGATAAATATCATCGCATCGTGTGGGCAAAAAAACAAAATGCATATTTGGGGTAACAAAGGAATTAATTTGTATGATGATCGCTGTCTTTTTCAGCATGTAAAATATTTTTTGAATAAACAAACCAATGCTATGTCTGAGACTTATCCGGTGCCGGTAAAAATTAATATCTTTATTATTGTTGCATGCTCCTTGTTTTATTTTCTTCTTATCTATGCCGGTTCCCATGCGCATACCACAGCAGTCAAATTCCTGGTGGGATTGGCGTTTGGAATTGTTATGATACCTGTTTATTCGCTCATGCATGAATCGGCGCACAATGCACTGCATTCATCCCGTCGATGGAATGTGATTTTAGGGCGTTGGCTTTGTTGCCTTTTTATTGTTTCATTCACTTTTTTTCGCCATTGCCATCTCAAGCATCATAAAAAAAACAGGACGGACGAAGAAATGTGGGACTTATATTATGAGCACCAGAACAAATGGCTGCGTTATGGAAACCTCTATGTAATGATGATTGGTGTTGGATATTTTGCGTTGTGGCTGTCTGTTGTACTCTTTGCCATTGCTCCGCGCCTGGTAACATCTTCTTTATTTAAAAAGCATACCGAGATCAACGGTTTTTTGGAAGGGATTGATGATGTACACAAATTGAGGATCGCACGTTTTGAAAGCCTTGGCGTTATTGTTTTCCAGGTTTTCATTTTGTGGCTGATACATTGGGACTTCACTTCCTGGCTCATATTGTACTTCATGCATGGTATTATATGGTCATCGCAGAATTATGTCAATCATGCGTTTAGCCCCAGGGATATCATCAATGGAGCTCATAACCTTTCGGTACCTGTGTGGCTTAAGGTGGTTTATTTGAATTTTAATCTTCACCTCGCCCATCATCAAAATCCCAAAATACCCTGGCTTTATCTACCTAAATTCATTAAATCGGGGAAAGGGCGTTTTTCATTTTTTAAAAACTATATCCGCTTATGGAAAGGGCCAAAGCTTACGAAAGAAGAGTCACCATAGCAATGTTCAAAACGAAATATTCTGTTCTCTTATAAGTGCTGGATTGAAAGAAAATAATTGCAGGAGTTTTTCGAATTTTATCTGCGTTGTTTCATGGCCTCATATAGTATCATACCGGCAGCTACAGAAACATTTAATGATTCGAAATTCTTATCCATAGGTATTTTAAAACGCACATCACACGCTTTATATAATGCAGGCTGAATTCCTTTGTCCTCACTTCCCATAATTATAGCGCAAGGGTCTTTGAAATCCACATCAAAAATATTTATACCTGCATCCATGTCACTGGCAAAAACTTTGATGCCATTAAGGTGCATTTCGTCAATCGCGTTTACGAGACTTTTTACCCGGCACACGGTTATATTTTCAAGCGCTCCGGCGGATGTGGCTATTGCATCTTCATTGAGCGCCCCCACCCCTTTTTCGGGAATAACTATCGCATGAATGCCACAACAAAAAGCGGTTCTGGCTATGGCCCCGATGTTGCGGATATCAGTTATGCCATCCAGCATCAACAGTAGTGGAATTTCACCGTTTTCTACAACTAAAGAAATGACATCCTGCAGATCCTGGTACCGTACCCTGGATTTTACGGCTACACATCCATTATGATTTTCGATATTGAAATTCCTTAATTTTTCAAATGGCACTTTATTAATGGGTACGCCCATTTTTTCGGCTGTTACCCTTAATTCTTCTGCCTCCGGAGAATGTATCGTTGACAGCAGGTAGATCCTTTCCAGTTGCTGGCCTGCATTCATTGCCTCAATTACAGAACTGATGCCTGCAAGTAAAAGATTTTTCTTCGGGCGATGCTGTTGAATAAAAGGTTTATTATGCTGCCTCACTTTTCAAATTTACCTGGTAATTAACTTAACACAAAAAGCCCCCGGAAAGAGGGCTTTACTAGGATATTTTTAAAATTATTTTATACCAAAAGCCTTTTTTACTTTGCCGACGTAGTCAAGCTTTTCCCATGTAAACAGTTCCACTTTAATCTTCTTGTCCTTGCCATTGGGTAATTTAAAAACTTTCGTAACTACTTCATTTTTCCGTCCCATGTGTCCATATGCTGCTGTTTCACTGTAAATAGGACTGCGCAGCTTCAGTCTTTGTTCAATAAAATATGGACGCATATCAAACAGGCCTTCAACCATTTTTGAAATTTCACCGTCAGTGTGGCCCACCCTTGCCGTTCCATAAGTATTTACATATATGCTGGTAGGCTGCGATACGCCGATTGCGTAAGAAACCTGTACCAACACTTCATCACACACACCGGCAGCTACTAAATTCTTTGCGATATGCCGGGTGGCATAAGCTGCACTCCTGTCTACCTTGCTGGGATCCTTTCCACTGAATGCACCACCACCATGGGCGCCCTTTCCTCCATAGGTATCAACAATTATTTTGCGCCCTGTAAGGCCTGTATCACCATGCGGGCCACCTATTACAAATTTACCTGTTGGGTTAATGTGGTACTTTATATTTCCGTCAAACAGGTGGCCATATTTTTTGTATTTCGCTTTAACCCTTGGGATCAGTATCTTCTTTATATCATCTGAAATTTTCTGCTGCATCTTGGCCTCCGTATCAAAATCATCGTGCTGTGTGGAAACAACTATCGCATCAATTCTGACCGGTTTATTATTATCGTCATATTCCAGTGTAACCTGGCTTTTCGCATCGGGACGCAGGTATTTGATTTGTTTATTTTCCCTTCTTACAGCTGCCAGTTCTTTTAGTAAGGTATTTGCGATATCTAAGGGCAGTGGCATAAAATCTTCCGTTTCATTGCTAGCATAACCAAACATCATGCCCTGGTCGCCGGCACCCTGTTCTTCTTTCTTTACCTTATCCACACCCTGGTTGATATCTGATGACTGCTCATGGATTGCTGAAAAAATACCGCAGGAATTTGCCTCAAACATATATTCACTTTTGGTATAACCGATCTTGCGGATAACTTCTCTTGCAATTTCCTGCACATCGAGATAAGCTTTTGATTTCACCTCCCCGGCAAGTACAACCTGGCCGGTAGTTACCAATGTTTCGCAGGCAACCTTGCTTTGCGGATCAAACGCCAAAAAATTATCTATCAGCGCATCGCTTATCTGGTCAGCAACTTTATCAGGGTGTCCTTCGCTCACCGATTCTGATGTAAATAAATAGGGCATATTTTATTTTGTTTTAAGAGCGGCAAAATTATGGTTTCACATTGATTGAACAAAATGCAATTTCAATAATCCAGGCCGCTGTTTTTTTGAAAAAGATTACAGGGCGGAATAAATTATGTGCAGGCGGATTCTTTGAGGTGTATTATTGGTACCATTTAACCTGACTCCGCCTTCCGCAATATTATTTAATGGAAAAATGAAAGCAGGAATTAGCTGATTACACCGGTCTGTATAAGACGTTTGATTCACAATAGCGTACGGCGCCTGCAACCGCAACGTGGCATTTTCATTTTTACGGGTAACAATTGACTGAACATAGCGGGAGATATTGAATACGTACTGGCTTATGGTGCCGTTTCCGTCATTAATCCTTTTCCTCGCACCACCAAAATAACTGTAGTTAGGTTGTTGGCTTTGAATTGAGAAGTCGCACGGTATAGGCACATGAGCCGATACCGACGAAGATGTATCCTGGTCTAAGTAAAGAAAGTTTGGTGTTGTTAAAAATGGATCAGATGGTGTAGGATAAGCCTCGTCTACAATAAGTTCTGCCCGGTGAATAACCGTATTGGGAAAACCCGCGAGGCCCGGAATTTTCAGCTGCACATAGCTACCGGGAGCAGTTTGAATATAAAGCAGGCTGTCGCCGGTTGCCGGGCGGCTGAGGTGCCCGTTAATTTCTGAGGCGAGGCGTTCATGCACGATGGAATTACCGTGTTCCGAAGAATCTGAAAAAGAAAAATCAATGATGGAAGTATCTTTTACGGCTGACAGTGTTGTTCTTATATAAAATGACACCCTTGTGCCGGTGCTGGTAAGGTCAAAATAGTTAATCGCATTACCACCAAAGATAGAATCTGTAATAACGGCAAATCCTTTGAAATAGTTTTTGAAAGTAGTGTTCGATTTAAAAATCAGCGCAGAGTCGGTGAGAAACCCCTGCGCAAAAGAATTGGATAGCTTGATTCTTAATTCATTTTTTGCATTTTCCCTGAAACCATGGACCGAGTCGGCCAACCTCGCCGGGATAAAAGTTTGTTCCCCGAGTAAGATGGAATTGTCGTAATTGAAGACATTGCAGGTGGTATAAGTGCTATCGGCATCAAACAGATCTGTTAATTGAAATACCTGCGCTTTTTGTGGAAGCAAGGTATCACCATAGGTATGGGAATAATTTAAAACCAATACAGCGGAATCAATTACCAGCATTCCGGCATCTGATTTAGGAAAGGTAAATGGAAAAGTAAGCGGCTTTAATTCACAATAAATACGGCCGGTTGTCTTTCCAAAATAGGGATCATTGGGTATGATTCCCAATCCATGTAAATCGGAGCGGTAGACAGAATCACACACAAAGGGATCAATATTGTTGGCAACGACAATAAGAGATGTATCGAAAGTGTGAATATTATCAACTACCGGCAAAAGGTTTGCCCCGAGATCTGTAGTGTCAATTTTGGTGCAACCCCAGCTTAGTAAAATAAAAAGTATATATGTAGGGAGGGCTTTGAATTTTCTGATAAACACTACAAGAATTGGTTTGAAATAAGGAAATAAATCGACGAAAATTATTTGTCCGCAAGGTCGGCATACAATTGTAAATAGTCTGTTAAATCTGATTCGGGATCATATTTCAAAATCTTTTTTCCTTTCACTTTAGTAAATTCGTCGACTAGTTTTTTATCAACTTTCTCGGCGCCGAATGTTATTGCATCTGCATAAGTGGCGCCACCTTTGAACATGGAAACATTGTTCCCTTCCTTAAAAGGTTCAAGGTCTTTTTCTTTTATATTAGCGTTGATGGAAGCCAGCCTGATAAAATCAGCTCCAAGTTTTTCCTTAAAAGTGTTTTGGCCTATTGTATAAATAATTTTACAATTACTGAATACCGGTTCTTTTTTATAAGCCGTCTTTATATACAGGGGAATAAGCCCGGTCATCCATCCGCTGCAATGTATAATGTCGGGAGGCCAGCCAAACTTTTTTACGGTTTCCAATGCACCTTTGCAAAATAAGACCGTTCTTAAAATATTATCGCTAAACCAGTTCTCATTTTCATCATGAAAAAGAGTTTTGCGTTTAAATAAATCTTCATTGTCAAGAAAATAGATCTGGAGCCTTGCATTGGGTAAAGAGGCTACTTTAATGACCAGGGGATAATCATCGCCGTCAATAGAAACATTAATTCCTGAAAGCCTTACTACCTCATGAAGCCTGTGTCTCCGTTCATTGATTATGCCAAAACGAGGCATAATACAACGTACCTCCATTCCGCTTTCATTTGATTTAACTGCCAGCTTGTTCACAATTTCGGCAAACTCCGTCATCTCCAGGTAAGGAGACATTTCGTTTGCAATAAATAAAATTCTTTTCTTTGTTGACA
>JBDTLZ010000201.1:0-2779 GCA_039934515.1 Ginsengibacter sp.
CGTAAGTTTGTTGGGTAAAAAATCCGGCTAAAAGCCGCATGCAAATAATTTAGTGTAATATGACAAAATGATTACCCGAATTTTAGATACAATCCGAATCTCCCGAACTATACGAATTTAAAGGGTACTCTATTTAATACAGGTAACAGGCACATTGCAATTTGCAATTCGTGTAATCAGGCATATGAATGATTGAATATTTTCATTCCCGTTAAAAAACCCAATTCCTGCCCGATCGGATCTAAAAAAGTAATTTGGGCGTTTACCTTTTTATTCCTTTTCCCGTTCATATTTATACTCTTTCTCATCCAGTAAAGGATGCTTCCCCTCCAGGTGATCTTCGGCATACCGCAATGGGAACGACTTAAAAAACACTTCGGTGATCCATGGCTCAAAATGAAAAGTATAGGAAATGTACTTTTTAGAATTGATGGCAAAAGTGCTCATTCTTTCTGTACTTAGTTCGCTCAATAAATGAATGCTTTCTGCAGGATACGGTACAACTATCATCCCGTTGATATCAGCATTGAGTAGCGTATCTCCTGTAGGCCCTTTAACAAGGCAATAAACCAACCTGTATAGGTCTGTATTTGCATCCTGGATCTTAACAGTTATAAATTCATTTTTTACTGAAGCGCTGTCAACCATTTTAAAATCTTTTCCCGGGTAAGGCCTGCTATCTAAAATAATATTGTCTTTATTAACAGCCCAGTTGCCGGAACCGGATCTGTCCAATGCGCCGTACGAAAAATAAAACTCGAAACTTGAATCCTTGTTTAACTGTAAACCGGAAGCAGTCTCCATTACACCTCTTAAAGAATATTGCCCGGGTATATTATTCATCTGTGCTATTGCGTATGGTAAGGACAATATAAAAATGATTATTAAAGAAATGAAACGTCTCATATGGATAAGATGGCAATTAACGCAAATGTTCAATTAGTTTAATAGTTATATGCTTACAATCCAGACACAGCACCTGGCAACTGCAGTTCATTTTTTACTTTTTATCTTCTTCGCACTCTTCCCATTTTACCTGCTTTAATTTTGCTTCGAGGCCTTCTTTCTTCATTCCAACGCGTACAAGGCCAAACAGGCTCATGTAAATATTCGCAATCCATACCAGGGCGAAAAATGCAACAATGTAACCGCGCCAGTTATTATAAAGAAGATGATACCTGGTAAAGATTAAAAAGAACAAAGTCACATAATGGCTGAAACAATATTCACAGGTAAACAGGTAAAAGAATTTACGGGTAAGCAGGCCTTTACATTCTTTTGACTTCTTCTCACAAAAATCCCTTGGTTCCCTGAATATTTCTTCGTGGGTAACAGTCCAGGCAATACATGCAATTGGCACGGCCATTATAAAAAGATAGATGATCTGGTAGTGTAAGTTCAATGGCATTGAACAAATTTAGACGTACTGATGCAGATATTCATATATCCGTCTTCAAAAAAGTGTGAATGATGTAACATTTTTCCAAAGTTGTGTAACACTTAACTGCTCAAACAACGCCACCTTTACCGGATGTTAACGCGATCCAACATTACCCCACAAAAATCTGATAATAAGATTCAAATGAAGTTTTTGAGAGAAATAAGAATACATTGTTCACCAGGATCAGTAAAAACCAGTTACTACGTCCTCTTATAAAAATACCATCCTGCAAAACCCATTGAGCGTATTTGCTTACCTTTGAATCACCTCACCGGCACTATGTAACCCATGGTGCCTTTTTTATGCGCAGCCGATATATTGTATTTCCGGGGGCCTCATTTCCAGGTCCCTTATTATACGGAGGAACCAAACGAATTTACCAGGTTGGAATATTTTACTTCACTTTTAGCTCAAGTTTTCCAGGATTTTGACCTGTTACTTCATACTTACTACCAATTCGTTTTATTAATAATTCCTGGAAGTCATCATCTGAACCGCTATGCGATACAGTAAAACTTCCTGTTCCGGATGAAAATGATTTGTCCATAGACTTATAACCGCTAACCCCTTTTATCATTTCAGTAAGAGCTGAAAAGCCATCGTGGCTAATATTGGTGATATCAATTTCTGTATCGACCGATCCATCAGAATTACCGTTACCGGCAAAGTTACCAGCGGAGGTAATATTCAGGGAATCCCTCATCCTGGCTAAATATTCCACGGCCTCAACGACACCATCTTCCATAACTGCTGCTACCGCAGGATCACTGTTACCTGAAGATACAAGGCCTAAAACCGAAACACTTTTGCCCGACCTCGACTGAACACGAAAAACGCGGGAAACAATCACGTCCCTTGTTTCCGGATTGATCATTTTTAAGTTGAAACCCATTTTAATCAGTTGCTTCCGGGTACCTACGCCAACCACGTTCAAACCCTTATCTTTTACACTGTATTCTATAACCTCTCCGGTGACTACTATCTGCGCACCCATTTGTTTTCCGGCTTTGGGAGTCTTTTTTCCACTATAGCCGTTATTGCCGGCATCAATTTCCTTGTTCAGGTCTTCGCTATTATTAAGGCTTTCCAATACGCGATAACAATTAACGCCCTGTAAAGCATTGGTAAGCATAGTAGTTAAGTTGTCGCCTAATGTGGGAGGAATGGCGCCACTATTATCACTATTTCTATTTCCGCCAAAAACCTTATTGATTGCGTTAATGCGGTTGTTGGGTGCGGTGCTTGTAGTGTTAGAACTCTGCGGGGTACTGGTAGTAACAGAAAAACGGGTTACGCTAAGCCGCGCCCTTTTTTCAAGAGGCATGCTGGAACACTGCT
>JBDTLZ010000202.1:0-6116 GCA_039934515.1 Ginsengibacter sp.
AAACGGTGGTTGTAGCTCAGTTGGTTAGAGCATCAGATTGTGATTCTGAGGGTCGGGGGTTCGAGCCCCCTCATCCACCCTGTAAAAATTCCTGTAGCGATACAGGATTTTTTTTTATTCCGGAGATAAATTATTGAGCGCCACGCAATATTTATTAAATTTAACCGTCCATATATTATACAAAACCTTTGTTAATTAAACATGCTAATTTTAATCGTGAAATCTATTTTCAGTTATTTTTACGTATGAATCCTATAATGAATTTTATTATGAGCAAAAAATTTTTACCGGTACTGTTAGTACTTATTTGTGGGGGATTGTTTCTGACTTATGGAGTAATGGGCCGGGGAGATGGGAAAAATGACAATCCGAAAAGCAAGTATGAAAAAATACTCAGAAACGTAGGAATCGTCTTAGAGCAGGGACATTATAGCCCTAAAAAAATTGACGATAAATTTTCAAAGGAAGTACTAACCAAATACCAGGATGCTCTTGACCCGGATAAATATATTTTTTACCAGAAAGATATTGATGATTTTAAGAAATATGAAGCCAAAATTGATGATGAGATCCACGGCGCACCGTTAGAGTCGTTTTATACAATAAGCAAGGCTTACCTGTCTCGGGTAGACGAAGTTTCTAAATTTTATAAAGAAGTACTCACAAAGCCTTTTGATTTTTCCAAAGACGAATCACTACAACTTGACGGTGACAAAAGAACTTTTCCAAAATCCGAATCAGAAAGAGATGATTATAGCAGGAAACGCCTGAAATACCTGGTGATGGGCCGTTTCATAGATCTACAGGATGAAAGGGAAAAGCACAAGGTTGCAAAAGATTCTGTATTTAAAGCGGGTTATAAGGTGGACTCTACATTGGAGCGTGAAGCGCGTGAAATAGTTTCAAGGCAGATGGATCGGTATTTTCTTACCCTAAAAAATCACAACACATCCGATGATATGTTCAGTGATTTTGTAAATGCAATTACCGGCAGTATGGACCCTCATACTTCTTATTTTGCCCCTGTTGATAAAAGAAGTTTTGACGAGTTGCTCAGTGGAACCTTTTTTGGAATAGGCGCACAATTGAAAGAAGATGATGGCAAGATAAAAATTGCCAGTCTTATCAGTGGCGGGCCCGCATGGAAGTCGGGAGACATCCAGCCTGAAGATGAAATTGTAAAAATTGCGCAGGGAGCCGCTCCACCGGTTGATGTTACCGGCTTTGCGGTTACAGATGCTGTAAAGCTGATTAGGGGCGAACAAAAGGGTTCCGAAGTAAGGCTTACACTCAAAAAAGCTGATGGAAGTACCAAGGTTGTCCCTATCATCCGGGATAAAATTTCTTTGGACGACACATTTGCAAGAAGCGCAATCGTAAACGAGGGCGCTCATAAAGTAGGCTATATTTATTTACCAGAATTTTATGCCGATTTTGATGATCCTTCTGCACGCCGTTCCGCTACCGACGTGGCCAAAGAAGTTGAAAAATTAAAAACAGAAAATGTTGATGGGATTGTAATTGATCTTCGTGGAAATGGCGGTGGATCATTAAATGATGTAGTTGATATGGCTGGGTTATTTATCAAGGATGGTCCTATTTGCCAGGTAAAAGGCCGTGATGAAAAGGCTAACATCCTTAACGACAGGGACAAGGAAGTCTTGTACACCGGTCCGCTGGCGGTAATGGTGGATGAGCTAAGCGCGTCAGCATCCGAAATATTTGCTGCTGCAATCCAGGATTACCACCGCGGTATCGTTATAGGAAGTAGTTCGACATATGGCAAAGGAACCGTTCAAAGGAGTATATCACTGGATCCACAGGCAGAGAATGCCTTGTTCAACAAGCCTGCCGAGGGTTTAGGCGATATTAAACTTACTTTCAGGAAATTCTACCGCATAAACGGAGGCGCAACGCAATTGCGTGGTGTGGTACCCGATATAGTGATACCTGACAGGCTTGAGAATGTAAAATTCCGCGAAAAAGACAATCCGGATGCCTTAAGCTGGGATGAAATTCCAAAGGCAAATTATACAACCTGGAATCCCGGATATAGCTTTAATTCGGTTATCAGCGAAACCAATACCGAACTGACGCAAAGCCCCACATTCAAAGGCATAAGGGACGATGTGAACTTACTCGATAAATATAACGATAAGGAAACCCCGCTTAACATATTGAAATACCGCGAGAGGCTGGCCGAAATAAAAGCTACCTCCAAACGACTGGAAGTTCTAACCAAGCTCCCTGTTGACCTAAGTGTAAAAAACATAACAACTGATTCCCTGGATTTAGCCAAAGACAAAGATAAACTGGCGAAAAATAAACAATTTTTGAAGCGTATCGGAGACGACATATATATTGATGAAACTATGAAGGTAGTTACTAAAATGATAGGAGAGGCCCAACTAGCTCAACGCAAGTAACCTTTCCTTGTACCAGTTAATACTGAACCGGCAATTTTGCCGGTTTTTTATTAAAGCAGGGCAGTTAATACCCTAAGTACTTACTTATCGTGCCTTCCACGATCCAAAGGGCCACTTTAGCTATAGTGGTAATGAAGAATGTCGGACCGGATGGATTTTTAAAATAAAAAATATTCCATTTTAATGCACGTTTTTTTGCCGGATAAACTCCTTAATATTATTTTTCTTTTTACCCTATCTTTGCGACCTAAAAATTAAAATCTTGGCAACAAAGTTTTCAAAGGAAACTTATCTCTATTGGTACGAACTGATGCTTTTACTTCGCAGGTTTGAAGAAAAAGCCGGACAGATGTATGGGATGCAAAAAATCCGTGGTTTTTGTCATTTATATATTGGACAGGAAGCAATTGCTGCCGGTTGTATGACTGCCACGATACCTGAAGATATTTTTATCACGTCATATCGTGACCATGCCCTGGCAATAGCCAAAGGCGTTTCCGCCAAATCAAGTATGGCAGAATTGTTTGCAAAAGCTACCGGCTGCAGTAAAGGAAAGGGTGGTAGTATGCATCTTTTTGGCGTAAAAGAAAGATTTTTTGGGGGCCATGGGATTGTCGGCGCTCAAATAGGAACCGGTGCCGGACTGGCATTTGCTGAAAAATACAAGGGCACCACCAATACGGTTCTTTGTTTTTTTGGGGACGGAGCAGCGAGACAGGGAATATTGCATGAAACATTTAATATGGCAATGCTGTGGAAGCTCCCCGTGGTTTTCATCTGCGAAAATAACAATTATGCGATGGGAACTTCAGTTGAACGTACCTCAAATGTCCTGGACATTTATAAGCTTGCTGATGCCTATGAGATGCCGGGAGATCGCGTTGACGGTATGAATCCTGAAACGGTTCACGAAGCGGTAGAAAGAGCCGTAAAAAGGGCAAGAGAAAATGGTGGCCCAACATTGCTTGAAATTAAAACTTACCGTTATAAAGGCCATAGCATGAGTGACCCTGCCAAATACCGGACTAAAGAAGAAATAGAAGAATATAAATTACTGGATCCCCTGGAAACAACCCTGGTTAAATTAAAAACAAACTTTGGACTTACTGACCAGGAAATCGAAACGATTAACGAAAGAGTTAAATCGGAAGTAGAAGAAGCTGTAAAGTTTGCAGATGAAAGCCCGTTCCCTGATGATAATGAAATGTATAAGGATGTGTACATGCAGCAGGATTATCCATTCATAACTGATTAACGGTTTTTCTATTTGTTTCGGGTATATTACAACCAATAAACTATTAAACCAATAAATTAATAAATCACAATGGCTGATAAATCAATAGTGCAAACAGAAGTTGATGTAATACAGAAGGCACGGGGCTTTTGGGCAAACTATAACAAGCCGGTAACGTATATAAGTGCTGCTATTATTATCCTTTTAGGCGGATGGCTTGTTTATAAGCACATGTTCAAAATACCAAAAGAAGAAAAAGCCAATGATGCGGTTTATGTAACACAAAAATATTTTTCAGATTTTACCAATGCTCCCGTAGATTCAGTAAAAACGATGTTGGCTGCAAAATGCCTCAATGGTGATGGCCCGAATTCAGGTGCATTAAAGATTATCAATAAATTTTCCGGAACAGCAGCTGCCAATTTATGCGAGTTTTATGCGGGTGCATGCTACCTGCACCTTCAGCAATTTGACAAGGCAATAAAATTTCTTAAAGATTTTGATGCCGGTGGCGCTACCCAAATAAAAAGTCGCGCGTATGGGATGATCGGGGATGCCAGTGCTGAACTTAATAAAAATGATGATGCACTGGAATACTATAAAAAGGCCGCAGGCGTAGATGAAAAAGATGAATTTACTTCTTCCGAATTTCTTTTCAGGGCGGCGCTTTTTGCTCAATCAACCGGTAAAATAAAAGAGGCTGTTGATCTGTTTAAAAAAATAAAAGAGGATTACCCGCTTTCAGAAAAAGCAACGGATGCAGACAGGTATCTCGCGAAGCTGGGGGAATTTTCAGAATAAATATTTCAGGTAACTCAATATGGCTGCGGTAAACGAAAATCTTTTTAACTTCAATACAGGCATTCTTCCAAAGGATGCCTGTATTGTTATTGTACACACTGAATGGAATTCGGAAATTGTTGATAAGTTACTCAATGGTTGTACCCGCGTGCTCAAACAATTTGGAATGACAAACTACAAAGTACTAAGTGTACCCGGCGCCTTCGAAATACCTTTTGCGGTAAAGAGTTTCTGGGACAGGTATCAGAATAAATTTGAAAAGCCGCAGGCTTTCGTGGCATTGGGATGCGTGTTAAAGGGTAATACGCCTCACTTTGATTATGTGTGTAAAGCAGTTACTGACGGAATAGTCCATCTCAACCTGGTGTTGCCCGTACCCACTATTTTTGGAGTGCTTACAGTTGATAACAGGCAGCAGGCAGATGAACGTACAGGTGGGGTACATGGAAATAAGGGTGAGGAAGCTGCCATTACTGCTTTGAAAATGATGGCGCTCAAATATTCAATATAATATGTAACTGACCATTCTATCATATTCTACCTCTGTAACTTATGTTACATTTCAAAAATCTATTTTTGTAATTTTTTCCAAATTATTGAAAAGGAAACTTAAATGAAAGTTCAGTTATTTATACCCTGTTTTGTTGATCAGTTATATCCACAAACAGCTTTCAATATGGTGAAGGTGCTGGAGAAAGCCACTTGTGATGTATTGTACAACACCAACCAAACTTGCTGCGGGCAACCTGCTTTTAATGCCGGTTTTTGGGAGGATGCAAAGGAAGTTGGTGCAAAATTCATAAAGGATTTTGAGGGCACCGATTATATAGTTGCCCCATCAGCATCCTGCGTAGGATTCGTGAAAAATTATTATGCGGGTCTTTTTGAAAATTCTTCGCTTCACAATAATGTAAAGGATATTTCAAAAAGAATATTTGAATTTTCTGAATTTCTGACCGATGTTTTAAAAATCGATAATTATGGTGCGCAATTGAACGCAAAGGCAACATACCATGATAGTTGTTCGGCTTTGCGGGAATGTAAAATCAAGGAAGGCCCAAGGCAACTTCTTAATAAAGTAAAAGGGCTTGAACTGGTCGAAATGGTGGAAACAGAAACCTGCTGCGGTTTCGGGGGCTCTTTTGCCGTTAAGTTTGAGTCCATCTCCATTGCGATGGCCGATCAGAAAGTGCATCACGCACTCGATACAGGCGCACAATTTATTATCTCCACCGATCTTAGCTGCCTTATGCATCTTGATGGTTACATCCGTAAAAAAGGATTGCTGATCAAAACCATGCATATTGCCGATGTACTTGCCAGTGGATGGGAAGAGTAGAATAAAAGACAGCTTGTACTTGTACTTGTATTTATATGTTGATACGCTATCGCTCCTTTTCTGTTAAATATGCTTGCAACGCTATCACTTTAAATTGGATTGAAAATACACGAAAAATTCTTATACGCATCACCTGGGTGCATTTCTAATTGTCGAAACACTCAAATCATTAAATTTATCCAATAGCTAATAACGCTCAATAATAAGAAGAGTTGTTCCCCTTTAGGGGTTAGGGGCAAGAGCGACAAATTGGAATGCACCCCATGAATTTTGAACTTTCAACTTCTCTATCTTTGCAATCAAATGGCGAACACCA
>JBDTLZ010000203.1:0-4237 GCA_039934515.1 Ginsengibacter sp.
TATTTACTCTTTGTACAATGGGATTATCTGAAGCCACTTCTGCCGGGGTAAAATCCGACAACCCGATAGAATTCAAATTCATCGGAAAACTTAAAAACAGGCCGGTATTTCAACTTAACCTGAATAACGCGGAGGCGGAAGAGTTTTTGATCAGCATAAAGGATGAGAACCACGATTTATTGTATACTGAAAAAGTTAAGGCACAAAAGGTAAACTTCTCGAGGAATTATGGCCTGGATATCGAAGATGGAGATTTGAATACTCCTGGTTTTTCAGTAATCGTTGAAGTAACCTCTAAAAAAACAAATGTAACGCAGGTATACAAAATAAGTTCGCACAGAAGTGTGACCGAAAATATCGTAGTGGCACAATTATAAAACCGTTTTAAACCCCCTGTAAACATTATTAAGACTTGCCGGAATTCACCGGCAGGTCTTTTAATAGTCTTCAAGTACCGCAAATAAATTCGCGGGTAGCAGTTTTGTAGAAGTATTGACGAATGAAATTTGATCATCCCCCGATCCGAAAGTCACCCATATGGATTTTTGATTTGATTATAGTAATTATCGCGGGACATCATCCAAAGGTTAACAAACTGGTTAAAATTTAACCACCCCGGAATAGTCTCATATTTTTTGATAAATTCAAAGCCCGCATTCTGCAGCGCTTTATTGGGAGCAGTATTTAAGGCATAAGGCTGACAATATAATTTTTGAAGTCTAAATTCCTGAAAATAATAACGGAGCGATTCTTTAATAAAATAACTTCCTTCACCCCTTGCTCTATTTACTGGGTTCCAAAGGTGAATATGCATAAAGGCTTCTTCACCAAAAATGATATCATTGATATTGGAATGCCCAACGGGCATATCGTTTATTTGCCAGATTAGATAATAGAATTTTTTATGCGTAACCGGTTGATCCAAATCATCAACAATAATTTTACACCACGCATTTTTACCGGGCAGTTTATCTAGATCCACACCCATTGCTTGCAGAAATTCCGGGCTGGATTGTAAAAAATATTCAACAGTTAAACTAATGTCGCCTTTTGTCAATTCTCTCACACTCTTTACCATATATTGTTTTGTTTATACCCAGTATTCGGTCCTATGATAGCCAGCATCGGCAAGCGCCTGTTTCTCCCGATTTTCGCAAACAACTTTCCAGGTTCGTCAGTTCAGGAGAATTGAAAAAAAGACCGGCACGGCACCGTATGATCAACCCGGCATGACCAGGCTGCCTATAAAAAGAATCTCCGCACAAAATTATGCTTGGTTTGATTTGCAAAAGAAATTATAATTCCCGGGAAAGTGAATGGCAACAACTTTTGCAACATCAGCCAGTATTGACATCCTGGTACAAGGTGGATTTTAAATTGTCGCAACACTCCAATCATTAAATTTATCCAATAGCTAATAACACTCAATAATAAGAACAGTTGTTCCCCTTTAGGGTTTAGGGGCAAGAACGACATTTTGGAATACACCCCTGGTACAAGGTGGATTTTAAATTTCTGCTCATTCCTTATCTTTAGGCAAAATTATTTTATGAGATATATTGTAGCCCTCCTGTTAGCTGTTACATTTTCCACAACCTATGCCCAAAAGCATTCATTGGAAAAAATATGGGAGACAGATAGCATTGTAGCAGTACCGGAATCAGTATTACCTGATGCCGGTAAAAGCATATTGTACGTTTCATTGATTGATGGCGCCGGGTGGGATGCTGACGGAAAAGGAGGTGTTGGCAAACTTTCCCCGGACGGAAAAAATTACGATTCAACCTGGATTACAGGGCTTAATGCACCAAAAGGAATGGGCATTTATGGCAACAGGCTGTTTGTCGCAGATATAAATAATGTGGCGGTCATTGATATTCAACAGGGGAAAATTGAAAAGAAAATAGTAATCGATAGCGCCAGCGGGCTGAATGATATAACCGTGAGTGATAAAGGAGTTGTTTATGTGTCCGATTCAAAAACTGCCAAAATATGGAAGATAGAAAATGACAAACCGCAACTTTATCTTTCCGGCATGAATGGTGTTAACGGGCTTAAATGTATTAAAGATGAATTGTTCATTGGCTCGGGGAAATTATTCATTAAAGCAAATGCACAGAAGCAACTAACCAATATTGCACAATTACCTGAAGGTATTGATGGGATCGAACCTGTCGGCAATGGTGATTTTATTTTAACTGCCTGGGTGGGTTATATTTATTACGTTACTGCAGGTGGAAATATAGAAACTTTACTGGACACCCATCTTGAGAAAAAAAATACAGCTGACATTGGTTATGATCCTGCAAAACGCATTATATATGTACCAACTTTCAATGCTAAAACTGTAGCAGCCTACCATTTGAACTAAATCGGCCGGTAATATTTTTTACAAATTCCTGCTATGCCTTTTCTTCTAATTCGTGCAATTCGTGACAAATAAATCGTGGCATCTCTTTCAAGTTAATTCGTGTAATTCGTGACAAATAAATTCGTGTAGTCCAATCGTTAAATCAACATTTTTATTTCCTGTATGACCAGTTTTCGAAAGAGTTGTGTACATTCGCAATACTCTACTAATTTAGTAGGGTAACCATACACATTTAAAAACACAAATCATGGCAACTACATTATTGCAAAAAGAAACAAGCCAGGTACACCAGGAAGTGCTCAATGCAAATGAAAATTATGCGTCCTCATTTGGTGAAAAAGCAATCCTGGCACTACCACCGGCACGACAATTCGCTATACTGACCTGCATGGATGCCAGGCTGGACCCAGCTAAATATGCCGGCCTTTCTGAAGGGGATGCCCATGTGATACGCAATGCCGGGGGCCGCGCGAGCGATGATGCCATCCGTTCATTGGTGATCTCTTATAAATTACTGGGCACCAAAGAATGGTTTGTGATACACCACACTGATTGTGGCATGGAACTTTTTACCGACGAAATCATGCACAACCTTTTATCAAAAAGCTTAAAGACTGCAACGATAGATGAAAAAGGCTGGAGGAATACAGAAGAAGATGGTGGCTCACATGAGGCAAAATTTATTTCCTTCCTCACCATAAAAAATCTTGCAGACAGCGTTACAGAAGATGTGTTGCGTATTAAAAGCCACCCGCTGGTTCCAAAAGATATACCAGTCTATGGATATATTTATGATGTGAAAAGTGGCAAATTGATAGAAGTGCCTGAAGCTACTGCTGCCGGCAAAGCAGTTTAAACCGTAACTTTTCCATTGATCACCCCTATTAAACCCCTTACCACCATCGCTGATGATAAGGGGTATTTTGGCGCGCGTATCTGAGACATTTATTTATTATTACCTGCTATCGCTGGCCTCTTTGATCTCACTTGCTTCGGTCGCTAAAGCTTCTTCATTAGATTTCAATAATTGCACCTCGCAACTGATCTTTACTTCATCGCTCACCAGAAAACCACCAGCTTCCAGGGTTGCGTTCCAATTCAATTGCCAGTCTTTGCGGTTTATTTTACCATTAATGCTAAAACCTGCTTTCTCATTCCCCCATGGATCTCTCATTACTCCACCAAATTCAACATCCAGTTTTATTCTTTTGGTAATCCCTTTAATGGTTAGATCTCCATACAACTCATAGCTACCATCATTATCAACCTTTTCGTACGTGTTGGCAGTGAAAGTTATTTCTTTGTGGTTCTCTACATCAAAAAAATCTGCACCTTTCAGGTGTGCATCCCTGTCTGCACTGCCGGTATTAACAGAAGCAGGATTCATCCAGAAGTCAACTTCTGCGGTCATAAAATCATCGTCGGTTGTATAAATGCTGGCTTCAAATTCGTTGAATACACCTTTTACATTGGTGATCATAAGATGCTTTACTTTAAAAGCTATCTCGGAATGAGCAGGATCAATGACCCATTTTATTCTATTTTCCATCATGTGATTTTTAAAGATGAATTAATATTTTGAAAACTGTAATTATCCCCATTTCGGAAGTAATCGGGGCGTAAAAATAATCATAACTATGCTACCATCACCTTTCAATTTATTTAGCTGGCGGGAAGGATTGAAGAATAGTGATGAAATCACTTTTAGGACAGGTGGCAGCAGTATTTTGCTGAAATGGAATTTTCGGTAAAAACTTTTAAGGAAAAGGTTCAAATCCCGGTTATATCCCACTTTCCTTTTTCACAAATTCCTATTTCCCGTTTCGGAAATGCCCGGGCTTTAGGTACAATTAAATTCAATTATTA
>JBDTLZ010000204.1:0-21268 GCA_039934515.1 Ginsengibacter sp.
TTAAGAAACTCAGGCATCCCATTTTAATTTAACCACAATTGGTTGTTGGTGATATTTAATAAAATATTCCCTGCTACCAAATATTTTTAATATCGCTTCTTTTGAAAGTTTTGTAGCAGCCTGGGAAAGATATCCATTGTAAGAGCTGTATTTCCAGTCGCTTAATCGCTTTGCAAAACCGTGATGTACCGCGTTCGCATGCACATAATGGACTACTTTACAAATACCTGCTTCATCTTCAATTAAAACTGATTTCATGTTTGGCATAAATAAGCTACCTTTCCGTTTATACACCTTATTGATCGATTGTGTATAGCTACTGAATAAATTAGAAAAAGATTTACTTACTTTCTTTTCAATTATTGGTTGCAATTTATCGTTTGACAACATTTGGATAATTTTAAAACTTTCCAACCGTTTAATGTCATCAATCTCCTTTATGCTGATTAACAGATGAAAATGATTGGGAAGCAAACAATAAGCATGTAAACTGATAAAGGGCAAAATGTAAACTGATATTCTTTCAAGAAAAAAGTCATAATTTTTTGCTTCTATAAATAGATTTTCACTGCCGTTAGCATGATTGTAAACATGATAAAAACTTCCAGGCACCATCTAAATTATTTTATTAGTTAATAAACTTTTGGAAAGTCGCTACCTTTTCAAAAGTTGCGTATCTGTTCTAAAACTTTTCAAAAGTTGTTTAACCCGCCCACCCTTCTCTATCCAGGCTGCGATATTGAATCGCTTCCGCAAGGTGCTCCGGCTTTATATCCTCGCTGCCGCCGAGATCGGCAATGGTCCTGCTTACTTTTAAGATCCGGTCATAAGCACGCGCAGAAAGATTTAATCTTTCCATAGCAACTTTTAAGAGATTGGATCCGGCCTGTGTTATCACACAGATCTCCTTGAGCATCTTACTGCTCATTTGGGCATTGCAATAAACCCCCGGATTATCTTTAAAACGTTCCGCCTGCAATTCAGCAGCCTTTATAACTCGCGCACGAATAGTTTCGCTTTTTTCAAAGTCCTGTTTTGATGACAGCTCGCTAAAAGCAACAGGTGTTACTTCCACATGAAGGTCTATCCTGTCTAACAGAGGCCCCGAAATTTTATTCAGGTATTTTTGGACAGCCCCCGGGGGGCAGGTGCATTCTTTTTCAGGATGATTATAATATCCGCACGGGCATGGGTTCATTGATGCTATTAGCATAAAACTTGAGGGAAAATCCAGCGCAACTTTTGCTCTTGAAATGGTAACTTTTCTTTCTTCCATTGGCTGGCGCATCACTTCCAAAACGGTTCTTTTAAATTCGGGCAATTCGTCCAGGAATAAAACACCATTATGTGCCAGCGAAATTTCACCGGGCTGAGGCATTCCGCCTCCGCCAACCAGGGCAACATCTGAAATAGTGTGATGGGGTGACCTGAACGGCCTTTTGGAAATGAGGGTGGCATTTTCGGGTAGCTTTCCGGCAACGCTGTGGATCTTGGTTGTCTCCAATGCTTCCTGCAAAGTGAGCGGCGGAAGAATAGTTGGTAATCGCTTTGCCAGCATAGTTTTACCGGCGCCGGGGGGGCCGATTAAGATTGCATTATGCCCTCCGGCCGCTGCAATTTCTAAAGCTCTTTTAATATTTTCCTGCCCTTTTACATCACAAAAATCAATTTCAAAATCGCTTTGTGCGTTGGCAAATTCTTCCCGCGTATTTACAACTGTTGGTTTGATGGCATTCTCATCAATAAAGAAATCAATCACCTCATTGATGTGTCCTACTCCGTAAACCTTGAGCTGGTTTACCATGGCAGCCTCCCGGGCATTTTCTTTTGGAAGAATAAGCCCTTTAAAGTTTTCTTTCCGTGCCTGTATGGCAATCGGCAATGCACCTTTAATAGGGCGCACAGTGCCATCCAGGCTAAGTTCACCCATGATGACGTAGTCACTGAGCTTTTCGGGATTCTCCAGCTGCTCACTCGCTGCCAGCGTGCCCATTGCGATCGGCAGGTCGAAAGCTGTGCCACTTTTTTTTATATCGGCAGGAGCTAAATTAATAACGACTTTGGTTCTGGGGTAGTGGTACCCGTTGGCTTTTATCGCGCTTTCCATACGTTCCAGGCTTTCTTTTACCGCATTAT
The DNA here is from genome assembly GCA_039934515.1 of Ginsengibacter sp. Classification (GTDB taxonomy): domain Bacteria; phylum Bacteroidota; class Bacteroidia; order Chitinophagales; family Chitinophagaceae; genus Ginsengibacter. The sequence goes on from JBDTLZ010000204.1 coordinate 2,137, forward strand.
CCGCCAGCCCGACAATAGAGGTATATTTTCCACTGCTGACATTTACTTCAACTGTTATTGAAATTGCTTCTACACCATATACCGCACTCCCAAACGTCTTAACTAACATAAGATGAATATAGCCTAATTAAAGCGATATTATATAAGTAAAATAAATAATGTGATCCGGAGTCCAGTGGCAGCAGAAACATAAAAATATCCGTTAGTTGATGGGATCTTCTATTTATGTTGAGACGATGGGCACATTGATAAAAGTCGGCTGAATTACTATGCTTGTCGCTATCACTCCTCTTAATGTCGCTTTCACACACGCTCTATTTTAAAATGAGTCTGTAGATTTGTATTCCTTCATCACCAATCATAACTACAATCATGGCAAAAACAATTAGGAACAGTAAGGCTGTTAATATTGACGAATATATTGCTGGTTTTCCAACAGATATACAGAAGAAGCTGGAAGAAATACGCGCAACAATAAAAAAGGCGGTGCCGCAGGCGAAAGAGGCCATAAAATATGATATACCAACATTTACGCTTAATGGCAACCTGGTGAGCTTTGGGGCGTGGAAAAAACACATTGGATTGTATCCTGCTCCAAGAACGGCTGAAGAATTCAAAAAAGAGCTTTCAGCCTATGAAGGAGAAAAGAGTACTGTAAAATTTCCATTGGACCATCCACTGCCTCTGCCCCTGATAGGTAAAATTATAAATTACAATGTAAAGAGACACCTGGAGAAAGCAGGTACCAAAGGCCAAAAGAAAAAATAGGGACGCGAAATTATTCCGGAAGTGGAACACAAGGCAATGTGGTTACAGGGAGATCCCGTGAACGCTAGAGGTTTTCCAGCAATTCAATTACTTTTTCTCTTTTTAAGATCAGGTAACCGATCCTGTCATTGCTGATACCATCTAAAAGACGGTAGTTAAATGTAAGCTGGCCATCCTGTATACCGGTCTCAAAATATTTGAAATCTATATTTGGATAGCTTTTTAAGGAGTCGCCTATTTCATATAAATGAGTGGAGAGAATAAATAATGAACTTTTTATTTTGATTAATCCTTCAATTACAACTGTACTGCATTTCATGGCATCCTGCATATTGGTACCTTTGAATAATTCGTCGATAAGAATAAGCCATTTCCGTCCATCATTGATCTTAATGATCGTCTTTTTTACCCTTTGAACCTCGTTGTAAAAATAGCTTTCGCCTTTTACTATATTGTCTTCCACATTTATATTACTTAGAAGCCCGTCAAACAAGGAAAGCTCCATAGATGCTGCAGGAACACCCATGCCGGTATGCGCCAGGAAAACTGCGCCTCCAACCGCTTTGATAAAGGTGCTCTTTCCACCCATATTTGCCCCGGTAAGGAAAATAAAATTATTTTGTTGGTTAAGCCCGATATCATAGGCTACAGGCTCCTTTAATAACAGGTGGTAGAGATTCTTTACTTTAAGCCCTGGTGTTTGAGATACGATAAAATGGGGGAATACAAGGTTGAATTCCATTACCGCCATCGCCATCCCATACCATGCATCCAGTTGAAAATATAGTTCAATGAGTTCTTCCAGGTTCTGCCTGAAATGATACCGTACATAATAGGCAAGGCCAAGCATTTCCGCCATGGAAAGATCGGTGAATTTTTCATTGGAAGTAATAATCCCAAGTTGGTGTTTTTCAATTAAAACAGATGCTTTTTGTAAAATTTTCTTCAAATTATCCGGCGCATCTTCTTTTAAAAAAATTGAAATGAGCTTTTGAATACCCTTTATAAAATCAAATGCATGGCCGGTAGAATATTTTGCCAATGAATAATCGGAGGCGTGAAACAACTTGTATAAGTATGTGGAAGATGTCGTAGGTCTTGACGGAATTTTATCAAGTATACTTTCATAAAACTTGTGGATAACCATTATAGAACCATTGCTGATAATAAGAGGCCATTCCTCTCTTTTCTCAATGATAAGCTGAAGGGTCCTTTGAACATTATGGATGGCTGTAATATCTTTTAGAGAGGAGCTGAAATTTTTCCTCATCCTTTCTTTTCCACCAACAGTACGGGTAAAATTTAATTTATTAAAGATTGAAAATTCTTCATCCCGTTGAAAAACCGCAAGATCGTGTAAGGTAGTATTATCTGTTTCCATTCCGTACCCTTTAGTTTCTTATATAATCACATCAATAGGCGTTGAAAGAAAGTCTCTCTCCTTTAACAGATTCATCAAACTGGTGATTTCCATAATTATCTTTCCAATACACACAATTTCCATTTACAAAAGTCTGAATAATGGACGCAGGAAATACATGTTCTTCCAGCGGGCTCCATCCGCATTTATATAGAATATTATCTTTCTTCACAAATGTTGCGGCATCTAAATCCACCACAACCAGGTCGGCAAAATATCCTTCACGTATATATCCCCGATTCTCAATTTTAAAACAATCTGCAACAGCGTGGCTCATTTTTTCTGCTACTTTTTCAAGCGAAATCACAGGGCCACCCGGGCGTTCTTTACTCCGTTTATAGTAATCGAGCATTAGCAATAATGAATGTTGCACCAATGGAAGGCCGGAATGAGCATGCTCATAAGGGCTTTCCTTTTCCTCCCATGTATGTGGTGCATGATCGGTAGCGATGACATCCAAACGATCATCCAGCAAAGCTTTCCAAAGAGCGCTTTTATTCATGGCGTCTTTTATTGCGGGGTTACACTTTATTAAATATCCCAGCTTTTCATAGTCATCGGCCGTAAAATGTAAATGATGAACACAAACCTCTGCCGTAATTTTTTTCTTAAGCAACGGAATGTCATTCTGGAATAGTTCCAGTTCTTTTTGTGTGGAAATATGCAAAATATGAAGCCTGCTGCCGTATTTTTTCGCTAATGATACGGCATATGAAGAAGAATGATAACATGCATTATCAGTTCTTATCAGCGCATGATCGGATGGCTCGAGAACCTGCTTTGAATTTTTTAACTGGCGGTAATTTTCTTTAATGATATTTTCATCTTCACAGTGTGTCGCAATGAGCAGCTCGCTTTCTCCAAATATTCTGCTTAGGGAACTCTCACTATCTACCAGCATATTTCCAGTGCTGGAACCCATAAAAATTTTTACGCCGCAAATATCTTTTTTCTTGCTGTTCATTTTCAAAACCTCATCAGCATTGGTGTTGCTGGTTCCCATATAGAATGAATAATTCGCCAATGAATTTTTTGCAGCTATTTCAAATTTATCTTCCAATAGTTTTTCAGTAAGCGCGTTGGGAATTGTATTGGGCATTTCCATAAATGAAGTAATACCTCCTGCAATAGCAGCTTTACTTTCGGTATAGATTGTTGCCTTATGCGTTAAGCCGGGTTCACGAAAATGCACCTGGTCATCAATAGCGCCTGGTAGCAGGTACCTGCCTTCTCCATTGATTTCGACTACTTTTTCTTTTACATTAATATTATTCCCAATCCTTTCAATACGGCCCTTTTTTATATAGATGTCTTTTTTACCAATATTCCCTTCGTTGACAATTGATATCTGCTTAAAAAGATAATTTTGCATATCTTGAAATTAATTAATTAAGACCCAACCCAATGCAAATTATAAAAAGCCTCTGTATACTGTTGGTATTTATTTGCCCGTGTGTAATAAATGCACAAACAACTTATCTTCCCGAGGGATCTAAAGAATACCAGTTTATCGACAGGCTCGAAATTAAACAGGGCCAAAACACCAATTATAATTTCTCTACTTTAAAGCCTTACAGCCGGCGGGCACTGGTGCAGGAAGCTGAATTTCTTGACAGCGCGCGCCTGGGTTATTCCAATTCTCTTACAGGGGGAGATGCCCAAAAATGGACCGGCCTCAACCTCACAAAGATCGATGAATATAACCTCAACGGTATCCTGATGAATAATACCGAATGGGTAACGGGTTCAAAAGAAAGCTTCCTCAGTAAAAAGCCTGTTCTTAAAAGCTTTTATGTTACTAAACCCAACCTCTTGGAAGTAAACGTCAAGGATTTTTTCCTTGCGGTAAACCCTGTAATGTCGTTCCAGTTTAGCAAAGAGTCCGGCAATGATGAAACTATTTTTTATAACAGGCGCGGCGTTACCGCCCGGGGTGTTATTGCCAATCGCATTGGTTTCTCCACAACCATTACCGATAACCAGGAAAGGGGGCCTTCATTTTTTCAAAGCAGGGCAAATTTTTTCCATGCTGTGCCCGGGGTAGGTTTTTATAAAACTTTTAAAACGACAGGATATGATTATTTTGATGCCAGGGGTTATTTCACTTTTAATGCCACAAAATATATTGACTTCCAGTTTGGATATGATAAAAATTTTATTGGGGATGGCTATAGAAGCCTCTTGCTAAGCGACTTTGGTGATAGTTATTTATTTCTAAAGATCAATACCAAAATCTGGAAATTTAATTACCAGAATATTTTCATGGAGCTCATGCCGGAATTTGTAAAAAATGGTGATAATTTGTTAGACCGAAAATATGCGGCCACTCATCACCTTAGCTTTAATCTTACTAAATGGCTGAATGTAGGCCTCTTTGAAAGTGTCGTTTTCGGAAGAAAGAATCGTTTTGATTTTGAATACCTGAATCCAATTATATTTCTCCGGCATATTGAGGGCACTGTCGGAAGCCCTGATAATGCATTTGCCGGCGCCGATTTCAAAGCCAATGTAGCCCATCATTTCCAGTTTTATGGCCAGCTTCTTTTAGATGAATTCCTGTTAAAGGAAATTACAAAAAATGACGGCTATTGGGCCAATAAATTCGGCTACCAGCTGGGTGTAAAATATGTGGATGCCTTTACCATTAAAAACCTTGACCTACAGTTTGAAACCAATCGTGTAAGGCCCTTCACTTACTCGCATTACGACTCTGTCGCAAATTATACCCATTACAACCAGCCTCTTGCGCATCCTTTGGGTGCCGGTTTCCAGGAATTTATTGGTATTGTAAAATACCAGCCAGCTCCCAAATGGTATATAAACGCGCGGGCTATTTATTTTTACCAGGGATTGGATTCCTCGGGTGAAAATTTTGGAAGTAATCCATTTGAATTGTATACCACCCGTACTAATGACTTTGGTTATTTTGTGGGCACCGGAAATAAGGTCAAAGTCTTTAACGCATCATTTGTTCTTTCCTATGAGTTAAGAGAAAATCTTTTTGTAGAAGGTTCTTTCCTTTACCGCAAGAGTACGGGTTCACCCAATATCAATGTTTTTGGGATTGGCATAAGATGGAATGCTGCGCGAAGAGAATATGATTATTAAATGGTCCGCGTAATAAAGCACGGGTATTATGAATGGTTTAAATAAAGCGTTATGATAAGTTCGTACCCTCTCAACAGGATAGGAAACCAACGTAGGTTAATCGCCCCCATTTTTGAATACGAAAATAGGTTTCATGATAGTCCCAATGAAATTATGGATCGATGTACATCCATCTGATTTCCTTTCTATTCAACAGTCAATGAGAACGTGATCATTTTGGAATTGATCTTACTTATTACGTTGGAATACCTTAAATACTGGTCGCGCGCATGCAGGTTTACGATGCCGCTGCTGAGTTTTATTTCGGGAGATAAGACAAAATAGGGAAAATAAACATGGCATCCCAGCCCAAGTTCGACACTCAGGTCCGACTTTTTTAATTTTATAAGGTCTTCCGCTTTACGCGCGCCTGCATTGCTGGCAAGATCAAAGTCAAATTTTCCACCTGCAATGGTATACACTTTAAAATTGTTGATGCGATCACTGCTGAATTTTATATGCACAGGAAAACTGAGGGTAATGGATTGCACTTTCTTTTCGGTCACGGAGTCGTCGGCATAATTCTCTGAGTAAAGAAATGCCTTTTCGGAAAACGTGAGGTCAAGCGGGTGTAGTCTCAAATCAAAGTGATCACTCATGCGAACGTTAACAAGCCAGGCAAGGTTGATCCCGGTGCTGTTGATACTTTCAACATCCATAATGGAATCATACTGTAAAAACCTTGGATGATGTGTAAATGAAAAGTGTGATTTATTGAATCCCAGGTCTATTCCGAAGTGATAAGGTTTATCATCATGAAATTCCTGGTTAATTACATTACGCAACTGTGCCATGGACGCAGTATAACAAAACACGAATGACAGTACCAGTAAAATTATTTTTCGCCGCAATAAATGGTGCATATTCCTAAACTCAATGTTTTGTAGAAACTGTATCTATATCCTAGTTGGTTTAAAATGTGAATAAATGTTTGTTTCTCCGGGAACTGCTGAACTGAATTATTTAAATATTGATATGCATCACTATTTTTAGAAATTAACTTACCAACTTTTGCGGCAACAAATTTCATGTAAAAATTATACATATTTCTAATCACCGGCAAGGAAGGCTTTGTACATTCAAGTACCACCAATTTACCCCCGGGTTTTAATACCCTGTAAATCTCGGATAGCCCTTTTTCAAGATTTTCAAAATTCCTTACTCCAAACGCAACTGTCACAGCATCAAACGAACTATCCCCGAATAAAATTGCCTCGCTGTCGCCATTTAATAACTTAATATGCGCCTGGAGCCCATGATTTATTACTTTTTTCCGGCCGATATCAAGCATTCCTTCACTTATATCAATCCCGGTAATTTCCTCTGGTTTTAGCATCCTGTAGCTTGTAATTGCAAAATCCCCTGTACCAGTTGCAACATCGAGAATATTCTTTGGCTGTAATGAGACCAGTTCCTTTATGGCTTTTTTACGCCATCTCTTGTCGATGCCGGCGCTTAAAAAACGATTCAGAAAGTCATAGCGGAATGCAATCTTATCGAACATCCGTTCCACCTGTTTTTTCTTGCCTTCCGTTGACTGCCTGAAAGGAACTACCGCATCATGACTATACCTGTTCATTGCTCCAAAGATAGTTTTTTGCATTAATATGGTAGCGTGTTGATCATTCTTTCACTTTTCTTTAGATTTAAATCTCCTGAAGTAAAAGGATGCAGTATTTTTTGTAATTGTATCTTGCAAACCCCATGCACATTAAAAAAGCGGAATATATTATCAGCAGCCCTTCCTTTGAAAAGTGCCCGGAGCCGGATAAACCGGAATACGCTTTCATCGGGCGGAGTAATGTGGGGAAATCTTCCCTTATAAACATGCTGTGCAACAACGACAAACTCGCCAAAACCTCCAACTCTCCCGGGAAGACCCAATTAATAAACCATTTCGAAATCACCAGTGTAAGAAAAGCGGGTGAGTATAATGAGACAAAATGGTACCTGGTGGATCTGCCAGGCTATGGCTTTGCCAAAATTTCACAAAGCAGCCGTAGAAGTTGGGAACAAATGATTGAAAATTATCTGCGGAAACGTGAAAATCTAATCGATGTTTTTGTATTAATTGATGCCCGCCATCCACCTCAAAAAATTGATCTTGAGTTTATTCAAAAACTGCAAATATGGGCGGTTCCATTCACCCTCCTGTTTACAAAATCGGATAAGGAAAGACAAAGAGTTGTAAGCCAAAATGTAAAATCATTTTTGCAAAGCTTGTTGCTAACCCAACAATTTTTGCCGCAGCATTTTGTTACAAGCTCTTTAAAAAAAACAGGCAGGGAGAAGATCCTGAACCTGATCGCCGAAAAGAATGTTGCCGTAAAAAAGAGGTAATCCTGCAATAACCAGGAGAGCTCTATGACCGGTGCGAAGTACATGGGTTGAAGACACCTTTAATTTACCATCTTGTTAGCACAGCTACTGCTGGCAAAGGCTTCCGGCTTTGCCTTAAAAGCAAAACCCATACCCAGTATGTATCCCATTGCCTCGCGCAATGCTTCATTACTTTTAAAATGCGGGTTGGTATTTATATCGGCGTGCACTTCCATATCTACATCGTACAAGGTAAACAGGTCACAAAGTTCATAAGCAATTTCAATGCTTTTGGCCACTTCAACGAGCATGCGTTCTTTGATGCTATACACAACTTTAGTTTTTTCATTGTGAATAAACATAAAGCCCCCATGTCCTTCACGAAGAAAAACAATGACTGTCGCAAACTCTGTATCATTGCCTTTTACCTGGCTATCGGTACCGATACAAACTTTCAATTTATAACCTGCATCTGCTTCTCTTTGTATAGCTGATTCTACAGCTCCTTTTATAGGGATTTCGATTGCGTCGCCATTAAACTTTCTCCAGCGCATAAATTAGTGTTTTTTAAAATTACCGAAATTCCTGCAACAAAAGAGTCAAATTATGATTGATAAAGATTTTTTAACGGAAGCAGGCTGGCGTTTACCGGTTGCTGTTATGAACACCAAAACCTGGAAAAATGTTGGCATATACCTACAAAAAAAAGGGCCAGCCCCTAACGCTGACCCTTAACTTACACATGAATCTACCTTACAGTTTTACAATTCTTTCTGTTGATCTTTGGTTATTACTTATTAACTGGATAAGATAAATCCCGTTAGGGTTGTTGTTTATGTTGATAGTTTTGGTACCTGTTTTTCCTGTTCCTGCCTGCATTACTCTTCCGTTCATGTCGGCTAATCTATACTCATAATCTTCAGTAGCATTAACAGTTACTTCATTGTGAGCTATTGTTGAAACTGTAAATACCTTTGGTGAGCTACCGGCTAACTTTAATGAAAGCACATTTGAATAAACCGTTTGGTCGGTAATGGAAACTGCCTTAATACGGTAATAAATGTTTTGCTTCACAGGGGGTATATAGTTATAGTTCTTTGAGTCTATGGATAACGTTGCAAGTGTTGTAAAAGTTGTACCGTTAGAAGAACTTTCCAGGGAAAGCGCGCTAATCGGCTCATCTGCAATAATATTCCAGTTCAATAAATGTTTGTCGTGATCGGCTTTTCCGTTTAAGGATACTTCTCTTATAGGTGTTGTAAATAAGGGCCGGAAAGATCCGGAAAAAGTATAGGAACCCAAACTACCATAATTTGAAGTATTGCTATTGCCTGCTCCTTCAACAGATATATAATAAACCCCGGCATTTAACGAAGTATCCAGTGTTACATTTAAAATACTAACCGGATCATACACCTGTATTACCTGTAATGAGGAGTTAAGCAATTCTATTTTTACATCAAGGTCTGCCCCGTCGTTATTAGGACCAACAGAAAAAGGTTGTGCATTGATATGCAATTGACCAGGTTCTGCAAGATTAAACTTAAAAACATCCTTATCGCTATTGGTTGTGATAATACCATTATCGGCAAACAGTTCATCATTTATAGTTACGGTGGTTGGATTTAAAGCAGGATCATTGCTGTGGTCATCAGGCCTGTAAGTAAATCCGTTTATTGATGTAATAATCGACAGATTATCCTGGTCTGCAGTGCAACCACTGGGTGTCGGGCCATTATTCCAACCCGAAAAATTTTTGTAATAGCTATTCCCCATCACGGGAGCCCAGGCAGTTTCACCTGTCCCTGTTCCGTCGTTGTAAGTTGCAAGTAAAGTGCACGAGCCGTTATATTTCGCCTGGTGAGAAAGGCCAACAGTGTGGCCACTTTCGTGTGTACAACATTCGGCAACCATCTTTGTATTATTGGGGCCAAGCCTGTCGCAGAATACAAAGCCAGGTGTATCATCACCCCATGTAAATGAACCTGTATAAGAAACGCCTCCAACACCCGTGTACCATCCACTTGTCGGTGTAATTATTATTCTAATTCTTCTTGTAAGAGGCGCTGCTAAAAATTTCGTTGAGTCTGTAGTAATATTAATATTAAATGGCCGGTAATCTTCAGATACACGATTAAAAATCTGGCTGATCTGAGTATCTGTCAAACCGGAAGAAGCACAATTTAATGGATTGCCTCCGTTCCAGGAAGAAGCCTGAACATGCTGGCCATCAAAATCTAAAAAGATTGTAGCCTGTGCTGACGGGAAGCTACTTAAAACAGGCAGGCAACTGGCCTTGAAGAAAAGCGCTGTTAAAAGCGGTAATATAAGAGTAAGGATCTTTTTCATTTCATAGGGTTTAGGGGTAAAAATCTTGAGAATCGCAGGGGTGTAAGTAAGCCAGGACTAATTAAAAATCCTGTATAAGATCATCAGTTTTTATTTTACTGAAAGCATAGTTTCCGTTAGTGTCCTTTGCCAGTTCGTAGCCATCTGCGTATTTTTCATTGACAATCCGCCCTACATAAGTAATTGTCTTATCATCATTAATTCTTTTTGATATAGACAATAGAGAATTGTGTAACAAAGGAAGTTTAATTAACACACTGGACAGATTAGCATACCGCTGAACGGACGAGAAAATTGTTCCTGTTATGGAAAAATTACCGCCAAAATTGAGCTGTATTGAAGAGCCCTCAGCTCCTGAAAATGCTTTGTCTAATTCTGTTATGGCAGTGGGAATCTTTGCAGAAAATTTATCAAACAAATACTGTTTGGATGATGTAATAACCTGCGCATTTGTGTTGTAGGAAGAGATTACGATTGCGCATAGCGCAAGCACTTTGTAAAAGGTTTTCATGGCCTGGGATTAATCGGTTTTCAAATGTATTGGACAACTATAAAACGACACTCCCGAATATAAATTACATCCAATTTCAAATATGGGAAAAAGTACTCGAAAATTTTAAGTATTAATACTATTAATACTGGCCTGTGCTCAGTAAAACGAGGGTGCAGGCTTCCTGGGTTTCAATGCCTTGCTGCCTGGCCATTGAAGAAAACGCTTCGTTTTCAGCCCCCGGATTGAAGATAATCCGCTTTGGATGCAAGCCTAATATATAATTATAATATTGCTTTTGATTGGCAGGATTCAGGTAAAGGGTAACTGTATCAAGGCCCGGGATCTCCCTTGCCTCAGTTTCAACAGGTATTTGCCCCACTAACCCGGTTTTTTTACCGAGTGCCACTACATCATGCCCTTTTGACCGGAGTGAATTAACCGCCAGGTAACTATACCGCGATGGATTGGCCGATGCACCCAATACCAGTGTCTTTTTATTTGCCATAGTATCTATTAATTCAAAAATCTTGCCTTTATTTCTGTAGTAGGAATCATGCATTCGTCTTTTTTGCCAAACCATCGATACCTGTTCCTGGAAATAAACATATAAATACCATCCCTTATAAATGCAGGAACAATGATAAAGAAATAAAGAAACCTCCAAAGTCCTTTTAATTTCCTGGCAACTTTTAAAGCCGCTGTTGAACGGTTGTAGATTGCCCCGTTTTCAACAAGAAAAAAAGAACTCCTACTATTTGTTTCCATATTATGCTCACTCATTATTTTTTTCCCTTCTTCCGATTGCAGGGAAGCAAAAAGGAATTGCCCGGCATTGTCCCGTTTAATTACAAATTGTACCGCTGTATTACACAGGTTACAAACGCCATCAAATAATATGATTGAATGCTGAACCATTGGTTGCAAAATTACTAAAACTCCTGCCCATGTGTTGCCCTCACCATACTATTAATCAGGAATGGGAAATGTTTTACTGTGCCAATAAACTTATTGGTTATAATTTCTTTGCCAAACAATTTCTGAATCACTCGCCCCGCAAACAATCGCTTCTGAAAGCTCTTTTTCCAATGCCGGGTGTATTGGCTTTCCATTTCTTTCCTTGTAATGCTTTTGTTTAAAAAAGAACTGATAGCATCGAAGGCAATTTTTGATGAATGAAGCGCCATACTCATTCCATTGCCGCACAGCGGCGTTATCATGCCCGCCGCATCACCGGTCATGAGGATATGATCGTATACCTGCATTTTTTTAGCAAAGCTTATTTGGGAAATTGTAACCGGCCCGGGAAAAAGAAATGCTGCTTCAGAAAAAATCTCTTTGAGAAATGGATTTCTGAATAAGATATTTTGTTCCATTTGCCTGATAGAATTATTATTTTCTTTAAGATTTTGTGCAGTTGTCAAATAACAAAGACAATATTTCTCCCCTTCAACTTTTGAAACTCCACAGTATCCATTTCTAAAATTATGTAACGCTATCGTGTCAAAAGGAAGCGCTGTTTTAATATGATATTTTACGCCGATATAATTATTGAGCTTCCCGGGTTTCTGCTGTATGAAATCTCTTTTCCATTTTACATCGAGGTTGCTTCTTTTACCAAAGCTACCCGATACAACAGGGACTGAACATTTACCTCCAATGTAGTTTATGATAAATGAATCATTACTAAAAACCACGTCTGTAACCTTACGCTCCTCCAATATCATGGCGCCATTTTTTTCTGCAATTTTCTTCAACTCATTATCAATAAAAAAGCGGCTTATACCAAACCCGCCCAGGTCAAGGTTGGCTTGAATAAAATTTCCATTGGGCGCGGATACCATAAGTTTATTAATAACAGGCAAATCAAGCCCGGAAAGGCCGCATCCAAGACTTTCAATAAACTTCCAGCTTTCAAGACTGATGTATTCCCCACAAACCCGGTGAAAGGGATATTTCTCTTTTTCAAATAAAATAACTTTGTACCCGGCCTTTGCAAGTAAAATGGATAAGGAAAGGCCGGCAAGGCCACCGCCAATTATTGCAGTGTCAAAATTATTTGAGTTCGCTGCTACGGCCTTATCTTGTATTATATCGGTCAATTGATCGGTTAGATTTTAAATTTTAAATTTCAGCGCCTACGGGTGCTGTAATTAAATACCTAAAGGCCCATTCCCATTGAATTGTATAACTATTGATCCCGGCCCTTTTAAAAATATTGTGCCACTCCTTTTTCTTAAATCCTCTTAGCACCGAGAGTGGCGCATCATTCTTAACGAGGTAAGATTTTGAAAATACCCTTGTAGCGTACCTGATAAAATTATATGCCAACCAGTGGCGGTGCAGGTCATTGATAAAAAATCCGGCGGTTGTATGATTTCGCATCCATTGCAACATTTGTGCAAGTTCTTCATCGGTAAAATGGTGACTAAAAAGAGAGGAAAAAATAATTCCGGGATTCGCATCAAAATTCACATACCGGTAATCTGATACTATAAATTCTACGTTCTCAATCTGTGATCTTTTCCTGGCAAAATCGATACACTCGGCATTGATATCGATCCCGGTAAATTGGGCTTCAATATGATTTATTTTACAATACCGGGCAAGGGCGTTTAAATTATCACCGCCACCGCAACCGATTTCACAAATTGAAATATTTTTTTTTCCTCGCGTAAGTCTTTTAAATCCCTTGATAGTTATGGCATGGCCGCCCAGGTGTGAATTAATAAATTCAAGCTCCCTCATATTTTCCGCGATATCCCTGAATGGAATACCTGTGCCGTCAAGCAATTCTTTACAATAGGAGCGATGGCTGTAATCAATCATCAGATAAAATAAACGTCTCTAAAGTAAGGCCCGGACCAAAGGCCGCGCCAAAAATATTTACATTTTCTGCTGTACTATTTTTTAAGGAATCCATGATCTCTTTTAAAACGAATAAAATTGTAGGTGACGACATGTTGCCGTAATTCTTTAGAACACTATAAGAATGTTCCAGGTTGGCGGAAGTTATATCAATGCTCTTTTCAACTGAAGTAAGAATCCTCTTACCACCGGGATGAATGCACCAATGCGAAATATCATTTTTGCCTATTCCTGCGTCTTGCAAAGCATTGCATAAAAGCATATTAAAATCCTCCTCAATAAGGTCGGGCACATAGCCTGAAAGCGTCATTAAAAATCCCGATGAAGAAAGCTCCCAGCTCATATCTTTTTTTCCTTTGAAACTTACTTCGCTGTAAAACTTTTTTATTTTTAACCCATTCAATTCATTGTCGTCATGAGTGATAAGAATTGCCGCGGCGCCATCGCCAAACAGGAGGCTGGAAGCAATATTATCCTGGGTATTTTCCCGTTGAAAATGAAGTGTGCAAAGCTCTGTAGATACAATTAGCACGTGCGCTTTTTTATCAACCGTACAAAAGGCATCTGCCAGTTTTAAGCCATGGATCGCTGCATAGCAGCCCATAAAATTTACCGACGTGCGAAATATACTGGCGGGCAAATTCATGGCTTCCATAATCTGCAGATCAAGCCCGGGCGCACTCATGCCAGTGCAGCTTACGGTGATCAGGTGTGTTATTTCATCTTTGGGTAACTTATTTTCAATACAATTTTCAATTGCGTTAATAGACAACGGCGCCGCAGTTTTATTATACCATTCCATCCTGGTTTCAAGATTGGGAAACGGTTCCAAATTCTCGGAGGCCGGGTAAAATTGCCATTCACCGGCATTCAGGCTGTAATCCGGTAACACGGAATACCTTGTATCTATGGCACTTTGATGGTATAAAAACCTGAGCTTCCGTTTGTCAGTTTCAGTAAGTGCATAGACCTGTTGCATAAAAGTGAGAATATCCCTTTGATCATGTCTGTATGGAGGCACCGCGGTAGCTATAGAAACAATTTTACTCAACGAGATGTAGTATTAAAAGAGTTATAAAACCAAGATTGGTACATGTAGAAGCTAACAAATTCATTCGCATAGTGTTCTTAAAGTTAGCCTCTTTTTCATTTTTAAGTACATTTCTGAACCAAATGAAAAAAAATACCAACACCGGGAACATAAAAGCCTGTAAAATGATAAATCTTGTCCATTCAAGGTTTGCATAAAATTGAAGGCCCAGCACGCAAAAAGCAAGCATATATACAATGCCGGTAAAAATAAACGTACCTGCATAGCCCAGCTTATAGCTAATCGTTTTTACACCGTCTTTAATATCGGCTTCATGCTGATATATTTGGGTGAGCGGGTAAAACCCACCGATTAACAAGCTTGACGCAATGATCGAAATAACGGGCACATAGCTAGTATGGTTGCTATCTGCGCCATGATATACCAAAAAAAAAGTGATCCCTCCCTGGAAAATGACAACCGTAAGATAACCCGCAATTGGATACTTCTTAAGCCGTATTTTTCTGTAGCTGTATGCCCTTGAAGCAAGAATATAGAGAAAAATTCCCAGGGCAAATAACGGCGTAATAAAAAATGACGTAGCGACTGCGGCTATATCCATACAAACAGTGACAATAAATAATTGCCTTGTGGGCTGGAGCGGGTTTTCTAAACCCCCGATTGGCGAAGTATCCCGGTCCATATAACTGTTGTACCCGTTACTGGCGGGGTAAACAAGTAAGTGAAGTATCATAAAGACCAATGAAGCGTCAAACCAGTTTATTCGTGGAACCTGGCTCAATGCAAAAAAATAAACCGGCATCAAAAACAATGCAAAATGAAAACGCAGTAACTGTAATGTAGACCGGAGAGTTGCATTCACTTCTAAATGTAAGGTAATTTTAAAATATAGGATTGATTACAGGAATAGTTCATTTAATTTTATGGGCAGGTAATCTATGGTGTATAATTGAATTTATCTTGAAACGAAGAAAATAAATTACCGAACAGCTACCCGCAAAACCATTAAAGATTTCATGTTAAAATATGTTCATATAAAACAGCGATTTGATGCTGTGCACATGCAGGACGAAGTGCGCAGGATTGAGGCAGAACTTTGGAAACCTCATTACAATGCAAAACACTATGAGGGGAGCTGGGCCACTTTACCACTTCGTTCCATAAATGGCAGCACAGATAATCATACCTCTATTCAAGCCTCTTCCCTGCAAAAGAATATGGCTTATATGGATACATCTTTTTTAGATAGCTGCACGTACCTTCAATCTGTGCTCACGTTTTTTGAATGCGAAAAAATGTCGGTGCGATTAATGAGGCTTGGGCCAGGGGCCTTTATTAAAGAGCATACCGATCATGAGATGAGTTTTGAAGACGGAGAGGCACGCTTTCATATTCCTGTTATAACCAATGATAAGGTAGATTTTTTTATCGAAGATGAAAAAATTTTCATGAAAGAGGGCGAATGCTGGTATCTGAATTTATCGTTAAAACACCGGGTTAATAACTTCGGTGATACCAGCCGCATCCACCTGGTAATTGATTGTAAAGTAAATGAGTGGATAAAAAATTTATTGAGCAAAGACCCTGAAATAAAGAAAGAGATTTTTGAAAAACAGGAAGAGATAACTTACAGCGCTGATGATAAAACTAAAATTATACGACAGCTTAGATTGATGGGTACTCCTGTATCGAATGAGCTTGCCGACAAAATGGAAACCGGTAATAACTGATAATATGAACAATACTCTTCTGTTTGACAAAGCAATTGCCTTTTTACATGAAATAAATATAGAAACCTCTTATAGAAATATTGACGAAGCAGACAGCTTTCTTCCGGGGTTTTTGATTGAGAAAGGAAAAATTATCATGGACAAAACCAAAATAAAATATCAAGGTGATATTTTACATGAGGCAGCGCATATCGCGGTTGTTCCGGCTATAGACAGGGGCCTCCTGGATGGCAAAAATATTGGGAAAAGGAAAGATGCTGATGCCGAAGAAATGATGGCGATTGCCTGGACTTATGCAGCATGCATCCATTTACAGATAGATCCTCATTTTGTCTTTCATGAAAATGGTTACAAGGGTGGTGGAACTTCCATTGTTGAAAATTTCGCAAGTGGTAATTATGTGGGAGTACCGGTATTGCAATGGCTTGGCATGACCACTACTTCAAAAGAAAAAAATAATACAATTGTCTACCCTGCTATGATTAAATGGTTACGTGACTGAAGAAAATTTTCTGCAACACCTGCGAAAAAAAATTGTTCTGAACCCTGGAGAAGCCATCGAAAAAACTTCTTTTAATTTTATAGATGTTCATGATTTTAATGACATGTTTGTCCGGTAGCGGCAAATCGACTCTTGCCGCAGCATTACATGTAAAACACTGCCATAGGCATTCCCTCAGAAATAATTGAAGGGGATATCTATCGTAAAACCATCCATAAAGATATTGATATTTCTGCTGCCGGCCGAAGGGAGAATATCTCGCGCCTCGCCAGGCTTGCACATGCTAAAGCACAGCTGGGCATTCTCCCAATAGTTGCGGCCATTAACCCTTTTGAGGATCAAGGGCTGAACTGGCCCAAAAGTTCGGAGCAAAGATTGTGTGGGAGCGCTGTGATCTTCCCATACTTATAAAAAGAGATCCGAAAGTGCTTTATCACAAAGCTTTATTACCCGGCGGCCATCCCGATAAATTAGGGAACCTCTCCCGGGTAAATGATATTTACGAGATTCCCCGCCAGCCCCACCTGGTCATTGATACCAGTAAAGCATTTGCTGAAGATTCGGCACAGCAATTATTTACCTATGTGCTGGTGTCACTTAAATGTGAAGACAAGCTAATAGTATCTAACCGGTGGTACAATTGTAACACGGGCAACAGGTAATCCTGTATGGCCAATTCTGTATACTCTTCTTTAAATAATTGATGAGGATGCTTGGCGTGAAAACGGCTGCGCTCAGCAAATGCTTCCACTTCTGCTGCAACATCCAAACCCGTGAACGCACTAATTTTTTTTAAAATGCTATGAATACCTTCTTTATAATTAACCGGAAGCGACAAGGGATCATTCACTGCAATGTCGATCATTATTTTGAAATAACCGTGGAGCACATTCGCCATATATATGTCCAGGTTTGTTTCATGGCCCTGATCTTTAGCAAAATCAAATACTTCCTGTTCTATCATACCCGGAACCGAATGTATACCGCGTTGTCTTTGTTGCGATTGGATTACTTCAAGTGGATCTCTATACAACAAAACAACAGGTACGGATGGAAATAAGGCCCTCAGCCGCCTGTAAAAATGTAAATGCCAGCTATCTGTTTTTATAAAAAGATATTTTTCGTTACCACCTTTCTTTTGGCCATAATATTTAATAGCCGCATTGAAGTAACCATCTGAAGTTTTTACGTCTACCCGCTGCTTCGAGTAAGGAAGCCGGAGCAACTCATCAAAAAAAGGGACCTGTGAAAGCACAATATGATTTTCATCCAAACTAAGTAATTGCGATAAAAGGGTAGATCCACAACGAGACACATGAAAAATGACCAGCGATGGAGTTAAGGCATTGATGCCATTTGCCCACTCTTCCATAATATCCAGGTCAGAAACTATTTTATATAGAGTACGGTTTTCATCCAGGCTTTTGCAAGCTGAAACAGTATCATCAAAAAATGGCTCTGTAAATTTTTTATTTCCGGTGTACAACCATTGGCAAAGCGTATCAGCCCACTTCCACGGAATCCAGGATTCTAAATCATTTGATACTAATGAATTCATTCATTGATTTATTTTGCAAACCCTATACCGCTGCATACAGTGATAGTCATTATTTTATTATGCTCCCTTTCTGCAAATAATTCCAAATTCCCTTTCGGCCCGGATGATTTCTTTTTGTTTCAATTGTTCATTTGGAAGACAAAAAAATCTCAATAGTTTGTCGGAATGTTTTTCTGTTAGTCCGTCCAGGCTGGAAATGGAATTATCGTTTATATAAAATTCCTGGAGGTTGGTAAGTTGCTCAACGGGTTTTATAGAAGATATTTTGTTAGAATGTACATACAGCCGTTCAAGCTGCGTGAGCGTTTCTATCCCTTCTAAACTTGTAATCGAATTATTAAATAAGTATAAAGATTTTAAGTGCGGTAAATCTCGTAGCACATCAATATCCACTATTTTATGATGGGTAACAATAACGATTTCCAATTTTGTAAGAGCCTTTATGCCACTGAGATTCGTTAGCTCAACCTGCAAGTTTGGAAATGGAGCTGTTGGCCCTACTAAACGAATGGTCTGTAAATTACACAGAAAATCCAGTTCAACGGGATTTGGCTCATTGGCATGCTTCAATACAGCAGCTTTAAACGCCTCCTGCCATTGTAACTCTAATTGCTGCCACCAATCAAGTGGGCTTACATTATCATCTTTCAAGGTATAATAAACCGGCTTTCCCGATTGATTAGTCGCGGCTTGGAAAAATTCCCTGTAAGGCAATACAATAGGTTATTGCCAGGTAGGGGGAACGGATATCAAAAGGCTGGGAACCGCCGGTTGGGCCAATTGTGCCGGGATTCATAGACACAAGTGATCCTGCAGGGCCATATTCTTTATCCAGTGCCCCTGTGTTGGCTAAATATGAATCGGCCGGAGCGGAGGTACTGCCGGCTTCAGATGTAGCCCTTAGCTGGTGTGTATGTGCCGGCAAATTAC
>JBDTLZ010000205.1:0-38498 GCA_039934515.1 Ginsengibacter sp.
CATGAAGAATTTTAATTTCAAGAAAATATTGCCACACCTGGTTGCCGTAGCAATTTTTTTAATAGTTGCTGTCATTTATTGTAAGCCTTCACTTGAAGGCAAGGTGGTAATGCAACATGATATACAGGGCTGGCGGGGGATGAGCCAGCAATCCGTAGAATTTCATGATAAATATGGATACTATCCCTTATGGAGCAACAGTATGTATAGCGGTATGCCCGGCTACCAGATTGCTTTTGATTCACGCACCAAACTCCAGGTAGGGTATCTTGATCCGATTTTAACTCTGGGATTACCGAAGCCGATTAGTTTTTTCTTCCTGGCTTGCATTTGTTTTTACTTTTTTTGCATCGTTGCCGGAGCCAATTCCTGGGTAAGTATCATGGGTGCGCTGAGTTATGCCTATTGCACTTTTGATCCCATTATAGTCACTGTTGGTCACAATACTCAAATGATCTCGATAGCCTATGCGCCAGCTGTACTAGCCGGGCTATTGCTGCTTTTTCAAAAAAAATATTGGAGCGGGTTTGCTGTAACGGCGTTTTTCGCGACGCTGCTGATCGGGCAAAATCACATACAGATAGTGTATTATACGTTGATCATGGCCGGCATAATGACCATTGCATTTATAGTAAAAAGCTACCGGGAAAAAATGATGCGTGCTGCGATAAAGAGTATACTTGCGGGGTTGTTTGCAGGATTGCTGGGCCTTGCCTGCAATGCGGTGACCATGTTGCCTACCTATGAGTACGCAAAGGAGAGTACCCGTGGCGGCAGGTCAGAATTATCAGAAGATTCGGCGACCAAAACAAAGGGCGGCCTGGATAAAGAAGAGGCTTTCAGATGGAGTTACGGGCTGGGGGAGACCCTTACTTTTATGGTCCCTGACCTCTATGGAGGCGGAAGCAGGAACAGGGAAAATGTGTCTTCAAAATTTGTTGAGAGGCTCACCGAAGTTGGTATGCAGGAAGCCAATGCCGTTCAAAATGCAAACTATAGTATTTACTGGGGCGACCAGCCTTCAACGGCAGGCCCGGTATACGTCGGAGCCATCATTTGCTTCCTTTTTATTTTCGGGATATTCTATGTGAAGAGCTGGCATAAATGGTGGATAATCGGGGCAAGTGTCTTTGCAATATTATTGGCGTGGGGAGCCAATTTGAAAGGAATAAATTATTTTATTTTTGATCATCTTCCGCTATACAATAAATTCAGGGCAGTAACGATGTCGTTGGTAATTCCCCAGTTTTGCTTTTCTTTACTGGCGGTGCTGGCCCTAAACCGGTTGCTTACGGAAACCAATTGGAGCGATGCCTGGAAAAAATTGCGTTTATCCGTATACGTTACCGGGGCGATCCTGGTACTACTATTTGGATTTTATTTTAGTTCGGGCTTTGCCGGTGCCCGCGATAAAGCGTTGAAAGATAATTTCAGACAGCAAATGCTGCAACAGGTGCCGCAGGGGCAGCAACCGTCACCACAAATGACACAACAGGCCGAAGATTTCAGCAGGGGCTTAATAACTGCGTTACATGACGACAGGAAAAGCTTTATGGGAGGCGATTTGCTAAAAACCGTATTTCTTATTGTCTTTGCTGTTGTTTTAATAGGTTTGTATACCAAACAGAAAATTAAGCCGGCTATTTTGATTACAGGCCTGCTGCTGTTATCTTCTTATGACTTGCTGAGTGTTGCAACCAGGTATTTGAATTCGGATAGCTTTGTTGACGACAGTGATTTCGAATCTTTTTTTATTCCTTCTGAAGCCGATCAGCAAATTCTAAAGGACCCCGATCATGCTAACTTCCGTGTATTTGATCAAACGGCAGGCAGTCCTTTTTACAGCGATTCAAGAACTTCTTATCACCACAACTCTATTGGGGGTTATCATCCCGCCATGCTTGGATTGTACAATGACCTTATCGACAAGCAACTTGAAAAAGGAAATCAGCGGGTATATAATATGTTGAACACAAAATATTTTATTGTTCAAAACCCTCAAACGGGAAAACCTTTTGCACAAATGAACCCCGGAGCATTTGGAAATGCATGGCTGGTTAAAGGGATCAAATATGTTGCCAATGCCGACGAAGAAATGGATGCCCTTGACAGTACCGATCTTAAGGATACCGCTGTTGTTGACAAAAAATACCAGCCGCATATTAAACAATTACCCGTTGCCGATTCAACAGCATTCATAAAGCTAAAGCAAAATCTGAATGATAAAATCGATTACAGTTTTCACAGCACGACTCCGCAATTTGCAGTTTTCAGCGAAGTGTATTATCCTGCAGGATGGAATGCATTTATTGATGGTAATAAAGCCGATTATGTTAAAACAAATTATGTTTTACGCGGGATGTCAATACCTGCAGGTGACCATGAAGTGGAATTCCGGTTTGAGCCGGGATCCTTTACCACCGGGAGAACGATTACCATAATTGCCAATATTCTTGTATTCCTTGCAATGATTGGCGCCGTCGTTTTTTATGTCAAACGGAGACCAAAACCCGATGCACATGTTTTATAACACTTTATAGAAATGAGGCTTGTTGCGGATAATTACAGGGCTGAGTTTTAGAATGTGGGCAATGTTGCCCGTATATTTTTTTACCTGGCTAAAGGAATATTTTTTTGACAAAAATATTTTTGATACCAGGACACCGGTAAAGAAAATGGGCACCTCCAATACATAGGCAACCATGATAAACACGAACCAGGCAACTCCAAATTCTTTCCTGATACGTACAAGATTTGACACCATTATCTGCAGGCCTTTGTGGTCAAATAAATTAAAATAACCTTTCCCCGACGATCCGAAAATTTCATTGCTTGTTTCGCCCTGCAGGTGAATGATCTTCAAATCACCATAGATACAGAGTTTGCCAGCTTTTTTCAGGCGGCTGCACCACTCTGCTTCCTCGGCATATAAAAAGAAATCTTCATCCATGAGGCCGGCTTTATTTATTGCTGTTTTTTTTGCCATTAAGAACGCTCCATTGATCCAATCAACTTCAACCATCCCGGTAGCCTCGGGAACGTTGGGCTTTTTAATTTTGAACATACCCGCAAGAAATTTCAGGAAGTCCCCTAAAAAGGGTAATGGCAGCAAATAGTTAAGCCCGCCTTTCATGGCATAGTTTCCCGAGACCTGGGGGCTTCTGTCAATGTTTAAAAGTTGTATTCCGCACGCAACATATGCCGAGGTCTCCAGCCGCAAACAACATTTTTCTATAGCATTGTTTTCAATAATTGTGTCGGGATTCAGCAGCAATATTGCTGAGGCCGTTGACCTTCTTATCGCTTCATTGTTGGCACGTGCAAATCCGGAGTTGTATTCCATATCCATCCAGATCACTCCTGGAAATTGCCCCGTGATTTGTTCTTTACTATTGTCTCCCGAATTATTATCAATAACAATTATTTCATAAGTGTAAATGGAGTTTTGTTCATAGATGGATCGTATGCAGTCAATCACCAGCCCGGGGCATTTATAATTTATGATGATGATAGAAAGTTGCAACAGGCGATTTGTTTTATAAATTCAAACATACCATATTATGTACTATTTTTACCCTGATTTTTTAAAATATGAAAACAGCCCTAATAACAGGAATTACCGGACAGGACGGCGCATACCTCGCTGAGCTTTTATTGGAAAAAGGTTACAACGTTCATGGCATCAAACGACGTAGTTCTTTGATGAATACCGATCGTATAGACCACCTCATTTTCAATAAAGAGATAGCTGATAAATTTCATTTGCATTATGGAGACCTCACCGATTCGTCAAGTATTTTAAGGATCATCCAGCAGACCAAGCCTGACGAGATCTACAACCTTGCAGCACAAAGTCATGTACAAGTGAGTTTTGAAACTCCTGAATATACTGCTAATGCTGATGGTGTTGGCGTTCTAAGGATTCTCGAAGCCATGAGGATCCTCGGCATGGAGAAGAAAACAAAGTTTTACCAGGCCTCCACATCCGAGCTGTATGGACTGGTGCAGGAGATCCCTCAAAAAGAAACAACCCCGTTCTATCCAAGGTCTCCATACGGCATTGCAAAATTGTATGGTTATTGGATCACTATTAATTACCGGGAAGCATACGGCATGTATGCGGTAAATGGTATTTTATTTAATCATGAGAGCCCCGTGCGTGGCGAGAGTTTTGTTACCAGGAAAATTACAATTGGTGTCGCCCAAATTGCTTTGGGGAAGAATGAAATGCTCTTGTTGGGAAACCTTGACGCAAAGCGTGATTGGGGACATGCAAAAGATTATGTGGAAGGTATGTGGATGATGCTGCAACAGGAAGTTCCGGAAGATTATGTATTGGCAACCGGCATCACAACTTCAGTGAGGGATTTTGTGACAATGGCATTTAATAATCTTGAGATTGCAATAGAATTTACCGGGAAAGACGAGCAGGAAAAGGGTTTTATCAAAGCCTGTAACCATCCGAGTTATCAACTACCGGTGGGTAAACAGGTAGTAGGCATTCATCCAAGATATTTTCGGCCGACAGAAGTTGATTTGCTTATCGGGGATGCTACAAAAGCAAAGACAAAATTGGGCTGGCAACCGAAATACAGCCTTGAAATGCTGGTAAAGGAAATGATGGAAGAAGAAATAAAATTTCAACAATAAGGAGCCTTCACTTTAACAAACATTCCAGGGGAACTAAAAAATAAGAATTACAGGTAAAAAAAGTTCCTTTTATTATCTCTTTTCCAGGATATTTTTTTTGATCTTATTTTTCAATAAAGTAAAAGGAGCAATTAAAAAGCCAACTACAACCTCTTTATAAAAAGAAAAATTATTCCCAAATACTTCCCGGTTTATTTTGATATGCTTTAATATAGCCCCGAATTCCAGGTAACAGAGCAGGTTGTAAATTATAAGGCGCGTGGTTGTAAAATGCAATGGTATTTGTTGGTTAAAAAGTTTTTTAGCCAGTGGAAAATCATTTAGTGATTGCTTTACACAGCTGGTGATAGCATCCTTTTCAGACATTGTGATTTCAATTACCCTGGAAGTATCAAAACCTAGCCTCTTAAAATCACGGGATACGGGATTTATGAATGTTGTAAAAGGATTAAGAATTTGAATCATAGGCAACGGCTTTGCCGCTTCTGAAGTGCTTATCCAGGTTATGCCACTTGAGCATCCAACCAACAAGGTGCAATAATGTGTGAGTGCCGCGGTTTCCCTCAATGTCAGGTTGCTTCCATCAATTATATTTTTATGGGTATGATCAATCTTATTACCTGAAGAAAGGATAACAGCCACTTCTTTATCACCAGTTAAATTTTCAGCGATACTGATGGCCATTTCTTTGGTGAGCTTCGACTGGCCACTCAGCGGGGCAAACTCAAAAAGTACCACATGTTTATATGACGGCAAATTATTTTGTACTGAAAATTTCTGTGCATTGCTGATCTCAAAATCCGAAAGGCGTACAACCGGTTGAACGGGTACCGTTATAGGGTTGGAATAAGCCCTGAAAATCGTGGAGCGAATGGTTCCGTCATACAATGCCTGGTTGGTATCAATAATTTGAGTGATGAATATTTCCTCAAATTGTCCCGTTGATTTGCGACGAAGTATATCTTTTTTAAACTTTCTAAAAGCCCCCGCATCCTTCTGCGGGACCGTATTAACTTCCATTATTTCATCAACATACGGGTTGCTGGCTATAATTGATTTGCAAAATCCGGCAATTGCCCAGGTGAGATGGCAGCCGGGATAGTCATATTTTATTTGCCTCGCAACGGCCGTTGCATATAAACAATCACCATTAGAATATAGCTGGACTAGTAATATTTTTTTTCCGCTTGTCATGAATTACTTCATCATAATTTTTGCCAGTTCATGAAATGACACCTGAGGCTTCCATCCTAATGAAAAAATCAATGAGGGATCGGATACTAATTTTTTATAATCACTGGTAAAATCCTTTTTTAAGTCCACATGCTTTTCCCAGTTTTTATTTACCGAGTTGAAACATTCTATAAGCCAATCTTTAATTGAATGCCCTTCGCCCGATGAAATGTTTGCTTCTGTTATCGCCGACTGGTTTACCAATGTCCAGATGCCTTTCACAATATCGGCTGCGTAGGTATATTCTTTTATCACGTCGATATCGCCTATCTCTAGTTTCTCGTTGCTACCGGCGCCTATTCTTTTTGCAGCTTCGGCAATTTTTTTTGTCATATGCCTTTCTGTTCTTCGCGGGCTATCGTGATTAAAAAAATAACCGGTATAAACCTGGATTCCAAGCGTACGGAAATAGCGTGCCGCATATACCGATTGAATCCGGCTCACACAATATGCGTCTCTTGCTTCAAAGGGATCACTTTCTTTGATTGGGTTATTTTCATTCTTGAATTGAAGGCCACTTCCGGAAATAAAAATTTTTGTGTGGGGAGAGAAATTCTTTACCGACTCAAGGATATTAAGGGCTCCTAAAGAAATAGTCCTGTTATTTTCAAACATTGCATCGTGCCCGGTAGTGGAATTCGCGGCAAGGTGAAAAATGTACGCCGGCTTATGCAGGCTGATTATTCCAGATACATTTTCATAGCTGGCAACATCGGCATTAATAAAATCTCCATGACGTGAAATGCCTATACACTTTACCTGCTGTTGTTCCAAAAGTTCTGACAGGTAAAAGCCATCCTGACCGCCTGCACCAAAAATAAGAGCTGTCACAAAATAAAATTAATCTTTGAAAAAAATAGTGTTCACGTGTGTATCTGCGTAAACATCATAGCCTTTCGCTGTCATGAAATCTATGATCTCCTGGTTCTTGAATTCTTTCTGATTGCCATCATATTTCAAGGTTTCGACAATGAAAACCTTAGGTTCATAGAGATTAAAATCAAGTGATTGAAGTATGGCCAGGTCAAGCCCTTCAACATCAATAGAAATAAAATCGGGAACTTTTTTGCAGTATTCATTTAGTATTGTGTTGATGTTAAGAAGCTGCACCTTAATGACTTTTTCATATGCTATTTTGCCTACCTTTTTCATGCCGGTAGTTTTCCAGTATTCAGCTTCTACCTTTGAGAAGGTGCTTAAACCGTGCGCGCTTTCCGGGAAAAGATAAAAATCAGCTTCTGTTTGGTCATCAAATCCGGCGCCCACATTCAGCACCGTATCTCCTTTCCTCAGCTTTTTTATTTTCTCAAACAAAAACAGATTGGGTTCCACACAAACCCCCCTGCTTCCGCGCAGGTAAAAATAATAGGTGTTGCTGATGTAGGAGGGATGATTGGCCCCTATGTCAACATAAGAAGGCTTATCAATAGATAATTTATAAAATAGATTTGAAAGAATTAGATCTTCGCCCGATTGTGCATAGGTTAACTGCGAATGAGGTAATATGACTTTATTAACCAGTTTTCTAAATGAGTTCTTCATCTTTCAATTTTCTTCCTTTGGACAACGCATAGTTCAATTTTTGAAAACTCACGAAACGCTTGTATTTGCGATAGCGCTTTTTAATCCTGTTTGCAAGAGTATTCTTTATTAAAGGAATTTCAAATGTACCTATATTGTTTTCAATAACCGGGTGCGGCAGTAATAATTTTGAGAGCATATTTTCAAACCTTACTGCAAATGTTGCCGGTGACCAGTCGATTTGCATTTGTTTTATCTGGAGTATTGATTGATCGATAGAATCTTTTAATGATACCGCAGGATAAGGACGGATATATGCAAGAATATGTCGGAACGTATCATTATTTGAAACACTTAGTGGCCTTCCTGAAACGATCGCCTGGTCGGTCGTAGCAGCTAAGCCAGGTAAGTTCCGATCATATAAAAAACAATTGAGTGTGTTATGGCCGCACCATTCTATAAGTTCTTTTTTACTCATGTAGTCATGAGTAACAACCACGTCAATACCTTGTTTTGCTATCTTTTTACATAAATCTCCCAGGTAATTTGCATATTCCTGTGAATAGGGAACAAAGTCGCCAAAAGGTATGTTGATCTTAATTAATGCACGTTCAAATTCTTTATTCACAGCCTCAACGACATGCTGAAAGCCTTTTCCCTTTGTCGCAAAGCCAAATGATCCAATAACGGGGATTTCCTTTTTTTCATAAGGAATTGCCGGTTTTAATGGATCTAAAGGCCTCGGAAATGGGAAAACTTTTTTGTTACTGCTTTTTAAGGTGGGATCAAGAACACAATAACCATGAAAATGATTATCAGGACACATAACAAAGGGATCGCCGGGCAATACCTCCAATATCATGGTCAGTACAAGGCCTGGCAAACCCTTTAATTTTGAAGTATCCAACCAATCCATCGTAGAGGGATGGTAATTGAAGAAGTAAAACTGGTATCCGAAAGGGATATTCCTGTTTCCATCCTTACTGATCTCAATATAATCCAACTGATACTTTTCGGATAGGCTAAGACAATTAAAGACCATTATCCCGGACTCGTGAATACTATCCCGGGCTTTTTTATTATTGACAAATAAGCCTTTTAATCCGGCAGCCAAATTTTTTGATTATGTGTATGTAAAGTTCTTCAAATTTATCACCCAACCTACTATTTATCAGGAGTATCCCGTGGAACAGGTAGAAACCTTGCCGAAACCAATATTCCTTCTCCAACCGCTGTGGTATTGTGTAATGCTTCTGGAGTTATCTCAACTAAATTCCAAAGAAAAGTTTGCGAACCAGGTGCGCCTATCACTAACGTCAGGTCCCTGAAATCACTTGCAGTAAACTGCCATGTTGTTGGATGAACAACACCCAGTTCGTCCTGGTACATTCCCGTACCGTCAGAATTAAATGTAATTTGTAAAGTATCGTAATTCACCCCTGTGTTATTTATCACCTCTCTTCTATAATGTGAATTTGTGCCATCAATATTTCGAAGAACTTCATCAGTTTTCCATTTATATTTTACCAGCAATTCTTTTTTGGTCAATGTCGTAGCAGGTGGCTCGTTATGAGGGTCTTTATTACACGAGAGAAAGACAATTGTAAAAAATGCAAGGGTAAGAAGGATTGTGACGTTTTTGGTACTGATTTTTTCTCTCATAGTTGTTTAATTTTAATTAATTTTTGATGTATAGATAAAAGCATTTAACGGGCTTGATAAAAGTGCCAAATATAATAATAAACAGGATGATTTTTCTGTTCGCGGGATAGGTATAGTTGCTTCAAAAGCCAGGTATGAACCCATAAATATACCACAAAATTATTGAAAATTAGCAAATAATATATTATAGAAAAATGTTATCCCAATTCAGCCGGTTTCCCTAGAAAAAAAATTTTGACTTAGGAAGGATACTAACGTTTTATTGGCGGAAAAATTGCTCCTTCGGCTACTTCTTAAATATCTCGACCACAGGAACCGGAAAAATAAATCCGATGCCCTTATCCAGGGATGCTTTTTCACGCCTGAGAAATTCCTTTTTAAAATGCCACGGTAATACCAGGTAATAATCAGGGTTCATTGCCCGGCTTTCTGCCTCGCTTATTATGGGAATGTTGGTACCCAGCGTTTTTGCCCCATATTTATCCGGATTTCTCTCTGCTGCAAAATCAATGAGGGTATGATCAAGATGGCACCATTGCAAAATGGTATTCCCCTTTGTCGATGCCCCGTAGATATGGACTACTTTACCTTGTTCTTTCAGACCCGAAATAGTTTTGTATAATTCGTCCCTCAACAACACGATCCTTTGTTGAAATTCCACGTAAGGCTTGTCTGTATCAAGTTCCATGTCAAATTCTTTCTGCCGTACGTCATTTATAAGCGCATAATTTTCTTTTTCATCATGCATTTTATTTTCACTGTGCGTGGCATAACAACGGATACTTCCTCCATTGATGTCATTAAATGAAACTTTAAAAACTTTCATCCCTGCCATGGACAAAATCCTTTCTAATACAGCAAGGCTATAAAATTCAAGGTGCTCATGGCAAAGTGTATCGTAGCTATTCATTTTTAACATGCCCGGCATATAACTCATCTCAAAAACCCATATGCCATTTGGTGCCAAAAAGCGTTTGATGCCATGTACAAATTCAACCGGACTTTCCAGGTCATAAAACATGGCGATAGAAGTGATGATATCAAGCCGTTTTCCTTCGAGGATTTTAAACAACTCTTCCGATGGAAATATATCCTGGACAACGGTGGCATTCTTTACTTCCTGCGCTACATCGCTGGGATCACAACCATATTTTATAAATACAGGGGGATAATAATCTAAAAGAGTACCGTCATTGCATCCGATATCCAAAACAAGCGCCTGTTTTTTCTTAATTATTTCCGTTACGGAATTGACAATTTCTTTCAGGTGATCCCTCATGGTATCGTTGGTTCCGGAGCGATACCAGTAAGCATCATATAAAATTTCCGGGGGTACTGAATGGAGCATTTGCAATAACCCGCATGCGTTCTCATCTTCTTCAGGGTTGCACCTTACCAGGGTGCAATCAATTTTACGCGTCGAAGGCATTTCTTTCCCGGGCTTAATAAATGAGCCCTGTAAATACTGCGGGCCGAGGTCAATGACCTTTTTTAATGAGCGCGAACCACAAACACGGCAGGTTACCCTTTTACGTATATGCATTAGTTGTCTTTATTTGTATGTTTGATCAATTCTGCCAGCTGGATGTTGATTGAATCAATGCATTTATTTCTTTCAAGGTTAAGAAGGGAAAGTTGCTTTACAACAATGTCTTTCTGATCCGCCGGTACTTTTTCAAACTCGTACACTTTTTCCTGTTCATGCCACAAGCGACAATTTACTTCAGCCAGCCTATAGAAAACCTCGCCCATATTTCCTGTCACTTCCCGTATTTCGTTCCCTTCTTTTTTGAAAACTTTATTTGCTTCAAAGGTTAGTTTACCCGGTGGAATTGTGCCATTAATGGCGTTCAGTAAATAAGTGTCGATTTCGGTTTGAAGATCAATCGCCTGCCTGTTAAGACTGGAGAGTCTTTCTGCATCTTCAGTGTGATACTGCTTCAGTTGTACAATGGTTAATTTATCACAAAGCATTCCCAGCGTTTCCGCCATATTTATTATTTTAACTTAAGGTGCGAAATTAACACATTCAATTTTTAATATTTAAAGAGAGTTCAGGTTCCTGTACAAGTTTCCCAAGGAAAATTTCAAGGGCTTTTCGTTTATTTTCGTCGAGTGTGTAACTGATGTACCGTGTATAATATTGCTGCAGGTCAAAACTTCTAAATGTCGTTTCTGATACAATTTGATCAATATGGGTAAGCCCTAATGCGTTTGTTTCATTGAATTCTCTAATAAAATCCGGGTCGAGTTTTTTATTACTTACCCAGGCCGCAAATACAAATGGAAGCCCGGTGTATTTTTTCCATTCAAGGCCCAGGTCGTATATGTATGGTGATATTTTTCGTTGCTCCAGGGCCCTGTCGCCGATAATTAAAGCGGCGGTAGTACCTGCTATGTATGATTGATATTCAGTCGAAGTTTCTTCGAATACCGGGTTAATTTTCCAATGTTGGGCTATAAGTATTTTAAGAAGATCTGTAGAAGTACGGCTTTGATAGTCCAGTAATATTTTTTCTATTTTATGCAAGGGCACTTCACTAAAAAGGCATACGCTTGCCACTTCTCCATCGCAGCTAATGCAATAATCGGATACTATGTGGTGCTCTTTCATTTCCGGAATTACCGCTACAGGTACAAGGCCTACATCTATGGTGTTTTCAAGCAGCATTGAAGCAATTTTGGAAGGATAGTCAATCTTTATATCGACCTTTTCAGCCATCATGCCCTGTTCAAATCCATATAGCAGCGGCTTTGTATTCAAATAACTTACTGCTCCAACCCTTATTTTTGTTTGCAAACCTATTACTTTAATTTTGGCGCAAATTTAATGCAACGTAAATGATTTGTTCATCAATTTTATGCAATAACTCAATCAATTTACATGGAACTTCAATCGCTTAAAGCAATTTCACCTATTGACGGCCGCTATCAAAATCAGCTAAACCATCTTAGTGAATATTTCTCGGAGTTTGCATTAATAAGATACCGGGTGAAGGTTGAAATTGAATATTTTCTTTTTTTAGCGGAAAAGAAATTTTTCAAGCTTGCGCCTTCATTAAAAAGAGCCGTACTAAAAATATTTGAGGAATTTTCAATAGAAGATGCGCAGCAAATTAAGGATTTTGAACGCGTCACCAACCATGATGTGAAAGCAGTTGAATATTTCCTCAAAGAAAAGTTGAAAGGGTTGGGTGTTGATGATCTGCTGGAATGGGTGCATTTTGGATTAACGTCGCAGGATATCAACAACACTGCTTTTCCCCTCTTGTGGAAAGAAGCCATTGAGCGCGAATACCTGCCTGCGGTGCTCAACATTCAGCATGCCTTGTACAACCTGGCAACAGAATGGAAGAACATTCCCATGCTCGCCAGAACGCATGGCCAGCCCGCTTCTCCAACAATGCTCGGGAAAGAGATAATGGTCTTTGTTGAAAGAATCGAAAACCAGGTACAACAATTTGGTAACATTCCATTTACGGGTAAATTCGGTGGCGCCACCGGTAACTTCAATGCGCACTATGCTGCTTACCCAAAAACAAACTGGCCGGTATTTGCAAATAAATTCCTTGCAGACAAACTGGGCCTGGAGCGCCAGCAATACACTACACAGATTGAACATTATGATTTGCTCGCGGCTCATTTTGATAATATTAAACGGATCAATAATATACTGATTGACTTTTGCCGTGATGTATGGACGTATATAAGCATGGAGTATTTCAGGCAAAAAATTAAAAAAGATGAAGTAGGAAGCAGTGCTATGCCACACAAAGTGAACCCGATCGATTTTGAGAATGCTGAGGGCAATTTGGGCTATGCGAATGCATTGCTGGAGCATCTTTCAGGTAAGCTACCCATATCAAGGTTGCAACGGGATCTTACCGATTCCACTGTAATCAGAAATATCGGTATGCCGGTAGCACATACCATCCTGGCGTTTTTGTCTATTGGCAAGGGGCTTAACAAGTTGATTTTGAATAAGCAAAAAATAGATGAAGACCTTGAAAACAACTGGGCTGTTGTAGCAGAGGCTTTACAAACCATTTTAAGAAGGGAAAACTATCCAAAGCCTTATGAAGCATTAAAAGAACTTACCAGGGGAAATAATGTGCTCGATAAAAAAACAGTGCATAAGTTTATTGATGGATTAAAAATTTCATCAGGCTTGAAAAAGGAATTAAAAGAAATTACTCCCGGAAGCTATACAGGGCATTCTCCACTTAATTAAATTATATTTTTGCAGTGGAAATTTGCGGGTAAAATGCCGGACATGAATCCGCAATTTGCACCAAATGAAGTCGATTGGTTCTATATCTTCATTTGTATGAAGTTTATGGTAATTGAGATAAAAACCTTGAATAGCAAAGCGGGAAATGCCCTGTGAAAATGAATTATAATTGAACTATGGATGATTATACCAGTATTACGAAGAACAATCTTGAGGAAAGATTCGGTATGACGACCGATGGAATTTATCATGCGCACCAGCCTATTTATGGATACCGCACTACAAAGGGTTCTGCAAGTGGTATTTCACGGTATATGATTACCAGGTCAATATTAAATGCGGTCAACGGGTATAATTTTAATACATTCATCGATATTGGTGGCGCAGAAGGCTATACTGCAAACCTTGTCAGAGAAATATTTCACGCGCAGGTTAAATCGACCGATTTATCAGAAAATGCATGCAAAATGGCAAAGGCAATATTTAATATTGATGCTATTCCTGCCGATATTCACAACCTTCCGTTTTCCGATAGTGAATTCGACATCGTTCTTTGCAGCGAGACGCTTGAGCACGTTACTGATTATAAAAGAGCCATCGTGGAATTGTTGCGAATAACAAAAAATGTTCTGATTATCACCGTGCCGCATGAAAGTCAAAAAATTGTTGATCAAAATATAAAAAGCAAAATTCCGCATGCCCATATTCACTATTTTGATGTTAACACGCTTGACTATCTTAAAGAGATGGGCTATATTTTGAAATATGAAAAAACCCAGTCACCATTGCTGATTGTACCCAGGGTAATTGCGGAAGGCTATAAAAAGCCGGATACAAAATTACATTTCAAAATATACAATTTCTTTACGCCGTTATTCAGAAAGCTCTTTGGTATTGGAACTGCGAACTGGTTTACAAACATTGACAGTAAAATGACAAAAACCTTTGGATTTTACCAGGGAATTACATTTATCATAGAAAAGAATGACAAGGTTAATAAAAAGAAAGGTGAGCCGGTGAAGGCTGAAGATTTTACCGGCATTAAGGTAAACGAGTATAGAGTTCAATCGCCTGTCAAATGATCAGCAAAAACAGCCTGTGGGGCAGTTGAAAGGAATGGCATAGCAGCATTGATCAGGTAAAGGTTACTAAACAAATGGCATAGGCTGCCTCAGCGGGATATCCTCCTTATCCAGGCCGAATAAATTCATTTCTTCGCCATTTTCAACAAAGTTTTCAATACTGAGAAAGCCACATTTTAAGAGAACATTTTTTGAGTTTTCATTGTTCAGTTCTGTTATCGCTGATATGGATGAAAATCCTTGTTCTTTAAATATCCAGTTAATACTTTCCTTAACAATTTCTGTAGCATATCCTTTTTTCCAATAGCTTTTTATTAGCGAGTAGCCTATTTCAACTCCCGCTTTATTTTTATCTTTTTTGAATAGAAGAAGGCCGATAAATTTATTGCTGAGTTTTTCAACTATAAAATACCTTCCAAAAGGAAAGTGCAGGCTGTAATGATTCAATTGCTTTTCAAAAATAAACCGCGTTTCCTCAATCGTAAGCAATGGGAGGATGAATTCTTTTATAGCAGTATCATTATATAATTCATGCAATGCGTGTAAATCCCTCGGCTTCCACCTGGTAACATACAATCTCTCTGTTTCGAAAATCATAATATTTATTTGTGAATCTCACTGGTAAAATGAAATTCAATATCCGGGTTGTTGGTCCTCTCCGTATTAAGGAACCATTCACTTTGTGCAAGGTACACTATATGTGCATCCTTATCTTCGGCGATGTTCGATGACTTGAATTTTATAAATTCCTGGAGTTTTTTAGGATTTTCGGATGTGAGCCAGCAGGCCTTATAAAATGGAAGTGAATTTAATTGAACTGAAGCGCTGTATTCATTCAAAAGGCGGTATTGTATTACTTCAAACTGTAGTTCACCCACGCAGCCAATAATTTTTTTATTACCTCCAAATTGCGTGAATAGCTGGGCTACACCTTCGTCTGTGAGTTGCGATAATCCTTTTTCGAGCTGTTTTGTCTTCATGGGGTCTTTGTTCACTACTTCTTTGAAGATTTCCGGTGAAAATGAAGGAATGCCCGTGAAATAAAAATCTTCGCCTTCGGTAAGCGTATCACCGATCTTAAAGCTGCCGGTATCAAACAAGCCAATAACATCACCAGCATAGGCTGAATCGATCACATCTTTATCCCTGGCCAGGAAACTGTAGGGATTGCTGAACCTAACGTCCTTGTTCAGACGCACATGGTGAAAATATTTATTGCGTTCAAACTTGCCGGCACACACTCTTAAAAACGCGATCCTGTCGCGATGCCTGGGATCAAGGTTGGCATGAATTTTAAAAATAAATCCACTGAATGTATCTTCCCCTGGCTCTACGATCCTTGTAGTTACTGCCCTGTGCTGGGGCAATGGCGCAATTTTTATAAACGTTTCTAATAACTCTTTTACGCCAAAATTATTTATGGCGCTGCCAAAAAATACGGGCGCCACTTTTCCCTGCAGGTAAAGGTTCCGGTCAAATTCGCCATACACTCCTTCAATTAATTCTGCATCTTCTTTTAATTGATTGGCATCTCTCGCACCTATCCTCTTTGGTAAAATATCATCATTTAAATTCCCGAGGGGTAAATAGTCTTCTTCTGTAGCTTTTTGATTTGGATTGAAAAGCAACAACGTCTTATCGTATAAATTATACACTCCTTTAAATTCCCTGCCCATATTTATTGGCCAGCTCAAAGGATGCAAGCTGATTTTTAATTCATTTTCAATTTCATCTAAAAGATCGAATGGATTCTTTCCATCCCTGTCAAGTTTATTTACAAAAACAATCACTGGTGTTGCCCGCATACGACAAACTTCCATCAGCCTTTTTGTTTGTTCTTCGACACCTTTTACACAATCAATTACGAGTACCACACTGTCAACGGCTGTCAGGGTACGGTAGGTGTCTTCTGCAAAGTCTTTGTGGCCGGGAGTATCAAGCAGGTTTACCAGGGTATTTTTATATTCGAAACTCATTACCGAGGTTGCGACAGAAATACCACGCTGCCTTTCGATCTCCATAAAATCGGAGGTAGCATGTTTTTTTATTTTGTTGCTTTTTACGGCTCCTGCCGTTTGGATGGCACCTCCAAAGAGCAGGAACTTTTCAGTAAGGGTAGTTTTTCCTGCATCAGGGTGAGAAATAATTGCAAATGTCCGGCGTTTTTGTATTTCATTAATATACTTCATAAAGTGCGCAAAGGTAATGATTGGGCAACACGTTGTACAAGAAACTACTTAATTAATGGTACTTTTGCATCATTACGAATTAACTATGGAATTCAAATTAACGGAAGAGCAATTGATGATCCGCCAGGCCGCACGCGATTTTGCAAATACCGAATGTCTTCCCGGGGTTATCGAAAGAGATGAGCTCCAAAAATTTCCATATGACCAGGTAATGAAACTATCCCGGCTTGGGTTCATGGGCATGATGATAAACCCTGATTATGGTGGGTCGGGGCTTGATGCTATTAGTTATGTGCTGGCAATGGAAGAAATAAGTAAGATCGATGCAAGCACCAGCGTATGCATGAGTGTAAACAATAGTTTGGTTTGCTTTGGCATTGAAGCTTTTGGCAATGAGGATCAGAAGAGAAAATATTTAACGCCACTTGCACAAGGTCATAAAGATGGTACTTTATACATTGGCGCTTTTTTACTCAGCGAACCAGAAGCTGGCAGTGACGCCACTTCGCAGAGAACCACTGCAATAGAAAAGGGAGACCACTATGTAATTAACGGTGTAAAAAACTGGATCACTAATGGCAACAGTGCCTCCTGTTACCTGGTTTTTGCTCAAACAGATGCAAGTAAGGGAAGCCGCGGCATTGATGTATTCATTGTAGAAAAGGAGTGGCCTGGTGTTAGTGTAGGGCCAAAAGAAAATAAGCTGGGCATCAGGGGCAGCGATACGCACAGTATTTCTTTCACAGATGTTAAAGTACCTAAAGAAAACAGGATTGGTAAGGATGGATTTGGTTTTAAGTTTGCCATGATGACCCTTTCGGGAGGCCGCATTGGGATTGCATCACAGGCATTGGGCCTGGCTTCCGGTGCTTATGAGCGCTCATTGGCTTATTCAAAAGAACGCAAAGCTTTTGGTACCCAGATCAAAAACCACCAGGTCATCCAGTTTAAGCTTGCAGATATGGCCACAAGAATTGAAGCCGCACGTTTACTTTGCTTCAGGGCAGCCTGGCAGAAAGACAAAGGCGTTGATTATACCGAAAGTGCTGCGATGGCAAAAGTATTTGCAAGTGAGACCGCAATGTGGGCGACAACGGAAGCAATTCAAATTCATGGAGGTTATGGATATGTGAAGGAATATCATGTTGAAAGAATGATGCGTGATGCGAAGATCACCCAGATCTATGAAGGAACCAGCGAGATACAAAGAATTGTAATAAGCCGGGGAATTTTGAAATAATCAGCTACATCCGGTACTAATAAATGGCAATAATAATCAGATTCCCTTAATGCGATTGCCCTGTATTTCGACATAAATTTCATTCAAAATATTGCCTGTAAATTCAGATTCATATAAAACGTTAAGTGCCGGGCTTGCTGGTAAAAATGTTGTGCTTGTCGCAGTTTCAAAAACAAAGCCCCCCGAAGAGATTTTAGAATTATACAATCTCGGGCAAAGAGATTTTGGTGAAAACTATGTAGCCGAATTGTCTGCAAAATATGAACAACTTCCGAAAGACATTCAATGGCATTTTATCGGCCACCTCCAATCTAACAAGGCTAAATATATTGTTCCCTTTGTGGCATTGATTCATGGGGTCGATAGTAAAAAGCTATTGATTGAAATAGATAAACAGGCAAAGAAGAATGGTCGCATGGTCGATTGCCTTCTACAGGTTTATATTGCCAAAGAAGAAACTAAATTTGGTTTGGATGAGATTGAATTGCAGGAAATTTTATCTGCCGACTTAGCCCTGTATCAAAATATACGCATCCGCGGACTGATGGGAATGGCTTCTTTTACTAATAATACAGATATGGTAAGAAGTGAATTCAAATTCTTAAAATCATTATTTGATAAATATTCAACACTGCCATTTGCCAATGCCCAGTTCTCCCTTCTAAGCATGGGCATGAGTGCAGATTACAATACCGCTATTGAAGAAGGAAGCAATATGGTGCGTATAGGTAGCCTCCTATTTGGAAACAGGTAACAAGGTTTAATAATTCTTTGATGAAAGAGGAGCAGCAGAAAATAATTATAGTTGGAGCAACTTCAGGAATTGGAAGGGAACTTGCGAAGATGTATGCTTCAAAGGGATTTCTCGTTGGCGCTACAGGCAGGAGGATGGAATTATTACGCTCCCTGCAGGAAGAATTTCCTCAAAATATTTTTATCGAATGCTTTGACGTTACGGGCAAAGAAAATATACCGCACTTTCGGAGTCTTATTGAAAAACTCAGCGGGCTTGATATTCTTGTTTATAACAGCGGGTACGGTGAAACCTCAAAAGAGCTCGATTGGGGAATCGAGTATAAAACGACGCAGATCTCTGTAAACGGTTTTATAGAAATTGTATGTTATGGTTTTAATTACTTTCTTAACCAGGGACATGGCCACATAGCCTGCACTTCGTCAATTGCCGCTATTCGCGGAAATAGTATGGCGCCGGCGTATAGCGCCGGTAAAGCCTTTGAAAGTACCTATATGGAAGGGTTATACCTTAAAGCCAGGAAATTGCAGAAAAATATTTCGGTCACAGATATCCAACCCGGTTTTGTTGATACGCACCTGGCAAAAGGCGATAGAAAATTTTGGGTGGTACCGGTTGCAAAAGCAGCGGTTCAGATTTATGAAGCCATACATAGGAAGAAGAAACGGGCCTATATCACAAAGAGATGGGCAATTATTGCCTGGCTTTTAAAATACATGCCTGGTTTTATTTACAATCGCTTCGGCTGATTTATAAATTCTTTTAACATTTATCAATACCCGTTATTTTTTACAATTGTATAAATTTGGACTAAATTAATTTAATGCAGGTGCAAAGCAGAACCATTGATCATTCATTCGAATCTGAAAAAAACAGGAAAGCATTGTTCTATACTACCGGTATTTGTACAATTTTTCTTCTCATTGCCATATTCTATACCTGGCCAATGCTTATTCCACCCATTCCACCTGTACAGGATTTAATTGATGTAAACCTGGGCAACGAGCAGGAAGGCATGGGCAACATTCAACCGCTTGTGAAAGGAGCGCGCGCGCCCGATAACCAGAGCGTACAATCGCACCAAAATGCTCCCAGGGTGAAAGAAACTCCGTCCAGGAATATAGAAGCAGATGAAAATAATGATGATAAGGAAGCAGCGCCGGTAGTAAAATCTGAAAAGCCTAAGGAAGACGCAGAAGAGGTTGACAAACCAGCCACTAACAAAACTCCAAAAAATATTAATCCCTCACCGGTTGTTAATCCAAATCCCTCACCACCAAAACCGAAGCTTCCGTTGTATAAAGGAGGTAATGGAACCGGAGGCAATGGTGCTACAGAAGATAATGGTTATAGGAACCAGGGGTATAAGCCAGGCAACGGCGATGCAGGAAGCTCCGATGGCAAAGCTGATGCATATGGGAATTCTCCCGGTGGCAGAAGCGGCGTAAGTGTTGTACGCGGACTTTCGGGCCGCAGGCCAATTCACTTTCCCTCAATGCAGGATGATTTTAATGAAAATGCCAAGATATATGTCGATGTAAAAGTTGATAATAACGGGAAAGTAACCGATGCAGGAATAGCCCGTGGCACGACAACTTCAAATAGTTCCCTGAGAAGTATTGCTATCCAAAAAGCAAAAGAATTAAAATTCCCTCCAAGCCAGAATGATGTCGAAAGCGGTACCATACTTTTCGTTTTTGTTTTAAAAAACTAGTGCTATGTTACCTATGTTTTGTCGCAATATTTATTACAGGAATTACTCCGAATTACCTGAGCCGATGGCTATCGGACTAATAAAGGCAGCAACATAAATCGTGGAATCCGATAGCCATCGGAACGTGTTTATAATTCGTGTTATTATTTTAGTCATTTTACGCTTAATATAACACTGGTTACATTGAGGGCGGATAAGCTAGGCAACAAGGTAGGTTAGCCAGGCGGCTCTTAAACCAATCAGGCATTTACGATTTCTTTATCGAGCCATTTTGCATGTGTGCATTGCCTCACTGGCCGGTTAGCTGATTAACTAATTATATTTGCTCAGTATGAATTACGAGCAAACTTTACATTACCTGTATAATAAACTACCTCTTTATAGCAGTATAGGCATAAGGGCTTACAAGGCAGACTTGCATAATACGCTGGCACTTTGTAATTACCTGGGCGATCCCCAAAACAAAATAAAGACAATCCATATTGCGGGCACCAATGGTAAAGGCTCGACCAGCCATATGATTGCGGCAGTTTTTCAATCATGCGGTTATAGGACTGGCCTCTATACTTCTCCGCATTTAAAGGATTTTCGTGAAAGAATAAAGATTAACGGAGACATGATTTCACGTGATTTCGTAATGGCTTTCGTTGAGAAGATTCAAACCTTTTCGGAACAGATCCAGCCATCATTTTTTGAACTCACCTTTGTGATGGCGCTGGAATATTTTAAGTATGAAAGCGTTGATATCGCCGTTATCGAAACCGGGCTGGGAGGCAGGCTTGACAGCACGAACGTGATCATGCCGGAACTGTCTGTAATTACCAATATTGGATTTGATCATATGGACATACTGGGTGATTCTCTTGAAAAAATTGCGTTTGAAAAGGCAGGAATTATTAAAAACGGGGTGCCTGTTGTAATTGGGGAAGCAATTCCCGGGACAAAAGCGATCTTTCAAAACAAGGCCGTTGAATCAAAAGCGCCTGTTTTCTTTGCTGAAGAAAGATTTGAAGTGATCTCTATGGATTCTTTGGAAGAATCATTGCAGGTAGAAGTATTTGATAACGATAAAAAAAGTAACGGTGTCTTTACGCTTGATCTTGCCGCCAGGTACCAGGCAAAAAATTTAATAACAGTACTTACTGCTGTAGACTTGCTGAAGAACCGTTTCACATTGGAAGAAAGTTGTATTAAAAGAGCATTGGCCCAGGTGAAAAAACTCAATGGCCTCCATGGCAGGTGGGAAGTAATTCAAAAAAAGCCGAAGGTGGTCCTCGATGTGGCCCACAATGTGGACGGGGTACAACAACTTATTACTCAAATTAATCACAGCACTTATAAAAAACTGTTTATTGTTTTTGGTATTGTAAAAGATAAAGAAATAGATAGTGTACTCGGGCTGTTGCCACATGACGCACTGTATTATTTTACCAGGGCTCAGATCGCAAGGGCACTGCCTGAGGGCGAATTACTCGAAAAGGCCACAAAAATTCATTTGAAAGGCACTTCCTGCAAGGATGTTAATACAGCCTTGCGGGCCGCTATGGATAAGGCCTCCGATGAAGATATGATCATTGTATGCGGTAGCGTATTTGTTGTGGGAGAGGTGGATGTGACTCAATTTAAATATTGATTGGCTGCATTATGTATTAACCCTCCTGTTCCAGCCGGAACGCCGGCAACTAAATGACCTCATATTTCCCCCATCCTTTTTAAAGCATAAAAAATACAGTTGACATGAAGAGACTGGACAATCTTATTTTCGAGAAACAGTTCTTTTAATTTTTCCATGGAGATTCTGACCACATCAATATCTTCATTATGATCGAGGTTTTGTTCAGCCGTTTTTTTTCCGCCTTTCGCCAGAAACAGCAAGGTAAAATTATCCAGCACACCTGGATTAGCTGCAATTCTTCCAACCTGCTCAACCGATGTGAATTCATATCCTGTTTCTTCCATAAGTTCTCTTGCCATAGCCATTTCCGGCAGCTCATTTTTATCAATAAAGCCGCCCGGCAGTTCAAGTAACACTTCATTTACCGGGTGCCTGTATTGTTTGATCATTAATACGTCGCCTTCTGCTGTAATAGGCACTGCGCATGCAGTCGTTGGCAATTCAACAACAAAATATTCTTCGATAATTTTGCCCTCGGGGGTTTCGCATCTATCTTTCCTTGCAGTAAAATATTGATGCTTTACAAGGTATTCAGATGACAGCGTTTTCCATTTCATATTAGTTCCATTTCATTCTTTCCCTGAGCTTTGTTATATGGGCAGTATGATGCCGGCTGTGCCATGAATAGCTTTTCAGCAATTCCCAGAGCGACAATTTTTTTTTGCGCTGCGGGTGATAGATCGTCCTGGACCATTGCTCATCACTCATATCCTGCATGAGCTGGTGCCACCTTGCGTGTAAGGCATGAAGTAAGGTTAAGGAAATATTGATCGGAAGATTTTTTGTGTCACTCAACTCTGCCCAGGCAGCCTCATCATACGGCTTTATAGCAGGATTGTCTTCTGTTAAGGCGAGTTTGAAACGAACAACCGCATTTATATGGCTGTCTGCAACATGATGAACTAGTTGCTGTACCGTCCACCCACCGGGCCTGTAGGGTGTATCCAGTTGAGATTTATCCAAATTTTCGACGGCATATTCCAACAGCACAGGAAGCATCTTAATGTCGGTAAGCAATGCCTTTCTTGTTTCCTGAGAATATTCGCTGTTATAGAAACTACCTTCGGTTTCCTCTCCTATAGGATAACGCAAATCAATTTCGTTCGGCTCCATACCGGTATTTATTTATGAAGTATTTCCAAAAGCTCGATTTCGAATATCAAGGCGGATCCTCCGGGTATAGCTCCGCCGGCGCCCCTGTCTCCATAACCAAGATCCGAAGGGATGTATAATTTCCATTTACTGCCAACAGGCATTAATTGCAGGGCTTCTATCCACCCACGTATTACACCAGTTACCGGTATCGTGATAGGCTCTCCTCTTTTATAAGAGTTATCAAATTCTTTCCCGTCAATCAAGGAGCCAATATAATTGGCTTTTACCGTATCGGTTGCTATTGGAACCGGACCGGTACCTTGTGTAATAATTTCATATTGCAGGCCGCTTGGAAGCGTTATTACTCCTGGTTTGCTTTTATTAGCTTCTAAAAATTTTATGCCGGATTCTTTTTCGCGGCTGGCTTGTTGAGACATATATTCCTGTAGTTTTTTTTGAATAGTCATGTTACATTGATCCGGTGAAATTAAGAGTGTTTTATTACTATACACATCATCGTATGCTTTTTTTATCATAGCGCTGTTTATTTTATCTGCGCCCTGTGCCTTATAATATTGTGCAGTTTGAATCCCCATTGCATAGCTAAGGCTATCTATGGGTGATAGTGCCGTAGTAACGGGAGTTTTTGTAGTTACCGGTTTTGTGGGTTTTTTTGTTTGTGCATAAGAGGCGGAAACGAATACAGGTAAAATAAATAATAATCTTTTCATTAAATTTTTATTTAAAGTGAATTTATAAATTTAAAAGTTAAAGGGTTCGTTGTGTTAATATTTCTTAATCTTCTCTAAAATCTTTCCCGGTGAGATTAATAAAGACATCTTCGAGGCTCGCGGACTTTGTAACTTTTGTTCTTTCAAAGCCTGTTGCAACAAGATCATCAATTAACCTGTCGGGTGACTGAAGTGCAATAATTCTTCCTTCATCCATGATGGCCACACGGTCACAAAGTTGTTCCGCTTCATCCATATAATGGGTTGTGATGATTACAGTAGTTCCCCTGTTCCTTATATTTTGAATGAGTTCCCACAAATTGCGGCGTGCCTGCGGGTCAAGCCCGGTGGTAGGTTCATCCAGGAAAATAATTTTGGGCTGATTAATTAATGTGGTTGCAATTGAAAATCTTTGTTTTTGGCCACCACTCATTTGCTTATATTTATTTTTTGCCTTGTCTTTAAGGTTGACCAAATCCAGTAATTCAAAGGCGCCTGCTTTTGTATTGTATAACCCGCAAAAAAGATCAATAAGTTCAAGAAGGTTAAGCCCGGGATAAAAGCCGGATGTTTGCAGTTGTACGCCAATTATTTTTTTTATTTTATCAGGAAATTTATCAAGATCCAAACCGTCAACAATAATTTTGCCCGAGGTTTTATCCCTGAGCGTTTCTATTATTTCAAGTGTAGTGGATTTTCCGGCGCCATTTGGCCCCAGCAATCCAAAGATCTCCCCTTCATATACATCAAAAGAGATACCTTTTACTGCTTCGAAACTGCCATAATTCTTTACCAGGTTCTCTACTGAAATAATGATCTTCTGCATGCTTTTGTTTTCAGCTTAATTAATTTTCGTAACGCGGTATTTTGATCCCGAGACATTCTTCAAGTTCTTCCATCATTTTGATACTGCCAATAAAAAGGGGCGAACGTTCATGTAATTCACCCGGCCTTTTTTCCAGTATCCTTTGTATGCCATCGGTCGCTTTCCCGCCAGCTCTTTCAACTACGTAAGCCAGTGGATTACATTCATAAAGCAACCGTAATTTTCCTTTCGGCTTATCGGTAGTAACCGGGTAGATAAAAATTCCTCCCTTGATCAGGTTACGGTGAATATCAGATACCATACTGCCAATATATCGTTGCGTATAGGGGCCACCGTTAGACTCGTTTTTATTCTGGCAAATATCAATGTATTTTTTAACACTGTCACTAAAACGGAAAAAATGCCCGTGATTTACCGAATATATTTTCCCGGTATCCGGGCACCTGATATCGGGATGGCTTAAGCAAAATTCGCCAATTGATTGATCAAGGGTAAATCCGTTGACACCTCTTTTGGTTGCGTAAACCAATATAGTAGAAGAGCCATAAATAATGTAGCCTGCGGCTACCTGCCGGTTTCCGGGTTGCAGAAAATCCTTTATTGTTACCGGGCTGCCTGGTTGTGTTACCCTTTTGTAAACGCTGAAAATCGTTCCTATGGAAACATTCACGTCGATATTTGTACTGCCGTCGAGCGGGTCAAACATGCAAATGTATTTAGAACCCCTGCTGATATCATCGTCAAAAACAACCATATCATCAAGTTCTTCACTTGCAATACCTGCACAACTGATTCCATGGCGCAATACCCCGGTAAACTGGTCGTTTGCAAATTCATCCAGTTTCTTCACCTCCTCCCCCTGCACATTGATGTCCCCGGTATCGCCCAATATATCAACGAGGCCTGCTTTATTTACTTCCACATTCACCCGTTTGGCAGCCAGCCCTATATCCCGCAAAAGCCCCGCCAATTCACCGGTGGCTTTCGGAAAAGCCCTCATTTCCCTGATGGTGAATTCATCCAACGTTAATACCCTCCTGTTCACCATAACCATCAAATTTTTATTTCAGAAGAAAACAAAAATAGGGCAATTA
Source organism: Ginsengibacter sp. (assembly GCA_039934515.1). Taxonomy (GTDB): domain Bacteria; phylum Bacteroidota; class Bacteroidia; order Chitinophagales; family Chitinophagaceae; genus Ginsengibacter. Next base: position 25,698 of record JBDTLZ010000205.1, read on the forward strand.
ATTAATTTGATGTTCCGTGAACGTCCCGCTTCGCGTTTTCGTGGTTCTTTTGCGGTTGTAAATATCAATTAACGGGGGATAGCCTGCCTTAAAAAAAAGTAAAACTGTTTTTAATAATTGGTATTACTTTGCTTCCCTAAAACAGAAGGTGGTCATAATGAAGGTGTTTAAATTTGGCGGTGCAAGTATCAGCACAATTGAACGGATCCAAAATATTGGAAAAATTCTACGGGATTTCGAGGGAGAAAAAATTCTGATCGTAATTTCTGCAATGGGTAAGATGACCAATGCACTTGAAACGGTAGCGGAAGAATTCTACCTGGGTAAAAAAGATGAGGCACTGCTGCTTTTTGAAAAGATTAAGCAGCATCATTTGAATGTATTAAAGTATTCCATAACCCAACATTGGGAAGAAGCCACCGGCGAGCTGCAGAATTTCTTCACAGAGGTCCAGTGGTTGTTGCACGATAAACCTGTTAAAGGGTACAATTATTATTATGACCAGGTTGTATGTACCGGGGAACTGCTGTCAACTACCATTTTAAGCTTTTATCTTAATGAGGAAAAAATTCCGAATAAATGGATCGATGTAAGAGATGTATTGCGTACCGACGATACTTTCCGGGATGCGGTAATAGATTGGGAGGCAACCGGAAAAAATACAGAAGAGAAGATTCTTCCTCTTTTTGAAGATACCAACATAGTTATTACCCAGGGCTTTATAGGGAGCACTGATGAGAACGAAAGTACCACCCTGGGGCGGGAGGGGAGTGATTACACGGCGGCAGTTTTTGCCAATATCTTACATGCAGAGAGCGTTACGATATGGAAAGATGTCGAAGGCGTGATGAACGCTGATCCTAAAGACTTTGCAGATGCCGTTACAATTCCCGAACTAAACTATAAAGAGGTCATAGAAATGGCCTATTATGGTGCACAGGTAATACACCCGAAAACGATAAAACCTTTGCAAAATAAAAACATCCCGTTATATGTAAAGAGTTTCATTAATAAGCGACTACCCGGCACCGTTATCACGGCTAAGAATGCGCACAATCTCCCGCCCATAATTGTATATAAGCGCAGCCAGGTCTTAATAACGCTGCAATCAAAGGATTTTTCTTTTGTAGAAGGTAAGCCTGTAAATACTTTGTATGAAATTCTGAACAACTCAAAAATCAAACCTAACCTCACACAAAACGCCGCCATAAGCCTTTTTGTGTGTGTTGATGACATTCCGTCAAAGGTTGAGGAAACGGCTGTTCAATGTGCGGGGATATTCGACGTGCAAATGGAAAAGAATTTAATCCTGTTGACAATAAGGCATTACACCCCTGATTTGATTCAAAAGCTTACAGCAACTAAAATAATTGTACTGGAACAGAAAACCGCAGATACGGTGCAATTACTCCTGAGGAACTTTAATCAATAACATAATCCCCTTTGCGATCTATTAATATTACAGGTACCTGCCTGGTGTCTTCAAACCGATCAAATGCATCCTTCAATTGCAATGCAAATTTTTGAAGTGAAGGATTATTTTTTGTACTTGTTTTGAAATACTCCCATGATTTTTTTTGACTGTATCTTACCGGAAAAACATGCACCGGGATAAAATCCTCTCCATTGGATTTGGCATAGCTGCTAATGATATAAATTTCTTCGATCTCTTCATCTGTTACGGGAATACATCCAACCGATACGCAGCTTCCATGTATGTAAATTCCATTGCCAGGCCTCAGGGAATCACTCAATATCCTGTCCGACGCATTCGGATAATTTAATTTTAACGAAAGATGATAATTGCTGTGCGGGTTGAATTCATTGATATAATAGAATCCTTCAGGTACCTGGTAATCGCCTTGTAATCTTTTGGGGCCCATCGTACCGCTCTGCATACAAACTTTATACGTCTTGAATAATTTGTACTTCTCTTTCGCATCATTTTTTACCCACACCTCAAGCTGTGCATCATATTTAAAACTGCGTATATAGACATATTTTGCTGGCCATGTGAGGCCTTTCGCTGCGAATTCCTTTTGTAACGTGTCTTCTTTATTATTAAACACGCCTGCAACGCGGAATAATGATTTTTGAGTGTCTATAAATGATGTTTGTGCATCCGAACCAACAGGTAAGTGCAGCATTAACATAAGTATCACGATAAAATTCAGAATTCTATTAATCATTTTTCAGCCGGGATATTATAGGTAATAACGTAAAAATAAATTTTTTATTGAAAAGACGCATGGGGTAAAAATTTCTTAACTAATTATTGTTGCTTAGACCGCCTGTGATGAACTGACCGGTTTTTTTACATCCCCCTCTATAAGTTCCCTCTTTCTGCCTGTTCTCTCTCAATAGCTTCAAAAAGTGCTTTGAAATTTCCCTTTCCAAAGCTTTGGGCTCCCTTACGCTGAATGATCTCGAAAAACAGTGTAGGCCTGTCTTCTACAGGTTTACTGAATATTTGTAAAAGGTAGCCTTCGTCGTCCTTATCAATTAGGATTCCGAGGTCACTTAAGGGTTTAAGGTCTTCATCTATGTGGCCCACCCGGTCCAGCACGGTCGAGTAATAGCTTGCCGGTATTTTCAGGAACTCTACTCCTCGCTGCTGGAGCTGGCTCACCGTTTCAATAATATTATTCGTGGCAAGGGCGATGTGCTGGCATCCCTCCCCATTATAGAATTCCAGGTATTCTTCTACCTGGCTTTTTTTCTTTCCTTCAGCAGGTTCATTTATAGGAAATTTGACAAAGCCATTACCATTGCTCATCACTTTACTCATCAGGGCCGAGTATTCGGTGGAAATATCATTGTCATCAAAGCTGAGAATATTTCTAAAGCCCATAACCTCCTGGTAAAATTCCACCCATTTGTTCATTTGGTTCCAGCCAACATTACCTACACAATGATCAACATATAAAAGCCCGGTGGCTGTTGGGTTATAAACACTTTCCCACTTTCGGTAGCCTGGCATAAACACGCCTGAATAATTTTTTCTTTCAATAAAAAGATGCACAATGTCCCCATAGGTAAAAATGCCACTCATTACCAGTTCCCCATTTTCATCTTTCATGACCTTAGGCTCCATGTAACTTCTACCGCCACGCTGTGTAGTTTCTTTCCAGGCACTGGTGGCATCTTCAACTTTAAGTGCCAGCACTTTAACCCCGTCACCGTGTTGAAAAATATGGTTGGCTATGTCATTGTCGTTCCGGAGGGGTGTTGTTAATATAAAGGTGAGCTTGTTTTGACGTATCACATAACTGGCCCTTTCCTTTACACCTGTTTCGGGGCCTGAATAGGCCAGGGACTGAAACCCAAATGCGGTTTTATAGTAATGAGCAGCCTGTTTTGCATTGCCAACATACAACTCCACATAATCGGTACCGAGCAACGGCAAAAAATCTGTTTCCTGCATACCTTTTTGTGAAAGTTCTGGAATAGTTGTTTCCATAAATGCCTGTTTTAGACAAAGGTAGATATTAAAAAAGCCATCCCCAACCGGTACCCACCCGAAAAGCCCACAACGCTTGTTTATTAATTTCACGGGTTTTAAGAATATAATGGTTAGATCATCTGTTGTCATTAGCAACTTACTGACCTTATATACCGGTCCGGAGCCTGGTTTTTTTTCTGAAGGCGGAACATTTATCTTGCAAAAAATTTACAATGAAAAGAATTGGTATTCTTGGCGGCGGACAATTGGGGAGGATGCTGTTACAGGCCGCCGCAAACTACCCTGTAGAAACGTATGTCATGGAAAATGACCGGGAATGTCCGGCCGCACATCTTTGCCATCATTTTACCAGGGGCGATATCACCAACTTCGATGACGTTTATAATTTCGGGAAAGATCTTGATGGCGTTACAATAGAAATTGAATCAGTAAATAGCGAAGCCTTACAGCAGCTCGAAGAAAAAGGCGTTAAAATTTATCCACGTCCGCCTGCATTGAAAACTATTAAAAATAAGATCCTGCAGAAACAGTTTTACGCATCTATAAATGTTCCGTCACCCTCCTTTTTAGTTACTCAAAACAGGGCTGAATTAGCGCATCATATTAACTTCTTACCGGCTGTGCATAAAATTGCCATGGGTGGGTACGATGGCCGTGGCGTGGTGGTCATCAGAAATGGAAAAGAAATTGTCAATGGATTTGATGCACCAGCCGTTTTGGAGAAACTCGTAGATATTAAAAAAGAGCTTTCTTTGATAGTCGCTATCAACGAGGCTGGTGAAACCGCATTATTTCCGCCGGTAGAAATGATTTTTAATAAAACACTAAACCTCCTTCAATACCAGTTGAGCCCTGCCGCGATCCATGAAAAAGTATTGTGGAAAGCCGAAGCGATGGCACTTACTGTTGTTAAAAACCTTCGAAGTGCAGGAATTTTTGCCGTTGAGATGTTTATTGATCACGCCGATAATGTATGGGTAAATGAAACGGCGCCCCGCGTACACAACAGTGGCCATCATACTATCGAAGCAAACTATTGCTCACAATTTGACATGCTGTGGAGGATTTTGCTGGGATTTCCTTTGGGCAATACGAAAGGAATATTCCCGTCGGCTATGATAAACCTTATTGGTGACGAAGGTTTTACAGGAAATGTGCGTTATGAGGGATTGGAAGAAGTTTTAAAGATCGACAATGCATTTGTTCATTTATACGGTAAGATGCAAACCCGCCCGGGCCGTAAGATGGGCCACGTTACCATCATCAGCAACAGTATCCAGGACCTTACTTATAAAGCCAATATCATCAACCGGACGCTGAAATCCAGGACATAACCTTATCAATATTTAGAAAGGTATTTTGTTAACGAGCCGATTTAATTCTATCTCTGAAGATTTGGCTGCAAAGTTTAAGTTGGTTAATATATAAGCAGCTTGCTGGAAGCTCTCCTGTGCCTGGGTTAACTCTACAATTGTCGCCTGGTGGTATTGAAAACGAATGAGGGAAAGATCAATAAGTTTTTGAGCAAGTGCTACATTTATTTTTTGTGAATCTAATTGTTGCAGAGACGAAGCATAGGCCTGGTAGGTTTGTACGGCCTGCGCTGTATAATTCCTTATTAGAATATCTTTTTGCAGGTTCGCGTTCTGAACATTTATTTCTGCGACTTTTTGTTGCCGTTTGTATACCGAACCGTTATAGAGGGGTATACCAATCGAGATACCGGCAAATGGACCATTGTTTTGATTTAATAATAAATTTCCTGCGGTAGTGCGGTTGCGGTTATAATTATAGCCTACAGATGCATTGAGTGAAGGATAGCGGAGTGCCGCCGTTTCTTTTACAATGAGTTGATTTATTTTTATTTGATTTTCAGCAGCGAGAATGTCGGCATTGCGATTGAGATCATTTAATATATCTCCAAGGATCAATGTTTTATCCACCAGGATGGTGTCATTAATAGCAATAACAGAATCAGGTTTTAAATTTAATAATAGCAGCAGCCCTGTTTTGGCCTGGTCAATTATAAGCAGTTGCGCCTGCTTTTGCTGCAATAAAGAATTCAGGCTGATCTGCGATTGAAAAAGATCGGCATTATTTGCCATCCCAACGCTTTGTTGTGTTTTCACAATATCGAGTTGCTGCTGTGCGACTTCAATTGATTTGTCAATTGTTTTTGTATAGGCTTGTTGACGAACAACATCATAATAGGCTGTTATGACCGAGGCCATTGTATTTTGAACAGCGGCGTTGAGATACTGTTCACTCTGCAAAGCTAATTGCTCCAGGCGTTGTTTTGTCGCAACAACCCGCGATCCATTATACAATAACATGCCTGCAGTCACATTTGACGAAAAATTATTACCAACTGCACCCTTTCTCTTAATGACGTCCCCGTTATTCAACGTCTGATTTACGTTGGTAGATTGTTCAATATCGGAGCCGGAGGCTTCAATTACCGGCAATCCACCTGCCACACCAATGTGATTATTGATGCGGGTTATTGCTGCGTCGTTTTTTAGTAATTGGAGATCAAGGCTTTTCTTCAAGGCAATATTTATTGCATCCTGCAAATTCAGGAGTTGACAAAATGCCTGCGCCTGGAATAATAAGGTAACTATTATAAAAAAAATTCGTTTCATTGAGACTTTTTATCAGCTTTATCAGGATCAATTCCGCCGGTAAATTCTTTAGTCAGCTCTTCTTCCGTTTTATGTTTTCCCGATATGAAAGTATAAACTGCCGGTATCACAAATAGTGTGAAAATCAGGGCAAACAAAATACCGCATACCACAACGATACCCAAAGGCACACGGCTGGCAGACGAAGCCCCCAAACTCAGCGCAATCGGCAAAGCTCCAAAAGAAGTGGCAAGGCTGGTCATAAGTATGGGACGCAACCGTTGCGTAGATGCATCTACTACTGCTTCCATTTTTTTCAAACCTTGTGCCCTTCGCTGGTTGGCAAATTCAACAATCAGAATTCCATTTTTGGTTACAAGCCCAATGAGCATGATCATTCCAATTTCACTGAAAATATTTAAGGTTTGATTAAATATCCATAGGCTTAGTAAGGCTCCGGCTAAGGCAAGAGGCACTGTAAACATTATTGTAAAAGGGTCTAAAAAGCTTTCAAACTGAGCCGACAACACCAGGTAAATTAAAATAAGGGCCAGCCCGAAAGCAAACAATATATTTGATGAGCTTTCAGCATAATCCCTTGAAGGGCCCGTCAATGCTGTCTGGTAAGATTCATCCAGTAATCTGTTGGCTATAACATTCATTGCTTTGATGCCGTCTCCGATTGTATAACCCTGTGACAGGGATGCAGAAATTGTTGCTGCCTTATACCTGTTGTAATGGTAGAGCGTAGATGGGTTGGTACTTTCCTGCAAATGGATCACAGCGTCTAATGGAATGTTTTGGTTAACATTATTGCGCACATACAACCTGGAAATATCTTCCGGTTTATTACGATCCGTTCGTTCCACCTGGGCGATCACAGAATATTGAAATCCATTTTGTATAAAATAAGCAAGCCTGCCACCGCTGAAAGCTGCCTGTATGGTAGCAACGACATCCTTTGTGGATAACCCGAGATCTTTTATCTTCATCCTGTCCACGGTTAACTGCAATTCGGGCCGGTTGAATTTTAGATTGACATCTGCATTCGAGAATGTTTTATCCTTTTTTACTTCGTCAAGAAATTTGGGAATGATATCTCTTAATTTACTTAGATCCTGGTTTTGTAAGATGAACTGCACAGGTAAACCTCCCCGCTGACCGCCAACTGAAATTGTCTGGTCCTGGGTGGCAAATATCCTTGCATCATTAAAGCGTGCCAGTTTGCGCTGCAGGTCGTTGGCTATATCATCCTGTGTACGTCTTCGTTCTTTTGCCGGTATAAGGCCAATACGTGGCTGGGAAGTATTTGTACCACTTCCTACGGGAGTACGGGCAAAAACAAAATCGCGTTCAGGTACCGAATCATATAAATAGTTAGTAATGTTATCAGAAAGATCACTCATTGCACTGTAGCTGGTTCCTTCTGCAGCTGTGACCGTAAACCTCACATTGCTACGGTCTTCCATAGGCGCAAGTTCACTCTTCAGCGTGCCAGACATCAGCCATATGATGATCCCGCAGGCAGCGATTATTACCCAGGCAATCCAGCGGATCTTCATAAATGATTGTAGTAATCTCCGGTAACCATTTTCCATGCCGTTGAAAAAAGGTTCTGTTTTATTATAGAACCATCCGTGACCGGCTTTCTTCCGGTGCATATAAACATTGAGAACCGGGGTAATCGTAAGTGATACTAACGCCGATACCAATACAGCGGCTGCTAAGGACACTCCGAATTCCCTGAACAACCTCCCCACGAATCCCTCTAAAAAAATTACCGGCAGAAATACAATAGCCAGCGTTATCGAAGTAGAGATCACAGCAAAAAATATTTCTTTACTTCCTTCCAGAGCGGCTTGTTTGACGGGTAAACCTTTCTCGAGTTTTTTGAAGATATTTTCTGTTACTACAATTCCATCATCGACCACCAGGCCTGTTGCCAGCACAATTGCCAATAATGTTAAAATGTTGATCGAGAAACCAGCCAGGTACATAATGAAAAATGTCGATACCAATGAAATGGGGATGTCGATTAACGGCCGCAATGCAATAAGCCAATCGCGAAAAAAAAGAAATATAACGATGACCACCAGCACAATAGCGATTACAAGGGTTTCTTCAACCTCTGCAAGTGACTGGCGGATATTTTTGGTATTGTCTATAAGAATTTTTAATTGTATGTCCGACTTGGAATTTTTTTCGATTTGAGAGATCCTTTTATAAAATTCATTGGTGATTTGGATATTATTGGCACCGGGCTGAGGTATAATTGCCAGGCCCACAGCATTAACTCCATTATATTTCCAGCTTTGTTCCAGTTGCTCCGGCCCTAATTCAATTCGTGACACATCTCCCAGCCGCACAATGCCAAAGCTATCCTCTCTTAGTATCAGGTCCCGGAACTGCTGTTCTGTTGTAAGCCGGCCGAGCACCCTGATAGTTAGTTCAGTGTTGTTGCCATAAATCTTACCGGGAGGCAGCTCTATATTTTCACTGTTTAATGAATTGCTTACATCAGTATAGGCAACTCCATAGGCATTCATTTTATCAGGGTTAAGCCAAATGCGCATTGCATATCTCTTCTGACCAAAAATATTGATAGCACTTACCTGGTCGATGGTTTGCAATTGCTGTTGCAAAACATTTTCAGCATAATCGCTAAGTTCAAGCAAACTCTTCGTTTGGCTTTGCACGGCAAGAATCAAAATAAAATCACTGTTCGCATCAGATTTACTGATCACCGGTGGGGCGTCAATATCCTGTGGAAGACTCCGCACAGCCTGGCTTACTTTATCCCTCACATCACTCGCCGCAGCTTCCAAATCAACCCCCAGGTTAAACTCTACGGATATCTGGCTACTTCCCAACGTACTCGATGATGTGATAGTACGTATACCGGGGATCCCGTTTATCTGTTTTTCCAGTGGTTCGGTGATTTGATTCTCAATGATATCTGCATTAGCGCCGGTGTAGGAGGTGCTTACTGAAATTAACGGCGGATCTATGGCAGGATAGTCTCTTACGGCAAGGAAAGTAAGGCCAACAACACCAAATAAAATAATTGCCAGGTTCAGCACCGTGGCAAAGACCGGCCTTTTGAGAGAAAATTCAGATATATTCATATGTCTATTTCAAAAAAACAATTGGATAGACGAAAAAAACAGGACTGTTGTTTTCTTCTATTTTTACAATTGTTTTTTAGCATCACTACCAGGTATTTCAATTTAAAAAACATGATCGCTAATGAGTGGATAGTTACTGTTTTCCAGCCAATTGGTCTAATGTTTTTAAGCTTCTTATTTTAACTGCGGTATTGGGTCTCACAAATAAAACGCCGGTTACAACCACCGTATCTCCCACAGTCACTCCTTTGGTGATCTCTACATTATTTGCAAGTCTTATGCCGGTGGAAATATTTACAAACTTTGATTTGCCGCTTTTAATTAAAATAAGTTGGTTGTTAAGGTCATTGGGGATTATCGTATTGGTCGGAACCATAACAGCAGATTTGCCAGACCCTTTTGCACCAACATATACTTTTACAAAAGCGCCGGGATTCGCAGGAGTACCCTGCAGCACTGCCCTCACCAATAAATTCCGGGTAACCTCATTAGCCTTTGGTTCGATCGCAACAATTGTAGCATTCTGATGGACCTGGTTGGCGGCATCCACTTCCACATCAACAATACCACCGGTTTTTACGAGCGCTCCATATTGTTCCGGCAGTGTAAAATCAATTTTAACCTTGCCCAATTGTTGCAGGGTGGCTATAACGGTAGATTGGGTAACGTAAGCTCCGGGGCTCACCTGGCGCAAGCCCAGGGTTCCATCAAACGGTGCACGCACAACAGTCTTATCAATGAGTGTTTGTGTATAGGCCATATCGGCCTTTATGCTGTTAACCTGGTTAAGGGCAATATCATAATCACTTTGGTTAATACCACTAACAGATAGTAATTTTTGTAATCGCTCTTCAGTTTTTTGAGCAAGTTCTAACTGCACCTTGCTTTTTTGATATTGAGCTGCCAGGTCTGCACTATTGATCCGCGCAAGTATTGTGCCCTTAGTCACATGCTTACCCTCGGGAATATTTAAAAAAGTCAATATACCACTGCCATCGGGATGAAGTTCTACATTTTCATTGGCCACCACGGTTCCGCTTGCCTCAACAGTATTATCAACCTTTTGTAAAGTTGCGACCAGAACATCTACTATAACCGGTGGATTGGCTTTTTCGCGGGGTACATCAGGTTTGCTTTTGCATGATATGATACTAAAGGCTAAAAATAGGAGTGAAGATGAAGAAAGGCGGGTGCTGCTCAAAGTCATGCATAAGATTTTGAAAAAAAAATCAAATATAGAAATATTAAATCTATAGAAATATTAAAAAAATGAAATACCAATGTCACCCAGTTTACAGGAAATGTTTCCATTAGACGCCGAAAAAATAATAATACTGCGATTATTTTACAATTTAAAAATCCTAATATGAAAATACGCCTGAAAAATGTGTTTCTTTGTTTATAAATACTTATCAAATGAGCGCGGTTGTTGGAATTATCATGGGAAGTGACAGTGATTTGAAAGTAATGGAGGGCGCCGCAGAAATTTTAAAAAAATTCCAGGTGGGCTACGAGATTACCATTGTTTCGGCACACCGTACCCCCATACGAATGGTTGAATATGCTACCCTGGCACATAACAAAGGCATGAAAGTTATTATAGCTGGTGCGGGTGGCGCTGCTCATTTGCCCGGGATGGTCGCTTCGCTTACCACGTTGCCCGTTATTGGAGTGCCGATAAAATCATCCAATTCTATCGATGGATGGGATTCGGTTCTTTCTATTTTACAAATGCCCAATGGTGTGCCGGTTGCGACAGTAGCATTAAACGCCGCAAAAAATGCAGGTATATTGGCCGTTGAAATATTGGCGGTTGCCGATGAGTCCCTTACGCAAAAACTGAAGGCTTTTAAAGATGAAATGAGGGATGAAGTAGAAAAAAAAGCGGCGAAAATGGAAAGAGATAACGATTGAATTTATTGAGCAACTTTTCATCTTTACAGATAAAACCCATTTATTGAAACCCGTCAAGTATACAAAATTTTTGTTCAAGGGTCATGGAGTTTTCATAAAGGATATCAAAAAAGCTACTGCTTTCCTTAGCATAATGCAACATAAAATTTTCGGTACGCTCCTGCAAATTTCCTCCTGGAAATAATGCGGCAAATAATTTCGCCAACTGATTTTTCTGATCTTCAAAATTCCTTTTTTCAGCCCTGAGCATTTTCTTTTCCAATGCAACTAATTTCTTAAGAATTTTTGTCTGCAGAGATTCGACATGCTGCTCAAGCGTGGTATCTATATCGGAAACTGCTTTTTTTATGGACCCGTACGCCTGTTGCACCTGGAGTTTTTCATCATCAAGTGAGAGCCGGTGGCTGGTTTGCGTGGTAACGATTTCGTTCAATAGAACCTGGCTTCCCCTGAATAGATCGGGAATATTCAAATTGGTTTTCTCCAGTAATTTGTGGTATCTTTTTGCGACAAGCACAAACGAATTTCTTACCAGCAACAAAGGAAACGGAACCTGGTAGTTAAGAAAGAGATCTTTTAACTCAAGCCAGTAAGCTATTTCCCCACCACCACCAATGAAGGCAATATTTGGTAAAATCATTTCCTGGTAAAGCCCTCTTAAAATTACATTAGGACTAAAATGACCGGGGTGGTTTTTCAATTCTTTTTTCAATTCATCTTTTGAAAAAACGATGTCAGTATCGGCAACGATAAACTGATCTTTGAAGGGCACAATTCTATTACGGAGGCCCTCTTTTAAATAAAATAAATTGATCTCGCGGGGATGCGCCTGTATCTTGTAATTCTTTGCTAATTTTTCTGAAGACCTGCCGACAATCGTTGAAGGTATGTTTTTAAAAATGTCTTCTTCAAAAACAGGCAGCATGACTTTTTTTAAGGTTGCATTATCGGGTAAAAACACCACGAGGCCAAAATCTTTAAAAAGATGATGCACGAGCAGGAATGTCGCTTGCTCAATCGTTGTATTTTTCTGAAAGCACTTTTTCAATAAGGCGATAACATCATTGCCATATCTTTCAACTGACAATCTACCTTCGATTTCATTGATTAATTTCAAAAGCCCGTCATCCACTTTCATTCGGCCAACCGCGCCGGTTTGATTGGGCTGCCATTCATACTTTTTACCATCAACAATGACGAAATTCAGTTCCTCAAGGTCTGCATCTTCGCTCCCCATAAAAAAAACCGGTACAAAATTGTATCCAGGCAATTGTTTTTTTAATTCATCAGTAAGTTTTATCGCGTGAAGGATTTTGTAAATAAAATACAAATGCCCTGTAAATATATTTGGTTGGTGTGCGGTGCATACTGTAAAAGTATTTTCAAGGCAAAGCATTTGTATGTTAGCTTTTACCTGTTCACCCTCTTCTATATCTTTGTATTGAATTTGTAATTGTTCGGTAAGTAAGGCCCTGTTGGTATTGAATTTTTTTCTTTTAATAAGCGAAGCTTTAATGCCTTCGATATTTACCGGGTGTTCGAAATAGTCTTCCAGCTTTTGAGGATTGTCGATATAATCCAGGATAATTTTTGAAAACTTTCCCGTTTGAGAGTAGGGTATGTATTGCGAATGAAATGCGTTAGACAAAGTAAATTTTTTAAAATGCAATTTTTTTTT
>JBDTLZ010000206.1:0-9224 GCA_039934515.1 Ginsengibacter sp.
AAACAGACTGTTAAAATTATTTAATGTACCGGTCTGTTTCATAACGGTGATTTGTTTCTATTTTGAAAAAGTAAGTGTATGAAGTTTTTGAATGTAATTATTAAGTACCGGTTGTTGTTGGGCGTATTTTTTTTACTGCTGGCAATTGTAGTCAATATCGAAACCAGCTTCTGGCCGTCTTTTATTTTATATTTTATCAGCTTAATACTTATCGTAGGTCATTTTCTTTTTGGGCCCATGAGGCTTATACAAGGTTATATGGAAAGTGGCGATATGGAAGGAGCGCAAAAAGTAATTAAATCTATCTGGTTTCCCGGGCTGCTTATAAAGCCGGTACGTTCAGTATATTTCACTTTAAAAGGAAACCTGGCAATGGTAAACCAGGATTATGAAAGTGCAGAGGCTCATATGAAGAAAAGCCTTAGTCTTGGCATGCCGATGAAAGAAGCCGAAGGGGCTAATAAATTGCAACTGGGTATGCTTGCTATGCAAAAAGGAAATATACGTGAAGCTGAAAACTATATCCGCCAGGCGATACGTTCCGGGCTTCCTGATAAAGAAAATGAGGCAGCAGCCTACCTCCAGCTATCTTCTATCATGATAAACAAACGTGAGTTTCGTGCTGCAAAAGAATATTTCAGGAAGGTAAAAGCATTAAAGCCTACCACACCTCAAATAGTCGACCAGGTAAAACAGATGGAAAAATATATTACCCGGATGCCGGGATGAGTAGCCGGTATTTGGTACCAGGATAGCGGTGCTTTCCTTTATTTCTCTCCCTTAAAAAATCCAAGATCTGTCAAAATACCTTTGGTGATATTCATTCTCACCTCACGCATCTGTATCTTTTTATCAGTGGACTTTACGAGCGTTACAAAGAAATAAACGTGGCGGTTCTCTTCTATCCAGCCCACGATCCAGCCGACAGAATTATTCTTTTCATCAAAACCCCAACCGGTTTTATAACTCAACTTATATAGTGTGTTATTTTCCTGCAGCATCACGTCACGTACAATATTTTGGGCCCGCTTATCAAATGGAAGCTGATCAAAATACAATTTCTTTACGAGGCCAAGTTGCTCGTCTGGCGATATCTCCAGGGTATTGTTGAGCCAGAAAGAATCGATCGGCCCACTGATATTCATGTTCCCATAATGAAGAGAATCAATCCAGTGCTTCATGGTAGCCCTGCCTATCCTGCGGGCAACTTCCTGGTAGTAAGGAACTGCTGAAACCCGGAATGCTTCCTGCATGGTGAGGTCTTTATTCCAGTCTTCATTCGATCTTCTTACGCTGTCCCATTTAATTACCATCTTTTCGTCTGTAATTTTTCCGGTTTCCAACCCAATCAATGAATTTACAATTTTGAAAGTTGATGCGGGTAAAATTCTTTGTGTGTCAAGCCCGAGATTGTATACAGTAACTTTTCCTGTTGCATTATCCAGCAAGGAAAAGCAACCGTCCACATGTGCCGAGTCGAAATATTTTTTTAAATCGTTATTAATTTTTGCCTTGTTAACTGAGCATGATGCTATAGCTATGAGAAAAGCGATGTATAAAAACCGGGAATGATGTATCATAAATACGGGGTCAAAATTTATCTTTTCTCTTTCGACTTACCGGGTACGGAAAAGAGAAAGTGAAGTTATGGGTTTTATTTTGCTGAACGATGTTCTGCAGTAGCACACAAGGCGTCATAAAAGTCGCTTCCATATTTTCTTATAACGGCGTCCTTGAGAAAAACGTAGGCCGGTACTTTCAATTTTTTGCCAAGATTACATCCTGCTTTACAAAGGTCTTCGCGGGGCTCATAGTTTACAAGGTCTGTTTTACCCTTCTTACTTTTCTTAATTCGTATCGGGAACAGGTGACAGCTTATTGGCTTTTTCCAACTTATTTTGCCATCATTATATGCCTGCTCAATGCCACATTTTACAATCCCTTTGGCATCTGTGATCCCATACGCACAGGTACCCGAGCTTACCGTTGGAGTGACCCAGCCAAATTCTGTATTATAAATATATTTCCCCTGCTGTTCCAATTCATGAACAGATTCCTTTGACAGATAAGGGCGAACCAAATCATAAACATCATTTAGTTCTTTAAGTTCACTGTTTTCAAGAGGCGCTCCGGCATCGCCATCAACACAACAAGCCCCTTTGCACTTCATGAGATCGCACACAAAGTGCTCTTCAACTACCTGGTCGCTTATTAAAACGTTTCCTATACTGATCATTCAGTAAAGATAATTGGGAATTAGGGAATTGGTTCTTAGTTTATTGGTTAAACGGATGAATGGGTGAATTGACCGATTGCAGGTTTTACTTGATCTGTCATTACTTCCATTGCAGGGTATTAATAATATGCTTCATATCTTCCTGCAAAAAGTCATTTACAGGGCGTAGCGAATCCTCATTAGGTGTTGCATCAAAATACAAAGCGCCTCTTATAAAATGATGCAAAGTATCTGACAAAAAAAATTGTTTCGCCGTAGCAACATTTCCTGACAGCCGAAAGAAAATACCGGTAATATTATGCGGGGTATGCATTACGCTGTCTTCTATGGAATTTGCTTTGATGTCATTTTTATAAGTAAGGTTATACGAATCATTGACCATATTTTGAAAAACATTTGTGCCAAGGGAATCCCGGTATTTTCCTTCAGCATTTTTCACCTTATATACAGATGTGCCACCAATTATCTTATAGCTAATAAAGATCTTTCCATTGAAAGAGGGAAAGTCGATATTCAACCAGAATGGATTTTCGGGGCTGCTGTCCAGGTAAGACGAATCTCTTGAGATGCTTGCATAAACAGGATATTCAAAGGAGTAAGGAAAGCCCGCCTTATCAAATTTTACATATTCCCTTTTGGGGAAATCAAACTGGAAATATCCCTTTTTTTTTGTCGTATAAGTGGAATTGCAAGCGCCGCATAGAAGTGATAATAGTGAACCGAAGAAAGCCGCTACCGGCAGGTAATTTTTAAATTTATGCATTTTGGGTATCGGGATTTGGTTTCAGGCTAACCCTAACTTTTTCAATCCGGTTTTTATTTATCACCAGCGGTACCAACGAATAATTGCCCGAAACAACAGGTTCATTGACCTGGGGAAACTGCCCGGCAATTTCAAGTACAAGCCCGGCAAGAGAATCGCTGTCTCCACGGATTTTATCAAAGGTGTTCACCGGAATTCGCAATGCCTTACACACGTCATTAATCATTGTTTTACCTTCAAAAATATAATTGAAATCGTCCAGCTTTTTATTCACGCTTTGCTCATCGTCAAATTCGTCCTGTATATCACCAATTATCTCCTCCATGATATCTTCGAGGGTAACAATACCTGAGGTGCCACCGAATTCATCTACCACTACGGCAAAATGAATGCGCTTGTTCCTGAAGTCCTGCAGAAGATCTTCAATCAGCTTTTGCTCATGAACATAAAACACAGGGCGCATCAGGGGGTGCCAGTCATATTCTTCTTCATCCAGGTAAGGCAGTAAATCCTTGGTATGGATAATTCCTGTAATTTCATCAAGGTTATTTTTATAAACGGGTAACCTGGAGTAATGCATTTCTTCCACTTTATTTTTCACGTTGAGGAAAGAGTCATCGAATTCGATGCCACTAACGTCCAGGCGTGTACGCATCGTTTGCTTAACTGTAGTGTTACCGAATTTCCTGATGCCTTTTAATATCTGTTTTTCTTCGGTGTTGGCCTCATGGTCGGGCAAAAGGTCTATTGCATAATCGAGCTGCGTATCATCCATGCGCGACGAACCCCGATGAAACTTTTTTTCAATCTGGTCGCTCAGGCTAACCAGCCTTTTGCTAAGCTGGTAAAAAATGCTGTGGGAAATTTCAATTACCAGTGAAGACATTGAGGCAAACCATATATTGTGATGGGTGGCCCATACCTTGGGCAATACCTCGCCAAACATGACGAGAAGGGCTGTAACCACTATAACTTTAATTAAAAACTCCAGGATGCTATGCATGTGCAGGGTATCAACCCAGCTGTTCATCAATGTATTCGATATAAGGATGATTCCAATATTAACAAGGCTATTGGCGATCAACATAGATGCTAACAATGTTTTTGGGTTCTCAAGCAGCGTAACAATTCTCTTATAAGAAGGCTGTTGCCTTGTTTTCAGCATATTAATGTCCTTCATTGTGAGAGAGAAAAAGGCCACTTCGGAACCGGCTACCAAAAAGGATATTAAAAAAAGAAGAACAACAGTAAAAAAAAGAATTGCCGCAGCCGTAGGGGTTAGTGCCAGGAACGTTATAAGGTGGTAACAGTGATGAATAACCGGGTGATAATCCAAAGGGAATAATTTTAGTTAAAGATTCGGATGAATGCATACAAGCGATCAACCGGTTGGGTTCTAAAAGGGTAGCTTTTCTGAGCCTTCATCAATGGATGGTGGGATTTCGCTTCCCGGGATATTTTCGTGACCGTGTTCAACTCCGGGTGGCCCGCCATCAGACCGTTTGTCGAGCATAATAAGGTTATCTGCAATGATCTCTGTGGCCACTTTTTTATTATGATCCCTGTCTTCCCAATACCTGGTTTTCAAGCGCCCTTCTATATAAACAAGGCTGCTCTTGTGAAGATATTTTTGAGCCAACTCTGCCAGGCCCCGCCATAAGACAACATTATGCCATTCGGTTTGTGAAATTAACTTCCCGGTTTTGTCTTTATAAGTTTCAGTAGTCGCCAATGGAAACTTTGCTACTGGAATGTTTCCTTCAAGGTATTGCAATTCGGGATCCTTTCCGAGGTTTCCAATAAGTACAACTCTGTTTACACCTCTCATAAAATACTTGTTTCTTCGGGGTCTGATTCAACTGTCGCAAATTTAAAGATACATTTTAATCTTTCAAATATGAAGCGATAAATTTTGGAAATGGTAACAGGGCAAGGTCTTCCTGAGATACAAGCTTGTGATTTTCAAGTGACGGGTGGCTTCCTGTTATTGTAATGTGAAAAAAACGCCCGGTGATTGTTTGATGGGTAAGCTTTTGATTAAACACTTTAGAAATCTCCGAAACCCGGAACTTGTAACCCCGGAATAAGGAGGTAAATATTTCCATTTGTATAAGTTTCTCTGCCGCAATAAGGGTTTTCGTTTCTATTAAAACAAACTCATACAAATTCTGCCAGATATCCTTGTGTGTCCTTTGTTTTACATAGACTTTATTGTCGTGGCTTACAATTAAATAATTAAAAAAGCGCTCCCGCTTGTTGATGATTTTGTCTTTAACGGGTAAAATGGCTACTATTCCTTTTGACCAGGCCTCACATTTTTTTTTCAGCGGACAGCTGTCACATAAAGGCAGCATCGGCTTACAAATAACCGCTCCAAAATCCATTATAGCCTGGTTGTAGGATCCCGGATTTTTAAGGTCTATTAGTTCTCGCGCCAGTGCGCCAAATAAATTTTTTCCTTCTGTTATATCTACCGCAACCTGTATTCCAAAAAATCTTGACAAAACCCTGAACACATTTCCATCTACAACTGCGTAAGGTAAATTAAAAGCGAACGACGCAATTGCAGATGCCGTATATTGGCCAATGCCCTTCAGCGATAATATTTGATCATAGGTTTGAGGAAATTTGCCTTCAAATTCTTCGCTGATCAATTTTGCGGTCGCCATTATATTGCTGCACCGGCTGTAATACCCCAGGCCTTCCCAGAGTTTATACACTTCCTTTTCTGGTGCCCGGGCAAGGCTTGTGACGGTTGGCCATGCTTTTATAAAGCGATTGTAATAAGCGAGGCCTTGCTGTACTCTTGTTTGCTGTAAGATAATTTCGCTTATCCATATTTTATAGGGATCTTTTTCTCCTTTCCAGGGCATTTCCCTTACATTTTCAAATTGGTGCCACTTTAGTAAAATTTCAGAAAAAAATTTCTTATTTTTCATCAGGAACACGATTACATGGTAAAATGCTGGCTAACAGAAATGTACGAAGTTGCATTATAAATTATTCATAATGAATTTAAAATAAAGATTATAAATTTGCACGGACCTGGTAAAACATTTTTTTCATTTAGGATTTAAATTTATTCATCCCATTTCAATGTAATAAAATGAGAAAAGCAGATATTATCAATCAGATTTCAGAAAAAACAGGTATCCCCAAAGTGGATGTTTTGGTAACTCTGGAGACCTTGTTTAAGGAAATTAAAGAATCTCTCGCCCTGGGAGAAAATATTTATATCAGGGGATTTGGAAGTTTTATTACGAAAAAAAGAGCTGCCAAAATTGGCAGGAACATTAAAAAGAACGTTGCTGTTGAAATCCCTGAACATTATATTCCCGCCTTTAAACCTGCAAAAGAGTTCGTGCAGGATATAAAAGACAGGAATAAAGACCGGAAACCGGAATAGTCCTACCTTTGCGGCCGGGTTTTAAAATCTCCCTTCTATTACAATTGATTAACAGAATCTTACTCGCAGCCGGAGGTGTACTCCTTTTACTGGTGCTTTTATTTTTTGGGAAAACGACTACCATAAAAGCAGATTTCCCGCATGCGGAACATACATCGCCAGTTTTCAACATTGAAGCCGCCATTGCAAAAGAAAAGCAAAAGCTTACGCCTTCGCAATTGATATATGTATCCAAACTCGAAAACAATATAAGCCGCGGGGATGTAAAAATGCAGGCAGAAAAACAATTCACCCAACTGGCTGATTTTTGGAAAGATTCAATGGGAATTTTCGTTCCTTATGCCTATTATTTAAGTGAAGCGGCCAAATTGGATAATTCGGAAAAAAATCTCACCTTTGCAGCCCGCCAGATTTTAGAGAGTATGAGGAGGGAAGATAGTGTAGCGCTAAAAACATGGGAAGCCGAGACCGCAGCATCCCTATTTGAAAAAGCCCTGAAGCTTGATCCTGGTAACGATGACTTAAAGGTGGGGTTGGGAAGTTGTTATGTGTATGGCCAGGGAATGATTGGTGATGCACAACAAACTATGAAAGGAATTCAGCAGTTGTTGGAAGTAGTTCGTAAGGATTCCAACAATATGCAGGCTCAAATGGTGCTTGGAATAGGAGCTGTGATATCCCGCCAGTTTGACAAAGGAGTGGAAAGGCTTAATAAGGTTGTATCTTTTGACCCACAGAACCTTGAAGCGGTATCCTGGCTTGCAGACGCTTATGCAGGAACAGGTGATCGTCAAAATGCTATAAAATGGTATGAACAGAGCAAACGACTGGTCAATAATCCTGCTTTTAGTAAAGAAGTTGACGAAAGAATTAAAGCATTAAATACAGGACCTTAGTAAAGGTCAATGGCAAATTACGGAAACACGGGGTTAGTTAAAACAAGTCCTTTTAATTGATCTTATTATAAATTATTTAAAATTACTCAGTTATGCCTTGTGGTAAAAAGAGAAAACGCCATAAAATCGCTACTCATAAACGTAAAAAGCGTTTAAGAAAAAATCGTCATAAAAAGAAGTAGCCTTACTTTTAATTGGACTGGCATGCCTTGTTTCCTGTTATTCCTTCTGTGTAGTTAAGAAAATTAAAAGATTTTGAGTTGAATAAGGAACTTATCATAAATGCTGCCCCACAGGCAGTAGAAATTGCCTTGCTTGAGGATAAAAAGCTCGTTGAATTGCACAATGAAACTGCAAATTCGGGTTTTGCAGTAGGAGATTTGTATTTGGGGAAAGTAAAAAAGCTTATTCCTGGCCTCAATGCTGCCTTTGTAGATGTAGGTTTTGAAAAGGATGCTTTTCTGCACTATACCGATCTCAGCCCCTACGTTCGTTCTATTCTTAAATTTACCCGTTTTGCCATAAATGATAAGCCTGGACCCGGTGCTGATTTTCCTTCGTTAAGTGCAGAACCCGAAATTATTAAAACAGGAAAGATCGCAGAGGTATTAAGCGGTAAACCGAACATCCTTGTACAAATATTAAAAGAGCCAATAGCTGCGAAAGGCCCCCGATTGAGCTGCGAGCTTTCTTTGCCGGGAAGATTTGTTGTATTGACCCCCTTTAACGATATAATTGCAGTATCCCGCAAAATACACTCATCGGAAGAAAGAAAAAGGCTTCAAAAGATCATAGAAGCCATGAAACCAAAAAATTTTGGTGTTATCGTGCGAACTGCAGCAGAAGGAAAGCATACCACAGAACTGCATGAAGACCTCCTGGGTCTTACAAACACCTGGAAAAATATTCAAAAGAATTTAAGCGGCGCTATTGCCCCTTGTAAGATCATGAGCGAAGAAGGAAAAACAAATAGCATACTTCGTGATTTACTCAACGAAGATTTCAACAAGATCGTGGTGAACGACAAGAATATTTTTAATGATACAAAAACGTATTTGCAAAGAATTGCTCCTGAAAAAACGGAAATACTTACTTTTCATAGTAACGGTGCACCCATTTTTGACAGTTACGGAATCACAAGGCAGGTGAAAGCCTCATTTGGTAAAACCGTTAACTTGCCAAGCGGTGCTTACCTTATTATCGAACATACTGAAGCACTTCATGTTATTGATGTAAACAGCGGCTATAAAAGTATCAGCAATAACCAGGAGCAAAATGCTTTTGAAACAAATCTTGAAGCTGCAGCAGAAGTTGCCCGTCAGCTAAGGCTGAGAGATATCGGTGGCATTATCGTCGTAGATTTTATTGACATGAAGCTTGCAGAAAACAAGAAGAAGCTTGCCGAGCAGATGGATAATTTCATGCGTTCCGATCGGGCAAAGCATGCTGTATTGCCAATCAGCAAATTTGGATTAATGCAAATTACCCGGCAGCGCATGAAGCCGGAAATGACGATCAATACTTCTGAAGTATGCCCAAGCTGCGATGGCACCGGGAAAATTTCGTCAACATTGGTGCTGGAAGATGAAATAGAAAAAAACCTGAGCTATCTTGTTATGCAAAAACATACCGGGCTTACTATTGAGGTGCACCCGATCTTATTTGCCTACCTCACAAAAGGATTTTTTTCCAAAAGCCGCCGGTGGACATGGAAATACAAACAGCGGATCAGTATAAAATCCAACAGCAATTATCACCTCACAGAGTTTCATTTTTATGATAAGAGCGACGAAGAAATAAAGTTATAAGTGTTGGGTCGCCCGATATTTTTTCACCTCATGCTTCTTCTTCCAAATTTTTATTTGCAGCATTAATTTCAAAGCTCCGGGCTTGTCTTTCTCATCCTTTTTTACCTTTTACAAC
>JBDTLZ010000207.1:0-8147 GCA_039934515.1 Ginsengibacter sp.
TTGGAGATATAATTGTAGAATTTGACAACAAACCTGTTGCAACCGCCGATAACCTCCATAAATATCTTACCGAAGAAATGATCGGCAGAAAAATATCGCTGGGTATATTAAGAGGCGGCAGGAAACAATTGATCACCGTGACCCCTGGAGAAATGAAGTAAGCAGTATGGGCGGTACACCATGCGTTGGATAAAGGGCACGGCCCACAACATAACATTAGCCTATGCCGGCCAGTTCCAGGCTTTTTTTCTTTAGTTTTCTTAACTCCATGTCCTCAATGATGGCGTCGGGGGAAAGAATCAGCGAGGTATTGTTTTTCTTCCACCAGTCATCCTTGGTAAGGTGGTCAAAATATATCACTGCAACTAAATATTTTCTTCCTTCCTCTGCGTGCCATTCTTCTATCCATTCAAATTTTTCACGGGGAATGTAGCTCCATTCATCAAAGCTGATATAGACCCTTATATAAAAATCACTGGTCAACTGGTTCGGGGTATGATGGTATAGTTTTTTATATTCATATTTATAATCATAGCGCAACGCCGAAATATCGCTTAGCACGGCTGATGCTGTGGGGAAGCTCCCCGCGCCTTTACCATAAAAAAATTGTTTATCGGCGAACGAACTCTCTATTACCACTCCATTGTATTCATTTTTTACAAAAGAAAGATGGTCGTCTTTTTTTACAAATTGCGGGAGTACAAATGCGGCGATTTTGCCATTTACCAATTTCTTTGCCTGTGCTACCAGCCGGATCTCATAATTTTTTTCCCTGCCAACATTTGCATCGCTCTCATTAACATTTTGAATCCCTGTGAATACAATATTTTGTGTTGAAGAAACAATACCATACGCATGACAAAGCAGGATCACCCATTTATGTGCCGCATCCCACCCGTCTACATCCAGTGTTGGATCTGCCTCAGCAAAACCAAGTTGCTGTGCCTGTAATAATGCAGTTTTGAAGCTGAGTTTTTCTTCAAACATTTTGGTAAGAATATAGTTCGTGGAACCATTTACAACCGCACGTAATGAATGCAAAAGATCATTGTCATAATATTCTTCAAGGTTGCGGACAACGGGTATTGAAGCACAGGCAGAGGATTCATAAAGAAAAGGCATGTCCGTTTCTTTTTGCAGTTGTAACAATCCGGGCAAGTGTTCTGCAATCATTTTTTTGCTTGCGCTTACAACTGCCTTGCCCTTTTTCAACGCCTTAGAAACTATTTGAAAAGCCGGCTCAGATTCATTGATAACTTCTACGATCACATTTATCGTTTCGTCGTTTAACAATTCATCTTTATCAGTTGTAAACAATTCTGGTGGTGCATTTCTTTTTTTCTTCCCGTCCTTTATACAAATCTTTTTTATCGTTGCATTTAAAGAATCCGTTTGTTGTAAGGCCTTGTACAATCCTTCCCCAACTACGCCAAAACCAAATAAGCCGATGGTTAAACGTTTATGTGCTGTCATTTTTACTGTAAATTTTAATTCAGGATTTTGGCCTGCTTTGCCGTTATTAAAAACTGGTTTATAATTTTTTGCAATTGTTCATATTCCAACAAAAAGCCATCATGCCCGTACAAAGAATGGATGGAAATGAAATCGGCATTTGGAACATGTGCTGCAAGGAATTTTTGCTCACTTACCGGGAAAAGAATATCAGTATCTATGCCTATAGCGAGCGTTTTTGCTTCTATCATTTGTAAAGCATCTTCCACACTTCCTCTTCCCCTTCCGACGTTATGAGCATCCATGCCTTTGCTCAAAAAATAATAGCTAAAAGCGTTAAACCTTTTGGCTAATTTTTCTCCCTGGTATTTTTGATAGGATTCGCTTTTGAAATTTTCAATTTTCTCGTTTTGGAGTTCATATTGGCTGGCATGATAGGTATCGTAGTGCCGGTAAGAAATTAATGCAATACTTCGTGCTGCCTTCATTCCTTCCATTCCGGCTTTCCTGTCTTTATCTTTCCAGGTACCATCAGCCTCAATGCTCATTCTTTGGGATGCATTAAAAGCGATCCCCCACGATGAATGCTGCGCATTGGTACCCACAGGAATAATATATTCAAACAGGTCCGGCTCTTCGATGGCCCATTCTAATAACTGCTGGCCACCCATCGAGCCGCCAATACCTATTTTTATTTTTTCAATCCCTAAATATTTTCTTAGGGGCTGGTAAGAAAGGATCATATCCCTTGGTGTAAAAAAGGGGAAATCGTGGTAAAATACATTTCCTGTTCCGGGATTGATGTCAAACGGGCCTATGCTGCCATAACAACTGCCGGGCATGTTCACGCAAATAATAAAATAATCCCGGGGATCAAATAATTTTCCTTCGCCCACAAGCCCGGGCCACCATTCCGGCGCTTCACTGTTGGCTGTAAGTGCGTGAAAAATCCATACCACGTTGTCCTTAGTACCGTTTAGCGTTCCATAGGTATTGTAAGCAAGGTGATAACCCTGCAGTGTGCGCCCCGATTCAAGCGTAAAAGGTTCTTCGGCTTTGAAAATGTTGTATGACAAATTTATTCGTTCAATATTAAAAAAAACACAAGTGAACAGCACCTTATGGCCATTCACCTGTGCAATATAGGTCAGTAAATAGTACGCTTTATATACTTAACTAACCAGCTCTTTTGAAAAAACCTTATTAAATGCCTGTTCCAGGTCTGCCTTAATATCTTCGATATGTTCAATACCCACACTTATGCGAACCTGGTTAGGCGCTACACCTGCAGCCTTTTGTGCTTCTTCGTCAAGTTGCTCATGTGTTGTCGAAGCAGGATGAATGGCCAGGGTCTTTGCATCCCCTACATTGGCAAGATGGCTTATCAATTTTAATGAATCGATAAATTTACTGGCATTTTCTTTACCTCCTTTTACACCGAAATTCAGGATGCCTCCAAATCCATTTGGAAGGTATTCCTTAGCCAGGCTATTATAGGGGCTGCTTGCCAGGCCTGGATATTCCACAAATTCCACTAACGGATGTTGTTCCAGCCATTGTGCCAGTTCCAGCGCATTATCCACATGACGCTGAACACGCAGCGATAGTGTTTCTATACCCTGTAAAAGTAAGAATGAATTGAATGGGCTTTGTGAAGATCCAAAATCGCGGAGGCCTTCTACCCTTGCACGAATGGCGAAAGCGATATTTGGTAAACCCAACGGATTCCCCTCACCAAATACATCCCAGAATTTTAATCCATGGTAACCTTCCGAAGGCTCAGTAAATTGGGGGAACTTTCCATTACCCCAATTGTAATTCCCTCCATCTACGATTACTCCGCCGATCGATGTGCCATGGCCGCCAATCCACTTGGTTGAAGATTGAACTACAACGTTTGCGCCATGCTCTAGTGGCTTGAATAAATAACCTGCAGCACCAAACGTGTTATCTACAATTAAAGGGAGGTCATATTCTTTTGCCAGTTCAGCAAATTTTTTAAAATCAGGAATGTTCAGCCTTGGGTTCCCGATAGTTTCTAAATAAATAGCTTTTGTATTTTTATCGATATGCTTTACAAAACTTTCAACATCATCGCTATCCGCAAACCGGGCTTCAATCCCAAGACGCTTAAATGCAACTTTAAATTGATTGTAGGTACCACCATACAAGTAAGTTGTTGAAACAAAATTATCTCCCGATTGCATAATGTTGTTGAGTGCCAAAAACTGCGAGGCCTGTCCTGAAGCAGTCGCCAATGCTGCAACCCCCCCTTCAAGCGCCGCGATGCGTTGTTCGAAAACATCGGTCGTCGGGTTCATGATCCTTGTATAAATATTTCCAAACTCTTTCAGCCCAAATAAATTAGCTGCATGTTCCGAATTGTTAAACTGGTAGGAAGTGGTTTGATAGATAGGTACAGCCCTTGATTTAGTTGTTGGATCAATTTGCTGGCCTGCATGAAGTTGCAAAGTTTCATAATGTAATTGGCTCATAAAATTTTTTTATAGATGAAAAAGTAAAATTATTTCCTTGAGGAGTAGGGGCAAAGCCTTGAATGGGTGATATAAATATAGGATGCCTTACGGCATACAACGTCCGCAAATACTCATAGTCTTGAGTACAAATGGTTGAAGAATTAAAGTGGCAGAATATCGCATTGTAAATTGGCCCACAAATATAGGAGGCTTTCATTTATATAATCAAATCTTTTTTATATAACGTCTTGTTAAAGGTCGATACTGCACCTGCAAGTTAAAATTAGAATGATCCGGCAGCCCTCGTATTTTATCCAATCCACCGCCGGATATAAAGATACAACGACCCTCCTGGCAACAACCTGCCATGGGAGGGTAAAAAGAGTAACGGGAGGGGAGAACATGGGGTTTTAGCTAAAAGCCCAGGCGATGCATGGCTGGCTATTATAGGCACCGATACCAACGCAGAAGGAGAAATGCAGTTGCCACAGCAATGGTATCAAAATCAAATTGCAGCTACGATCGCCCGTTTTCCAGGTTATAATTTTACAGCCAGCCACCCGGTTGCAAAATCCATGGATTTGATAAAAGTATGGTGATTACCCTGAGAATGCGTTTCACATCTTAGCCGTTTTCCCGCACATTTCTTTTTTGTTTACATTCGGATGAAATAAGTAATTTTCCTTTTGGCTCCCTCATTCTCACAACACTTTAACCGAATTATAATTACAAATATGAGCACATTTTCCGATCACAATTTTAAAGATCAAAAGGTTTTAATAAGAGTTGACTTTAATGTTCCCCTGGATGATCACTATAATATTACTGATGATACGCGGATGCGTGCTGCAATACCTACAGTAAAAAAAGTACTGGGTGATGGCGGCAGCGTAATTCTAATGTCGCATTTTGGAAGGCCAAAAGATGGCCCATCTGATAAATATTCCATGAAACATCTTTTAAAGCACCTGGAAGAGTTGTTGGATGGTACCAAAATTTTATTTGCAGGTGATTGCATTGGTGCCGAAGCGCAGCAAAAGGCCAAAGTTCTGCAACCAGGAGAAGTTTTGTTATTGGAAAATCTTCGTTTTTATAAAGAAGAAGAAAAAGGCGATGAGTCGTTTGCAGAAAAGTTAAGTAAACTGGGAGATATATATGTAAACGATGCTTTCGGCACTGCTCACCGGGCGCATGCTTCTACAGCGGTAATTGCGAAGTTCTTCCCCGGCGATAAAAAGATGTTTGGCCTGTTGATGGAGCGCGAGGTAGAGAGTGCTGAAAAAATCTTAAACAATTCTGAAAATCCATTTACGGCAATTTTAGGCGGTGCTAAAGTCTCTGATAAAATTGAGATCATCGAAAACCTCCTTCAGAAAGCGGATAATATTATCATTGGGGGTGGTATGGCCTATACATTTTTAAAGGCACAGGGTATGGAAATTGGTAGCAGCCTCTGCGAGGAGGATAAACTTGGCCTCGCCAGTGAAATTTTGTCAAAAGCAAAGGAAAAAAATGTGTTGATACACTTGCCGGTGGACAGTATTGTGGCAGACAAATTTTCGGCTGATGCCAATACAAAAAATGTTCATAATGACCATATTGAAAAGGGTTGGATGGGGCTTGATATAGGGCATGAAGCTATTGAGCAATTCCGGGCTGTAATAATGGTTAGCAAGACCATTTTATGGAATGGACCGATGGGTGTTTTTGAAATGAAAAAGTTCCAGCGGGGCACGAAAGCTATTGCCGAAGCCGTTGCGGATGCAACACAGCATGGAGCGTATAGTCTCGTAGGCGGAGGGGATAGTGTCGCTGCCATAAATGAATTTAATCTTGCGGATAAGGTTAGCTATGTTTCTACCGGTGGCGGAGCATTGTTAGAATATTTTGAAGGGAAAGAATTACCGGGGATCAAGGCAATTAGCAGCAAATAAAAAATAACAGGTTACAAAAAAAACAAGTTTCCCGGATTTTCGGAGATACGTCAGTGGTAACCGCCTGAAACCCGCTATCAGCAATTTGTCAGATCGTCAATATTGGTACTTCATTTGATTAAACATACTTTTGAACAAATAAAAAATAAAATATGAAATCAAGAACCGGTCTGTTTGTAATTCTTGGAATTGTGGTCCTGCTGTTTTTTTGGGGCTGCGGCGCTTATAATAATTTAATAGGTGTTGACCAGGAAGTAAAAACCAAATGGGGCAATGTAGAAACCAACTATCAGCGAAGGACAGATCTTTATAACAGTGTTATTAAAACAATTGAGGGATCCGCAAACTTTGAAAAAAGCACACTTAAGGAGGTTATCGAGGCCCGGTCCAGGGCTACTGCAATAAATGTAAACATTGATGATTCTGCAAGTC
Organism: Ginsengibacter sp.; assembly: GCA_039934515.1. Classification (GTDB taxonomy): domain Bacteria; phylum Bacteroidota; class Bacteroidia; order Chitinophagales; family Chitinophagaceae; genus Ginsengibacter. The sequence continues at coordinate 6,296 of JBDTLZ010000207.1, forward strand.
TCGGAAAATACCAGGCCGCACAGGCTGGTTTGCAAAGTTCTTTTGGTAAATTACTGGCCGTTGCCGAAGCATATCCTGATCTTAAATCAACCACGGCATTCCAGGGTTTTCAAACACAAATTGAAGGTACAGAAAACCGGATAAATGTCGCAAGGCAGGATTATAATACTGCTGTACAGGGTTATAATCTCAGGGTAAAAAGATTTCCTAATAATATTTTTGCGGGATTGTTTGGTTATCACGAAAAACCATTTTACAAATCAGATCCCGGTAGTGAAAAGGCTCCTGATGTACAGTTCAATATAAAATAAACTGTCTTATACATGTGGCCTTTTTCTAAAAAGAAAGATTTTTTTTCCAAAGAAGACAATGAATTAATAGTCCGGTCAATTCGTGATGCTGAAAGGAAAACGAGTGGCGAGGTGAGGGTATTTGTGGAAAGCAGGTGTCGTTTTATTGATGCGCTTGACAGGGCGGTGGAAATTTTTGCAGAACTTAAAATGCAAAATACTGCACAACGAAATGCGGTGTTGGTATATGTTGCTATTAAAGACCGGCAACTTGCTGTGTATGGTGATACCGGTATTCACCAAAAGACCGGGGAAGAATATTGGAAAACAGCGATAAATAATATGCTGTTACATTTTAATAGAGAAAATTATGCCGATGGAATTGCCACTTGTGTAACAATGATTGGCAAAGCATTGCAGGATCATTTTCCTTTTGATGCAGATCTTGATAAAAATGAGCTTCCTGACGAAATAATTTTCGGAAAATAATTTCATGAAGAAATTCCTCTTAATATTCCTGGTACTATTTGTCAATCATGCTGGTGCCCAAAAAATGTTTGACAAAACAGTTCCCCCGCAGGCAGTCAATGATTTTGGAAAATTCCTGGAGCCATTTCAGAAGGAATCTTTAGAGCAAAAAATAAGGAACTATAATGATAGCACGTCATCTGCCATTGTAATCATTACGGTGCCAGACCTGCAGGGGTATGATATTGCTGAACTTGCCCTGAAATATTTACGCGGATGGGGTATCGGGACAAAGGATAAAAACAATGGTGTTTTAATTCTAGTGTCGAAGGAAGAAAGAAAGGCGCGTATAGAAACCGGCAGTGGCATGGAGGGTGTTTTGCCTGATATTCTTGCCAGGCAGATTATAGATGACCGGATGGTTCCTTATTTTAAAGAAAATGACTATTACCGGGGCTTTGATAATGCGATCGATGCTATTATCCAGGCCGCAGCAGGAGAGTATAAAGCAACGCCGGCGCATAAAAATGGGGGTCCGTCATTTAAAACGATCTTCATCCTGGTAATTATATTCTTTGTGATCATATCCTTTCTTGGCGGCGGGGGTGGTGGAGGCTCTTATATGAGCCGAAGGGGGTCACGTGGACTGGGCGGCCTTCCGTGGTTTATTGCAGGGAACTTATTGGGTGGCGGAGGACGCGGAGGTGGTGGTTTTGGAGGAGGTTTTGGCGGTGGCGGAGGTGGTGGTGGCTTCGGTGGGTTTGGCGGCGGCGGCGGTGGTGGCGGCGGCGCCAGTGGTGGATGGTAAGCACATATATCTTTAACCGATTATAGAAAGCCCTGGAATTTGTCCGGGGCTTTTACATGGCAAATTATTTACATATTCATTTTTAAATGGGTGCAGTTTGATTATTAAAATCAAAGATGGAGGAATCGTTTCGGTACAAATATCATGTGATTGAGTGATTATGCTGTGAGATTGTTCGATGAACCGAACTCCAGAGGCTGTCGGGTTTTGGCGTTCGTAAAGGCCAAAAATGGCCCCGAAATTAAATCCGGGGCCATTGTCAATAATGTTTATTTATTTACTTCTA
>JBDTLZ010000208.1:0-20760 GCA_039934515.1 Ginsengibacter sp.
TTGAAAGTTTATTTGATAGCTCAGGAGGTAGAGCATCCCGATCTTAATCGGGAGGATCCTGGGTTCGAGTCCCGGCATTTCTTTTCAGCTTGAAAAAACGTAAAATTCACAGGTGTTTCAAAATATATTTCCTGGTTAATACTTTATAACCCCTGCACAACAACCTGTTTTTTTTCAGCAATCCGTCCCTGTTTATTTTTATATACTTTCATCAAAACATATATCAGTGAAAGAACAAGCAGCGTTATGCTCATCCCTGTAATCTCCTGTAGCGATAAACTGAAAAGTAACCAGGTAATGGTAACAATTGCCAGCAGGGGAACGGTTATTCCTCCCGGTATGGTGAAGGTTTTCCCTGCATGAGGTATTTTCTTAAAATGCAGCTTAATGGTTGCAAGCACTACACCCAGGTATATTAAAAGAACTGAAGCAGTTGCTAAAATTATCAATTGTTTAAATACGCCAAACACCGCAAAAAAATAGTCGATGGCAGCATAAACAATAATGGCCTTACCTGGAGTAAAATATTTTGGATGTACGCTTCCTAAAAATTTGGGGAAAATGCCATCCCTTGCTCCTGCAAATAATACTCTCGGAATAGCGAGTATAGCTCCGCTTAAACTTCCTAACATAGAAACAGCTGCACCAATTGTAATCAATATAATGCCCGTGTAGGCAAACAATCTTTTTGAAACTTCAGCCAGTGGTGCATCTTTGAACAAAGTCAATTGAGCACCTAAAATTCCCTGTGTAATTAGTTGTATGGAAATATAGAGCAACAGTACAAATGCGAGTCCCGACAGTATTCCCAATGGCACTACCCTTGAAGGATTTTTAAATTCTCCGCTATTAGTAACAGCGTTTTCAATACCGAGAAATGCAAAAAATAAAATAAGCGTTGCAGCACCAATATCACTGAAAGTAAATGCGCTTTTCCATTGAAGATTTGCCGCAGAAATATGGCTCATTCCAAAAATAATAAGCAACACAAGTGGAATCAATTTCGCAAAAGTTGTAATAATTATAAACTTTACTCCGTTCTTTGCGCCACGGATATTTAGCCAGGCCAAACCGCCAAACAGAATCAGAAAAAATAAGGGGCGAAATATTGTATCTAAAGATGGCAAAAAATAACCAAGTGTTTTTGACAATCCATTGGCTACAGCGGCATCCGACAAACAACAACTTAACCAAAATATATTGTTCGCTAAAAACCCTGCAAACGGACCAAACGCCGTTTCAATATAGGCATATATTCCGCCATTAGCAGTAACCTTACTGCCCACTTCGGCAAAGCATAATGCAACTAAAAATATAAGCAAGCCGCAAATGAGAAAACAGATAATTGCAGCAGCACCTAAGTGCTCAGCCACTAAAGCAGGCAACACAAATATTCCTGTACCAACGGTTATATTGACTACAGCACAGGCTAATCCGAAAACACCAATAGTGCGTTTAAGATCTCCAGGCTTTCTTACGCTCACTGATTCTTTATTCAAGATGGAACGTTTTATTTTTGTTTAGACGGTCAAATTATATGGAGTGACACTCCGCTTGTTACATAATATATTTGTATTTACGCAATCAGCCGCAATCAGCCGCAATTACAATTTGCAATCTATTGACTATTAAACTCAGCATGTTGGGGCGCCTGGAATTACAATCTGGGCAGATCAAACCTGTCTAAATTCATTACCTTATTCCATGCTGCGACAAAGTCTTTTATAAATTTCTCCGGGGCATCTGCGCTTGCGTACACTTCAGCTATAGTTCTCAGTTCTGAGTTGGATCCCAACACAAGATCTGCCCGGGTGCCCGTCCATTTAGGCTGACCCGTGGCACGGTCGCTTCCTAAATACAATTCCCGGTCTTCGGAAACCGCTTTCCAGGCTGTGTTCATATCAAGCAGGTTTATAAAGAAATCGTTGGTAAGCCTACCTGGGCGTTGTGTAAAAACGCCGTTTTTAGAACCATCGAAATTAGCATCCAATGTACGCATGCCACCGAGTAATACGGTTAGCTCTGGCACAGTAAGTGTAAGCAATTGAGCTTTGTCTATCAGCAACTCTTCGGTAGATACAGTGAATTTCGATTTACTGTAATTGCGGAAACCATCAGCACCAGGTTCAAGGTAGCCCATTGATTCAACATCGGTTTCCTCCTGCGAAGCATCCGTACGGCCAGGTGTAAAAGGAACTGTGATGGTATGTCCCCCGTCGCCCGCTGCTTTTTCAACACCTGCGCAACCGGCAAGTACAATTAAATCTGCCATCGAAACTTTTTTACCGGCCTGCTGTGCATCATTAAATTCTTTCTGAATCCTTTCCAGCGTACTTAATACTTTTTGCAGTTGCGCAGGGTTGTTTACCTGCCAGTCTTTTTGAGGAGCCAGGCGAACACGGGCACCATTAGCGCCGCCACGCTTGTCAGAACCCCGGAAGGTGGATGCTGAGGCCCATGCAGTAGAAACCATTTCAGATATATTCAATCCGGATTCCAAGACCTTTGACTTCAGGCCTGTAATATCACTTTCATCTATCAATGCATGATTAACCTCGGGAACAGGATCTTGCCAGATCAATATTTCCCCAGGTACATCAGGGCCCAGGTATCGGGCACGTGGCCCCATGTCGCGATGGGTTAATTTAAACCATGCCCTTGCGAACGCATCGGCAAATGCTTCGGGATCTTCCAGGAAGCGCCTGGATATTTTTTCATATACCGGATCAAACTTTAAAGCGAGATCCGTAGTAAGCATAGTTGGTGCATGCTTTTTCGAATCATCATACGCGTCAGGGATAATATCTCCCGCTTCTTTAGCAACCCATTGGTGAGCACCCGCCGGGCTTTTGGTCAATTCCCATTCAAAGCCAAACAGGTTTTCGAAGAAGTTATTACTCCATTGGGTGGGCGTTTTCGTCCATATTACTTCAAGGCCGCTTGTAATTGTATCAGCACCATTACCGGAACCATAACTGTTGCTCCATCCGAAGCCTTGCATTTCAAGGTCTTCGGCTTCAGGCTCTTTGCCCACATGCGTAGCAGGAGCAGCGCCATGGGTCTTGCCAAAGCTGTGCCCGCCGGCAATAAGGGCAACTGTTTCTTCATCGTTCATTGCCATGCGGCCAAAAGTCTCACGGATGTCTTTAGCAGAAGTGATTGGATCAGGATTGCCGTCAGGGCCTTCAGGATTCACGTAGATCAGCCCCATCTGCACGGCAGCAAGTGGTTTTTCCAGGCTGCCGGAATGAATTTCACCGCTTGCGTCGTCATCCGAAACAAGCACACCATGATCTTCTCTTACTCCGCCGGCTCCGTGAGTATAACGTTGGTCGTCACCCAGCCACGTGGTTTCGGCGCCCCAATAAACATCTTCCAGCGGTTCCCATACATCTTCACGTCCACCGGCAAAGCCAAATGTCTTAAAACCCATTGACTCAAGGGCTATATTACCAGTAAGGATCATCAGGTCGGCCCACGAGATCTTGTTGCCATATTTTTGTTTGATAGGCCAAAGCAGTCTGCGGGCCTTATCGAGGCTTACGTTATCAGGCCAGCTGTTAAGAGGGGCAAACCGTTGCTGCCCTGCGCCTGCACCACCACGGCCGTCACCCACACGATAGGTGCCGGCACTATGCCATGCCATGCGAATGAACAGGGGGCCATAATGCCCGAAGTCTGCCGGCCACCAGTCCTGTGAGTCTGTCATAAGTGCATGAAGGTCTTTCTTCACTGCTTCCAGGTCCAGGCTTTTAAAAGCCACGGCATAATTGAAATCTTCACCCATTGGGTTTGATTGCGGGGAATGCTGGCGTAGAATACTTAGCTTTAACTGGTTGGGCCACCAGTCCCGGTTTTTGGTGCCGCCACCGCCAGGATTTTGCTTCATGCTGCCATTATGAAACGGACATTTATCAATATCGCCTGATTCTTTTTCCATTGTTATAAGTTTATTTTATTGAAATAGTTTGAAAATGGTATTTCTAAGAATTATAAAATTATGGTATTGGGAAAAATAATCATAATCAATTAATTCTATATTTTAATAGTAAAAACTTATAAGGAAATAATCAATCCAGGTTTGCCTAATGAAAAATACATGCTGAACCGATGCGGCTTTTATTTTTCAATAGGTATTCCAGGCAATCTTAATAGAAAAACAGGGGCTGGTAGCCGGACGCCAAAGTATCATGATCAATTTGGGTTTGTTCCGATAACGGAAGAGGGTTTTTCCTGTCAGATTTTTATTCCTTTTATCATTGTCACCGCCTTAATAGATTGGTCTTTTAAATGCAGGAATTTTTTCCGCTCTTCGTCCTGCATAAAACTATTAAAATCATCTTCCGTTAAAAATTCTACTAAGTGTACCTCGTAGGGGTTATCAATGTTAGTTTCAATAGTTGAAGTTTTATTCGGCCTTAATCGCAGCATCAACCGTCCTTTATACTTTGAAATAATTGGAATCGCAATGATTTCAAATTGATGGAAAATGTCCTGCTGTCCTTCCTTTATGTAAATAAGCTGGGTAATGTAAATCCTGTTCTGAGATGCTGGTATTTGGTCGTCTTTCATGCCTTGTTAAGAATTATTTATACCAAATTTACTTTTTAAAAAGAATACTTTAAACGGTGAGGTATAGGGGATGCAGCAGGGATAGGTCAATTTTGGCCTGTTGAATCGAAGCGTTTCTGAAAAACCAGGAAGGTTTTTTACAGGGGTTGGTAAAGAGGCGCGTTTCAAAAGAAACTCCCTGTTTTGCGTGCGAAGCTGCATGAATGCGCGATGCCTGTGGTTTAAAAATCAAACAGCCCAAATAAGTTTTTGAATTCCTGCTAAAAAGTTGGAGTTTGCCGTGAACTTGGAAAGGCAATGTGTCGGTAGCAGGTTTGATAAAACAGGAATTGCATAAATAATATGGTTTGACGATATTATTGAAACCTTAAACCATCTGATAGTTTATCAGGACAAAACTTGAATATAATTTTGATCACAGGCGCAAGAGCCCCGGCAGCTTTGGAAATGGCCAGGAGCTTTTTCAAGGCGGGCCATAAAGTAATTATGGCTGATTCGATGTGCTTTACAATTGCAAGATGGTCAAATACGGTTGCAAAGTATTATAGGCTCCCATCTCCACGTTATAAAGCCGCTGAATATATACACGAACTGAAAAGAATTATTTCCAATGAAAACATAACGCACCTGGTGCCCACATGTGAAGAAGTGTTTTATTTGTCGGCTCAAAAAGAAAAACTGAATTGTATCGTGTGGACCTCTGGAAGCGAGCTCATGAATAATTTGCATAATAAGTATATTTTTTCGAGATTTGGAAGCTGCTATTTCTCTATTCCCGAAACTAAATTGGTAAAGGATTTTTCAAATTGGGCCGATAGCGAATCTTTCGTTTTTAAGCCTGTTTATTCAAGGTTTGCTACGCAAACAATCATTGGTAAAAAAATGTTTGCCAATGATTTTGATGAATCTTCGGGAGAAAGATGGATCGCTCAAAAACGGGTATTTGGTAAAGAAATATGTATTTATTCAATTTGGGAGAATGGAGTGTTGAAAGCCTATGCCGCCTATCATCCTCTTTACCGGGCAGGTAAAGGTTCGGGTATATTTTTTGAGCCGGTAGCAGATGCTCCAACCTATGAACTTGTAAAAGAATTTGGAACATCAATAAAATATAACGGCCAACTGTGCTTCGATGTAATTATTGACCGGGATAAAAAGCCATATTTTATTGAGTGCAACCCAAGGGCTACAAGTGGCGTGCACCTTATTAACGAGGCAATAGCCAGGTGTTTTTTGGAAAATGACTTGTTTATTTTTAAAGGCGCCCAGGAATATTCGATCAAATATGCGCTCGCTATTTTATATCCATTTTCTTTTTTCAGGAAAAGGGTCAGAGCATCAAAAGATGTTATTTTTAGTAGACAGGATAAATTGCCCTTCTTACTTCAAATTTTGAGCTTTTTTGAAATTGCCTATATTAAATTTTCAAAACGATTATCCTGGCTGGAAGCAACCACCGGCGATATTGAATGGAACGGATTATGAAAATTGAATGGTCACACCAGGATGAAATTCCTGAAGGTCCTGTGAAGGTATATTCAGCATTATTTTTGAAATACGCTCCGGGCAGCCTGATCAGCAATGTCCAAACTACTTTTAAAGTCCTCAGGGTTTCGCCGGAGATTTATTTTCCCGTCACTATTAATGATACCGAATGGAAAAATTCGTTTGTGTGTTCTCCTTACACAGCCTACGCACTCTATTCCAGGGATGAATTGCGTAGAAAAATCAATAACAAATTGCTGCGCTTTATAATACGCTTCTTAATTCGTATGGTTTCAAAACTCTTACGTTGGGGAGCAATCAATAAGAATGTCCACATCAATAACTTTTTGCTATCCACCAACCCATATCCCGATTGGGATGGAGAATTTGTTGACCAGGTCACATCTTTTATTTCATTACAATATCCGGGACATGCTATTATTTTCCGCTCTTTAAATCAACACCAACATAATAGGATTATTTGCAAATTGAAACAACACAAGTACCGCTTAATTGGCAGCAGGCAGGTTTATATATATGATCAAAATATCGGGGACTGGAAAAATCATAATAATAACAGGCAGGATAAAAGGATCATTAAGAATAAAAAACTGGTATACCTCGGCCATGATGAAATGGAACCTTACCTCGAAGAGGCATTATTGCTTTACCAAAGGTTATACCTTGAAAAATACTCTTATTATAACCCACAGTTTACATTTTCTTATTTTGAAGAATGCCATAAAAATAATATCATTATTTTCCAGGGTTACAGGGATGGGAATAATCAATTGAAAGCTTTTTCGGGGATTTTTGTGGTGGAAAATACAATCACTTCCCCGCTGGTTGGTTATGATACACATGCCCCAAAAAATGAAGCACTTTACATTCATGCTATACAGTCAATTTTTGATTATAAATTCAGGACCGGTAAAATTTTAAATCTAAGCTCCGGGGCGCCACGATTCAAGCGGTTAAGAGGAGGAAAGCCTTCCATCGAATATTCGGCTGTGTATACCAGCCATCTGAATTTTAAAAGGAGATTTATATGGAATGTATTGCAACTTGCCTCAAACAAAGTTGGAGTACCTTTAATGAAGAAATATGAGCTTTAACAATACTTATCAGCCGGTTGCCCTCTCCAGGGACATTCCCCATAAAAAGCCTGTAAGAGCCTGGTATCAAAATAAACCTGTCGTACTTTTTAGAAATAATAAATTAGTTGCTGCATATGATGATTATTGCCCGCATCGGGGTGCTCCCTTGTCGGAAGGTTTCATCCGCGGGGAACAAATTCATTGTGCATACCACGGATGGCGTTTTGATTGTAAGAGTGGATTCAATACCTTTTCACCTGTTAAAAATGCACCCATAGATTGTAAATTAAAACCAGTTTATGTAGTAGAAAAATACAATATCATTTGGTTAAGTCACGATGAAACCGCCAGCCTGCCCGGGTTGATTAATGATATACCTTCCATCATTACATCTGGCCTGATCAAAGCGAAAGCTGCGAATATCGTAGAGAATTTTTTAGAAGGCAGCCATACACATTATGTTCACGACGGATGGGTGCGTTCTAAAGGCCATACCCGGCAGCAGATAAATGCTGAGATGGTACCGGCCCCGGATGGTTTTAAAGTTTATTATTCACCTGAGAAGGCCAGGGGCTTTCTTACAAGGCTGTTGCCCGGGAAATACCAGTTGTTAACTCCTGTTACAACCTATATTTACCCCGGCACTACTATCCTGGAATATTTTAACCAGGAACGTAAATTAATTTCAAGGTTTGAAGGAATTATTAGTGAAAGCGAAAATGCGTGCATTTTTTTTGCGCGCATATTCATGAATTTTGGAGTAGCCTCTGCCTTAGTAGCTTTTTTTTCAAAATTTTTTTTTCATAAAATTATCGCCCAGGATATAAAAATTCTTGAGATGCAGGATCGCAATTTGAAGTACTATCCGGATAGGAAATTTATATCTGATGAAACAGATGTCGTCGGGCAACAAATTTTTGCCTGGCTATACGACAGGAGTAAAATTGTTCCGGGCCCATTGCACTTTAAAGTATTCTGGTAATGGGATGTAAACCACGTATCATTGTAACAGGTGCAGCCGGCTTCCTTGGCGGCAGGACTGCAAAATTTTTGGCACAGGATCCAGGCTACGTGGAATACGATATTGTTGCAACTTCTCGTCGAACAACGAGGGCACAGGAATTGGAAGGGGCAGGTTGTGGGTTTAAAGCTGGAGATCTCACTGATCTTTCATTTTGTAATGACCTTACAAAACAGGCAGAAATAGTAATTCACTGCGCGGCCTTATCTGCACCTTATGGTGACTATGCAGAATTTTATAAATCTAATTATATAGCTACCGGCCATTTGCTAAAAGCCAGTGTTGAAAATGGGGTCAAAAAATTCATCTTCATCTCCACCCCAAGTATCTATTTTACTTTTTCCGATAGATTCAATGTAAAAGAAACTGATCCATTACCCCGTAAGATGCCGAATAATTATGCAAAGACCAAGTTAATGGCTGAAAGAAAAGTAGTATCTCTTAACGGGAGGGGTATCGAAACCATAGCTTTAAGACCGAGGGCAATTATTGGTGCTGAGGATTCGGTAATATTTCCACGTTTACTAAAAGCCTATGCAAGCGGTAAGCTTAGAATAATCGGACCTGGTCAAAATGTAGCAGATCTCACCTGCGCAAGGAATGTTATTGAAGCTATCGTTTGTGCCATACATGCTCCAAATGAATCAATGGGTGCGGCTTACAATATCAGCAATGGAGCGCCAGTACAATTATGGGATGAAATAAATTATTTATTGAATGGCCTTGGCTATCCTCCTGTAAAAAAGAGAATACCTTACGGGGTCATCCGGGCAATTTCATTGCTGACGGAATTATTGTATAAAATTAAAAGATCTAGATCTGAGCCTGTGCTGACATCCTATGGAATTGGCATGTTGTCCAAATCATTAACCATGGATATTTCATTGGCCAGAATAAAACTGGGATATGCACCTGTTCAAACCACAAGGGAAGGAATTGATGAGTTCCTACGATGGTATAAGAATTCTTTGTAAGAAATAAAAATTCAATTACACAAGCCTTTATCTCAATTTATTTTTAGAATACCAATTCGATACAACCCAGCGAAATACCGGCGGCACTGCCAATTAACAACACGTTTTTATTGTCGATATTGATGCTGTTATCATTAACAATTTTCTCCAATCCCAAAGGAATAGAGCAGGATACGCAATTACCGAATTCATGTAAGGTGGTCACGACAGTTGAAGGAACAAGGTTGAAGTGTTTATTGAAATATTCGTTGCCAAACTTACCCGTCTGGTGTGAAATAATAAAATCAAAACTATTAACCGCCCTGGAGCAATTAATTTCGATGTTCTTAATGAAGCCATCCAGGTAATTCAATGTTTGCCGTATAAGTCTTCTGCCATCCATCTGGAAGAAATAATCATTTTCGCTTTCAGGCCTGCCACCAGGTGGATTTACAACACCGCCGAAAGGAATGAATGCAAGCAATGCACCCGAAGGAAAATTCAAAAAGCTGGTATATCCCGGCTCATAACCTTCAACGGCGCTGCTTTCAACAATGATGGCAACAGCAGCATCTCCAAAAAGCCCAAACGTTTTTGGATCTGTTGGAGTTATACTCCTCGAAGTTATCTCGGCAGATACAATAGCAATGCGTTTGTAGCGCTTTGACTGAAGGTATACATGTGCCAGGTCTAATGCATTTAAAAAACTAAGACAGGTGCTGTCAACATCAAAACACGGAAAGGTGGACAGGTCACTGGTAATTTTAGATTTTAATATGCAGGAATTGTGGGGTATGGGATAATCGTAAGATCCACCCGCAAAGATCAAAAGATCCAGTTCACCAGCTTGCAGTCCCGCGTGTTCCAGCGCCTTCATTAATGCCCCGGCTCCAATACCGGAGACTGAATCTTCGTTTCCTGCACGATAGCGGAATTCAACGCCGGTATTTTTTTTTATCCATCCACGTTTCAAACCCGCTTTTTCATCGAGTGTCAAGGAATTTATCGGCAATCCCGGGAGGTACTTTTGAATTGAAAGTATTTTTATTTTCATACACGGGTGGTTATTGAGGGAGGCTCTTTACCTTTGATTCAAAGATATCGTCGGGTATGCATCTTTGAATTCGCCTGTATTTGCAGCCTAAGTTATGTTGTACCTTGTCATAAAAGAGCAGTTCGATATTTTGTATTTTTCTTTCGGTAAACAATTCTTCGAGGGCAACAGTAAACATTCTTCCGGTTCCGGGAACATCATGAGTTTCGATAAATATTTTTAGTACATTGAAATCCACCTCTTCGATTTTATACCTCACGAAGTTACCGGTGTAATGAGCAATCTTTCGGCTGATAATATCGGGAAATAATTTAACCAGTTTTCCATTTTCTATAAACACCAGCACATCATCTTCGCGGCCCTCGATCTTTTCAATAGAAAGAAAAATGGAGCCACATAAACAGGTGTTTTTTTTCTCTATCAAGATGTCATTCAACTTATACCTTGCTATTGGCTGTGATTTTCTCGAGAAATCAGTTATGACCGGGTAAAATCTTTTCCCTTCAATATATTCTTTCTCAAAATGAATAAATCTTTCATTCAAATGCATCACACCATAGTCGCAGGTAAATCCGAGAACGCCTTCCGTGCATTGGTAAACTTCCACAATGCGGCAACCAAACGTTTCCTGGATGAATATTTTTTCAGGATCATTCAAAACTTCCGCAAAGGAAATAATTTTTACAGGGTTTATTTTTAAAGCTCCCCTGGATTTCAACAGGGCCAATTCATATAATATGGAAGGCTGTGCAGCCAGTATATCGGGGAAATATTTATTCAAGTCTTCCAGGTAATTTTCCACCGGTTTAAAAATATCGTAGTAGCTAAACTGGAAAAATATTGAATTTACTGAGGAATACAAATTACTGTTTGCTCTTAGAAAAAAGGAGATCTTTTGTCTTTTAAAGATTTTTGGTGGGATAACCTTTAATAGCATCAGTGCGGCCCATTTTGCCCGCTCGGTTTCAGAAACGAGGAAAAGGCCTCTTTTGCCGCTGGTTCCCGTGGATAATCCTACGGTTAAACCGTTGATTTTTGAAGTAAAATCCCGTGATCTTTCTGAATGTAAAGCTACCGTCATTGCCTCGGTTTTTCTTACCCCGGCAATATTTATTTCATCAAATTTTTCCATATAAATTTCCTTATCGATAACAGGGATCGCGTTCCAGTCAAGCTTATTATTTTTAAAATACTTTTTATAAAAAGTTGACTTCGCCAATACCTTTTCAGCGTATGTATTCATACGCTTAGTCTGGTGCAGGGCCAGTTGATGATTGTCCGTAATTTTCTTTTCAATCCTGAAGTTTAGATAGTAGAAAAGCACCTTTAATTTAAATAGCATTGCTTATAAAATTTAAAGTAAGCGGGCAGTGTGTGAACATCAGTTGAATGCCCGGGTTGTGCTTTTTTAACCTGTATAATTTGTCATAGGTTTCCCGGTAACCGGACCATGAATCAAAAAAAAATCGTACGATTTTTTTCGGCAGAACTCTTTTTTCAAATGCCAGGGTATCCCAGGCCGCGTCGGTAGCAAAAAGATAATTTCTATCATTTGAACGGATCATTAATCCAAGCATTCCTTTAGCATGCCCTGGCAAAAAAACCACCTGTAACGATTCTAAATTAAACAACCTGTAAAATTTCAAATCTGAGGCCGGGTCAACGTAAGTTGAATAGTGATCTTCGATGAATAAAATCCTTGATTCAAAATTTTCGGGTAACAGCGTTTTTAAAATTCCCTTTTTTACTGCACGCCAACCATTCAGCGATCGTACTTGCTCATAAGCGTCCCTGGAGCAAACAAACCGGGCATTTGGAAAATCGATCAGGCCACCTATATGATCTGCGTGAAAGTGTGAAATCACAATGTAGTTAACTTCACCGGCGGTTATCCCTTCTACCTCAAGAAGTGTCTTCGCAGCGTCTTTGTTATCAATATACACCGGCGTCAAAAGGGAGTAAGCTTTCCCCGGATATTTCTTTGTGGCGGAATAAAATCTTTCTGTGTAGCCCGTATCGAAAAGAATGTTGCCATACTCTAAATGCGTCACCAGGCACCAGGTCGCGTAAAATTTACGGCCCGGTTTATCACCGTCCAGGTTCAATATCTTGGCAAATGCAGTGCAATATCCTGAGGCAAAAAACTTTACCTTGAAATGATCACCTTCAAAAATAGTACTGTCAGGCAATTTGATTGTCGATTTTACACGGACAAATTAACTTTTTAAGTTCACATTAGAATTGAAAACGAGCTTGAATGCTGTTTGTCTATTGGGATAAGACTTTATGCTGAAAAATATTGGCCAAAGAATTTCCGCTGCGTATAATTGCCGGGAATTCCAAACGGATTTATACCGATCAGGGGAGTTCGATCAATTACTTCAAACCAATACTCTTTTGAAACACCCTAACCCGGCCTGTACAATTATTGCGCGTTATATATTGTATGATGGATCGGGGGTGTTCCGGTAATTTTTAAAAGTTACTTACGTTGTTTTTATTCCTTCCATTTTGCATCTCCCTCCCGGCTCCCGGCAACCCTGAACCTGGTGATCTTACGTATTAATGCGAGTGGCAAAGGCTTTTCCAATGGAAACTGGATCGAGCCTTTTGCAGTTTTGTATTTCGTAAGGCTTTTTTCAAAAGCTTTGACCGCAGATGGTGTAGGATAGAACCCAATATGATGTTTAAACGCTTCAAATGTTACGAGAATCCGGCTATAAGAGAAAGCCGGCATTCCCCACTTAAGGCTTTCAATGGCATCTGGCGCCGCTTCTTGAATACAAGCGTAAAGCTGAGCCAGCTTTTCCTGCGCTTCCGCCGGGGCGGTCATAATATATTCTGCAATATTTACAGGTTTTATTTTTTTTGATATCATTACTTATATTGTCAATTAGCCAGCTAACAATTATTGATCATCGTATTTGCCTTGGCAAAGTTATGCAGAAAAACTTTTTTAACCGAGCCCGAAATTGTTTTAATACAATGAACCTGCTAAAATTATCTTTTTATTACAAATGTATCTCTGTTACTTTTGCCCGGTTAAATTTCCTGAATGTTTACAAATAAAGTTGCTGTTGTTACAGGCGGAAGCGATGGGATTGGAAAGGCATTGACAGAGGAATTACTGCGCCGGGGTGCAAAAGTGATTACGTGTGGCCGCAATTCACAAAAGCTTGAAACTCTTTCAGAAGAAAATGAAGGCTTGCCATTAATCACGGTGGTGGCAGATGTAAGTAAGGAGGAAGACTGCAAGAATTTTATCGCGCGCGCTGTTCAACAATTCGGAGGCATCGATATTTTGATAAATAATGCAGGTATTTCAATGCGGGCGCTTTTTAAAGAGACCGATCTTGCTACCTTAAAAAACGTGATGGATATTAACTTTTGGGGTACCGTTTATTGTACGAAGTATGCTATAAATTCTATAATAGAACGCAAGGGAACGATTGTGGGCGTTTCTTCAGTAGCTGGCTATCGGGGGCTGCCTGGCCGCACTGGCTATAGCGCCAGTAAATACGCAGTGAATGGATTTCTCGAATCTTTGCGTACAGAACTCCTGGAAAGTGGTGTTAACGTGATGTGGGTTTGCCCGGGTTTTACCACTTCCAATATAAGGAATGTTGCCTTGAACAAAGAAGCAAAACAACAGGGAGAGTCGCCCGTAGATGAAAGTAAATTGATGAGCGCTGAAGAGTGCGCTAAATATATTTTACGGGCTATTGAAAAAAGAAAGCGTACACTTGTTTTAACCTTTAATGGTAAACAAACTGTATTTCTGAATAAATTTTTTCCGGCGCTCGCAGATAAATTTGTAAGGAAGTTTTTTTATAAAAATGGCAATCTTATAAAATAACAGGCGTTGACCATGAGGAGGCTTTTTATTTTTTTATTTTTTATTTGATTTGTTATTTCAGAATTTTCACAACATAATTTGAATGCCCTTAATTACACTTATATCTGATATCGGGAGACAGGATTTTTTAACCGGGGCTGTCAAAGGCCAGTTGCTGGGGATTAACCCTAACTTTAACATAGTCGATGTATCGCATGAGCTTTCCCCATTCAACTATCCGCAGGCAGCGTACGTTTGCCGGAACGCGATAAAAAATTTTCCAGCGCTTACTTTCCACATCGTATTGGTGAATCTCTTCGATAAAAGGCCGGAGCATCTTTTATTGATCCAGCACAACAATCAATATATAGGTTGTGCCGATAATGGATTGATAACAATGATACTTGAGGAAACGCCTGAAAAAATTGTGGCATTGCCTCTAAGCCAGGCAGACCAAAGAAATACATTGTATTGCGCGTCAGTTTTTGCAAAAGCATACCAGGAAATCCTGGATGGGAAAATGTTGGAAGAAGTGGGAGACAGCAGTGTTTCAATTGAAGTGAAAAATCCATTGCGCCCATTACTCGGACCGAAATATATTGAAGGACAAATCATCTTCATTGATAATTTTGAAAATGTAATTATCAATATCACCCGGGAGGAATTTGAAGAGCAGCGGAGGGGAAGAAGTTTTAAAATTGTTTTCAAACGTGACGAAATAATTGATAAGATCAGTGAAACATACGCTGATGTGCATGAAAGCGAAAAGCTCGCTTTGTTTAATTCGGCCAATTATCTTGAAATTGCAGTAAATAAAGGGAATGCGGCAGGACTTTTCGGGCTGGAAGGTTATTCTGAAAAGCTAAATATGCAAACGCAATATATGCAGAACAGGCTTTTGTATCAAACAGTGAAAGTATATTTTGAATAAGACCCGCGATGTGGTGACTTTGTTGTTTTACCCCAATACTTACATTCAAAATATCATTAAATGCATCGAAGACATTTTATAAGATCTTCCGGTCTCTCGATTGCGGGATTACTAACCGCAGACTTCATAACAGCAGGGGATAGACGGGATTATTCAATGCAAATGCCTGGTAAAGTTGAAATACTTTCTGGGGATAGCTATATTTCTTTGCAAACTTCCGATCAACATAAATGGTCTTACAAAGAAGTACGCATCGATCTGAAAAAAGCGGCTGATAAAATCTCTATAGAAATACAGTCGCCCGTAGCGGCATTAAAAGAAGTACGGTTATCATGGAAATTTGGCTCTGAAAATAACCAGTCTGTACTTGGTGATCATTGGGAGCGGACCTATGGCGACGTGCACTGGCAAAAAATCAATGAAACAAAAAAAATGCCCTGGTATTGTGTTGTCAAGGATGACAGGAATACCACCTGCTTTGGAGTAAAAACAGGCTGTAGCGCCATTTGTTACTGGCAGCTTTCTGCTACCACGCTTCAATTAATACTTGATACCAGAACCGGGGGAAATGCGGTGCAACTACAAAACAGGACATTGCATGCGGCAGAAATAATTACTGCAGAAAAAGAAGGCAATGAGAACGTATTTGCAACGACTAGAAGATTTTGCAGCCTGATGTGTGATAACCCACGGCTTACAGAAAAGCCTGTGTATGGTATTAATGACTGGTATTTTGCTTACGGAAATAATTCAGCACAACTCATATTGGAAACAACGTCATTAATGGCGGATCTGGCGGTAAATTCAGCAAATCCACCCTTTTCTGTTATTGACGCGGGCTGGGCAGTTAAGTCGCCCGCATTGCCAGGTGATTGTTGCTGGGGCGATGATTTTTCGGTCTCCAACAATAAATTTGGCGATATGAAAAAACTTGCCGACGGTATTAAAAAACTGGGTATGCGGCCAGGACTTTGGACCAGGCCTTTGTGCGCAAAGCATGATGATAAAAAAAATTTACTCATGCCGGTTATACCCGGTCGCGATGATCCTAAAACGCCGTTCCTCGACCCAACTATCGGCGAAAACATCGAGCGTATAAAAAATCTTTGGAATTCATACAGGCAATGGGGCTTTGAAATGGTAAAGCATGATTTTACTACATTCGATATTTTTGGCCGGTGGGGTTTTCAAATGCAGGATGGCTTAACCACACCAGGTTGGCAATTCAATGATAACACAAGGACCAATGCCGAGATCATCCTGAATTTATATAATAACATTCGCGAGGCTGCAGGCATGATTTATTTGATCGGCTGTAATACTTTGAGTCATTTATCTGCAGGTATATTTGAGCTTAACAGGGTTGGTGATGACACGAGTGGAAAAGAGTGGGAACGCACGCGGAAGATGGGTGTGAATACCCTTGGCTTTCGAATGGTTCAGCATGAAACCTTTTATGAGGCCGATGGAGATTGCGTGGGCCTTACCAATGAAGTACCCTGGAACAGGAACAAGCAATGGATGGAATTGCTTGCAAAGAGCAGCGCGCCGTTGTTTATTTCTGCACGGCCGGATGCGGTCGGGGAAGCGCAAAAGAAATATATTAAGCAAAGTTTTGAGGTGGCTTCGAAACCACAACCTGTTGCAGAACCTTTAGACTGGCTCACAAATGAGCTGCCTTCCAAATGGAGGCTTGACGGGCAGGTTGTTGAATTTGACTGGAGCTGACGTTTGAAATAAGTGGATTGAACGCCCTTCTTTTTTAATCAAATCGCTTTATTACTCTCAGGATAGCTATTATCATGAATTTCTTTTTTCATAAATAACTGCAACATAAATCCAATCACAATTACGAGCACTGCTCCAATCACATTCAGCCAAAGGAAGGAAATTATGTTTGCTTTATAAATGAGGATCACAAAAATTTCAGAAATTAAAGACGCATAGAATGTTGCATTGGCTTTAATTTGCCTGAACCAAAAGGCAACCAGGAAAATACCGAGGATGACACCGTAAAAAATCGAACCGAGGATATTCACGGTTTCTATCAGGCTATTGCCGAGATTGCTGGCAAATTCTGCGACAGCAATTGAAAAAATTCCCCAAAAAAAAGTATACACACGGGATATACGGTAGTCAATTTTCTCAGAGCAGTCTTTATTAAAAAATTTCTTATGGATATCGACAACCGTGCATGATGCCAATGCATTCAATGCAGCAGCTATGCTTCCCCATGCCGATAAAAAAATTACAGCAATTAATAGACCTATAAGCCCCTGGGGCAGGTAATCGATCACAAATCTTAAAAATATATAATTGGTATCATTAATATCCTCGCGTGGTAAAGATTTAGCCAATACTTTTTTGTATTGATCATTTAAAATTTTCTTCTCAATTGCATCATTGGGAGCAATCTTTCCGTATGCGGTTTCAAGTTTAACCAATGAATCTTTATAGATCGTTTTTTTGGCGCTGGTTATTTGTGTCTCATTAAAATAAATGGGTGCCTTATGAAACTGGTAAAATGAGAACACCAGTACACCGAGCATAAGAATTAAAAACTGCATAGGAACTTTTACAAGGCCATTAATGAGTAAACCCAGTTTACCCTGGCGATTATCCTGTGCCGTTAGGTACCGCCCAACCTGGCTTTGATCGGTGCCAAAATAGGATAGCGCCAGGAAGAAGCCTCCGATCAATCCACTCCAGATATTATATTTATCCCGCCAATCAAACCCGCCCGCTGTTTCCCCCGAAGTAATAACATTCATTTTCCCGTTTTGGCCGCCTATATGCAGGGCATCAAGGAAACCAACACCGGGTGGCATTAAATGGACAATCAGGTAACCGGCTATTGACATGCCGGTAATCACGATAATAAGCTGCAGTTTTTGCGTATGCGCCACCGCCTTTGCACCGCCGCTAACTGTATATATTATAAGCAGGCCTCCCATTATAAAATTAGTAGAATGAATATTCCATCCAAGGATTGAACTGAGTATCAGCGAAGGAGCATAAATACTGATGCCTGTCGATAGCCCCCGGGATACCTGGAACAGAAATGAAGCAAGTGTCCTGGTTTTAAGATCAAAACGGTTTTCTAAAAATTCATATGCAGTATAAATTTTAAGCTTATTAAAGACAGGTACAAAGACAATGCATATAACGATCATGGCTAAGGGCAGCCCGAAATAATATTGAACGAATCGCATGCCGTCTGTATACGCCTGCCCGGGGGCGCTCAGGAAAGTGATCGCACTGGCCTGGGTGCCCATGATGCTTAACAGCACAAGATACCACGGCATATCCCGGTTACTTAAAAAATATCCATCCAGGTTTTTTGTTGTACGGCTTTTATAAACCCCATATATGATAATGGCAGCTAGTGTAACAACCAGTACTATCCAATCAATACTGCTCATGAAAATGTTTGGTTATAAAATAATATAGAACTATCTGTACGATCAGCACTACAAGCAAAGCGATGTACCATTTGTTCCAATATGCTTTTTCTTTTGGCATTGTTACTTAAAATTGAAATGGTGACTTTTCCTTTTACAGCAAGTACGCAACTTTGTCACCGTCAGTAATAGATTTTACAATTATTTATTATAACCTTCACGTTGCATTTGCATTATCATTTATTTTTAGGTAAGGCAATTAAATTGGCCATCAACCTGTAAGCGCCCGGAACACCCGCAGGCAACTGGCGAAAGAAAACAAGTCCTGCGTATACAAAATTCCCTTTGCCATACTTTGCAATAGTGAGGCTGCCGTTACTGTCCTGCTGGCCAGTATCATGCATGCTCAGTAACTTTTCATAACGGTCGTCTGCCTGCACTGCCTGGTACGTGCTGCGTTCCTGCACCCAACCTTCAAAATCTTTTTCTGTTATTTTATTTGGATAATTCAGTGCGGAATGATTTGGCAATAAAAAATTCACTTTGGCATCTTCTTCTGTAATTCTCGAACTTGCATCAACCAGGAAAGGATAAGGGCCAACCTTCACTTTTTGCTGCCCTACCTGGTTACTTTTTAAATACTGCACTATGAGGTTCCCACCTTCCTGAACATAGTGCATCAGGATCTCATTTTTATTGCTCAGGTACGCATATATATTGTAAGCCCTGATACCGGTAATGATTGCATCGAATTGACGCAAGGTTTCATCGTTTATATCTGCTTCAGTGAGGATTCTTACCTGGAAACCCATTTGTTCCAGTGCTTGAGGAACCTTATCACCGGCACCCACAAGATATCCAATTTTCCTTCCCGGGGTTTTGATGTTTAGCTTTACAAGGTTGGCTTTCGCTTTGGGAAAATAAGTAATTACAGGAATATGATCATACGCAATTGTTTTTGTGTACCCATCGTATTTTCCATCACTTGTCTTTACATGTATCTCTTCCGTTATATTTCTCTCGCTGGTCTTTGGTGTAAAAACGCCGGTCTTATAATATTCCGTGTTAATTTTTGGATCATATAAAAACGAAGAAGAATTATTGGTCCAGTTATTAGAAAATTCCTGTAAGAGTTGATATTTGGCTGTGTCTGCTACATTTGATTTAACATGCACCGTTGCTTTTACCGGAACACCATCCAATGAAATAAAGTTATCATGTGTAAAATTCAATTCCATTTTTGGCAACACAGGAATTGGCTCGTATAAATCGCCCTTTACAGGATCAATAACCCTGTATTGTACCGGCAGCTTGATGGTAAAATCTTCACCGGCGATATTCACCAGGATTGTAGCCTCAAATGAAGGATCGTTTTGGGCTTTCCCTATCATTAACTGGTCCCTCACTTCAAAAGCACCACCTTTCAAGGGGAATTCAAGCCAGTACGGTTGGGATATTCTTTTATCATTGGCAACAGGAAGGATTTTACTAATTATAAAATTTTGATTCGTTTGCAAGGATGTGGTCAAAGCCGTATCAAATGCTCCGATTTTAATACTTTTAAGTATGGTATTAATGTCCTTACGCTCATTAAAGAGAAAATCTATTTTTAATGAATCACCCTGTACAACATGAGGTTGTGAAGATGTAGCGTCAACATATAAGGCACTGCAGGCGACAATTATCTTTTGCAATTCAGCAAGTTTGAAATTTCGCCAGTTACTTTCAGGAAGAGCTCTAATCAGAATAAATAGTTTTACCAGCCCTGCTACAGATAATTGTGGCCGGTCGATTTTGTATTCACTGATGGTCGTATTAATCATGGATTGAACAACTTCGCCACCGGGTATCCTGTTCCAATCGGCAACAACGCCATCCAGCAGATCATTTTGTAATGGCGTACCATTTGTTTGTGTAAAATACTCAAAAGATTGTCCTTTTCTTTTTGGCCGTCCTTCACCCTGGCTTTTATGCATGGTCCTTGCTTCACCTCCCAGTTCTCCATAACTTTTCCCAATTAATGGATTATAGCCGCCAATATCAATTTTTAACTGGTTTTCGCTGGTTGTATTGTTGCCTCCAAAATTGAAAGTATTCCATAAAATCCTCTTAGCCTGCCATGGCTGAACGCCATATTTGAATTGCTCAGGAAACCTGTTTGGGTCGGCGGCGGCAACAAATGCCTCGTCAGCCAATATTGCAGAAGCGGCGTGATGCCCGTGTCCGGCCCGTGAATCAGGCGGAAATCTTTTTATAATGATATCAGGCTGGAATTTTCGAATGACCCATACAACATCACTTAATATTTTATCTTTACCCCATATGCGTAATGATTCATCGGCGCTTCTGCTAAAACCAAATTCATAAGCTCTTGTAAAATATTGTTCTGCTCCATCGATTCTTCTTGCGGC
>JBDTLZ010000209.1:0-6335 GCA_039934515.1 Ginsengibacter sp.
TGGAAAAGAAAAGATATAGTCAATGACTTTTTTTTGCCACTCCCAGCTTTCAGGATTGTGCAGGCACATTGCAGAAGTATTATCGGGACAGGCAAGTTGTGGGTTTGCTTTTATAATGGCATCGAAACCCCAACTGTATACGCCCATTCCTGAAATTACTTTTATATCGTATTTATGTGCTTTTTCAATGATCGCAAGCACTTGTTTTCGGCGGGCATCATCAATTGTATTGGTTACATCAAGGGGCCATTCTCTTGACACGAATAAGCCCCAGATCGTGATTTCATTTAGCCCTGTCTCATGCATAAATTTTAAACCATCATCATAGTCCCGCAGCAATTTGTCATCAATCCTTGTGGAAGGCCATGGATCATTTGGCCTGCCTTCTGAGGCAAGGTCAGTTATCCATCCATAAAAGGCCCTGTGTTGAAATTGCCCGTATGCTGTCGATAAAATGAATAGGAAACAAAATATCCCTGCAATAACTTTTTTAGATCCTTTGGTGAAAATTGAAATCGAACGCGCATAATTTATAAGATGATTTTCCATTATGTTTTAAGATATGAGTCTTGAAAACTGCATTAATATTTATTCTTAAAAGTTAAAGCAACCGAAATCTATCGAATGAAACGATGCTGAACTTTATTAATTAATTCATTACTGCGTTGCTCCCTAATCAAAGCCAATACAGCTGACTTTTGACTAAAGATTGCGATTTTACCAATTTCATCCGGGCTTATTATTCAGGCAGCGATAATAACGCTTTGCAATTATGCCAACAGTTCGTATCGGCAGTACGCACATACCAATTTTTAAAAGCTTTTTTTAATTTCAATTTTTAGTAATGACCGATTCTTTCTTAATTTTTTGCAGGTATATTTTTGTTTGATCCTTATAAATGGCTATTAAATGAGTACGCAGCAGATCGGAAGTTGACCTGGCTCTATTTTCCATTTCCAAAAATATTTTCTTTGACGGCAGTGCAGGCATATGACAGTCTATACAATTGTTCTTAAGCACTAAGCCAGGCGTCGGTGGTTGTTTACAAAAGGTATGACTGGTATTATTATGGCAATTCACACATCTCTGTGAAAACACTGCGACATTATTGGTTTCGTTCACATGTACATTATGGCACGACGAACAATCCATCTTACTTAACTTAAAACATTTACTGGCAGTAAGTAAGCCATACTGATTTCCATGCACATCAAGTTTACCAGTTGAATCAGGTTTATAATCAGGTGTCGAATAATCATCAAGCTTGTCTCCCGCAACAAATGAAAAGGACGGCTTGCTGTTTTCACGCAATCCGGAATGGCAAAGTGCACAATTATCCAACTTCTGCTGCCGGCTAAGCCTGGCAGGATTAATTATAAATTTTGCCGTTGTTTCTTCGGGATGTGCAGCCTGGTAAGATACGTGTTCGGCAGCGGGCCCATGGCAGCGCTCGCAGTCAACACCATATATTACCTGGCTTTTATCATATGAATTGTCGTCATTAACGGCGCCGGTTTTTTTGAAATTGGTTGTATGACACTCAAGGCAACGCACGGAGATAGGCCGGTCAACAAGGATTTTATCCGTTGGGAAACCCGGGCTGTTACACCATTCATCCAAAGGTGGATAATAAGATATCGGCAACTGAAAAAGCTTGTCGCCGTGCCAATATAAATAAGTTTGTCCTTTGGCATATCCAATAACAATGTCCATTGAAAGGCGTCCCGCTTCCCTCCCATTTATGTAAACTACCTGGAATAATCCTCCCGGTGTTTTTTCCATAACAACTTTAACGTGGGCATTCAGATTGAAAACATTTTTCCCACTATCGAAATTTCCTTTTACAGAGCTGGCACTGGCAGGCTGCGAACTGTGAAAATGCCCGGTTGATACATGTGATTCAACAATGTTCTTATGACAACTCTTACAGGATTCTGAACCTGCAAATTGTTTTCCATTTGAATGAATAACGAGCGGGAAATTATTATCACTATTACAGGAATTGCAGATCACCGAACACAGCCATACAATTGTTACCAGTGAAAAAATTACCACCTTAGACCGGGAAATATAGCAGGATTTCATATTCATTTCATAAACAAATCTTCTACGCCAGTTTATAGGATAATACTTTTTAGGAGTTAATTAAAAATCAGGCAACCCGCCTGTTACTAAACTTTTACAAGGCGTAAGTTACTATTCCAATGGCAATAATGGTTGGAGAATCTTGTGCGCATTAACCACGGTTTTTACTTATAATGGAAGAAATGTATCCAGGTTTATTTTGCATGCCTGTATTAAATTTTATCCATCGGGCAATCTCCTCAAAAAAAAATAGGTAGTGTTCCATAGTAAGAAGCTGCTTTTGCAGAAACAACGTTTTCACCCTTTGCATTATACGCGTAATTTTCATTTGAACAACTGCCTACGGAAAACATTTCCGGAAAATATTCAATTTTCGTTACCTTCAAACTTCGCAGGCAATTACAATACCCTCATGACTATGGTAAGGCCGGTTAAAAAATTCAATAACCCAAAAAACACCCGGCAAAAAAAATTCACAAAAGGAGGTTAACCAGATGACAATAAAAAAAAACGTTCCGGCCATAATATTTTGCCTGGTATTGATCCAGGTTATTACTTTCGGACAGTCAATCGATGTTAAAAGTTTAAAAAAGATCCACCTACAAACATTCCCTGTAGAGGGGCTCGCCTGGAAGGGCGAATCTGCGTTGAATTCAAATTGGAATAAGATCACCGAAACCCCGGATGGCAAGGTGTGGTATTGCGGCGGCGATCATTGGGGAACAGATGCTATAACCGGGCCATGGGGGAAATCGGAGAGTTATGAAAGGCCATGGGGTTTTGGGAATACTGCGATATCTTATTACGATCCAAAACTCGATAAATCATTTGTTGCACTGCAACTGGACAAGGCGAGTGCCATATATTCTAATGCTGAAACTCCCGGACATGGTAAGATCCATTCCAATATTGCTTCCGATTCCAAAGGCAACATCTATTTCGCAGGTTACATGGGTTTGTCCTATGACCATGAATACACAGGCGCATACTTCCCCAAGAGCTATGCAGGCGGCGCGCTGATCAGGTATGACCCTAAAACCAATGATGTTGATTATTTTGGAATACCCAATCCTTATGGTGCCGTTGTTGCATTATATTATGATGAAAAAAGAAATACATTAAATGGTATAACGGTAGACCGGGCAAAATTTTTCAGGGTAAATCTTACAACAATGGAGCTCAATCGCTATGAATCCGTGGCGCGGATGAGCCGGGTCGAAGACCGTGTAAGGGAAATGATTATGGATAAAGAAGGTTATTGTTATTTTGCCAATGACGTAGGCGGCTTAACAAGGTTCGATCCCGAAACTGAAAAGTTTACGGACCTGGATGTAACACTTCCCGGGAAGTTAATGGATTTCCGTTCTTCAGTTGTGTCTTCAAAAAATATTATTTATGCAATTTCGACCGATGGTTTTGTGTGGAGTTTAGATCCAAAAACAAGTAAGGTTGAAGAATTGGGTCATGTATTAGGGATGCCGGAGCAGGGGCACTATACCCCGAACATCGCACTTGATGAAGAATGGAATCGCCTTTATTTCATGGCCGGTAATCATGGTGGAAAAGTGCTTGAAAGCGCGCTCGAAGTGATCACCGTCTTTGACCTTAAAAAGAAAAAATTCTATTGGCTCGGCCAGGCGGAAGGGGTCGAAGGATGTTTCGGTTCACTGGTGAATAAAAATCATACAGTATTTTTTAGCTGTTACGGGCACCTGTATAAAGACAACCAACCAGAGAAAGATAAAAAGGGCGTACCACTTACGCGCCCCTACCTTGTTAAATACGATCCCCCAAAAGACCTGGAATAAAGTATAGTAGCGCTTTGCAATAATTAAGAAATTTTACAATGAGAAAAAATCGAATACTTATTTACCTGCTGTTGTTGCCGCTCTCAATAATATGCAATCTTACCATAGCCTTTACGCAACGATTAGGAGGCCTCCCCCATGAAGCGATTACAAATCGATTGCTAATTTCAAATGGACCGAAAGGACCAATCAAGGGTGGCGAAAGTGCAGTCACCGATATGATCCTTTTGAAAGACGGCTGGGTATATGGAAGTACGAAAGCCACCTGGGGCGCCGAGAACTGTCACCTCTTTCGCACAGACGGAGAAAAAATTGAGCACGTGCTGAATCTCACATCAAAATTTCCCGGCCAAACTTCCATCAATGATATTGATTTTGGAAAAGGAAATATTCTATTTGGTTGTACATCCACTTATGATGGAATTTTCGATGATAAAAATAATCACTATGGAGGAGGTCACCTTTTTTCATTTGATGCGGCGACAATGAAAGCCGAAGACTTAGGGACGATAATAGCAGGGCAGGGAATTAATTGTATTGCAAGCGATACAATCCACGGGAAAATTTATGGCGTCACCTATCCCTCGGGCCATCTGTTTTCTTTTGATTTAAAAACTAAGGCTATAAAGGATTTTGGTGAAATTATGACTCCCTGGCGCGTGAAAGATTTGGGGAGAGTGTCATGGCGAGGTGTTCCGAGAGTACTGATGTTAGATGATGCCGGCACCATTTATTATTCCACTTATTACCGAACCGATGTTGCAATGGCAAAACAGGAATTGATGAAAGGTGGCTCAACTACTTATTCTTCTTTACAGGGAGGGCGTGTTTACCGGCTCGCTTATGGCGAAGAGAAACCTGTCTTTACAGGTGCGGTTGTTCCTACTCAAACAGGGATGGATTCTGATCCTTTATATGAGAATGGTATCGCTTCGTCTATCCGTGCCCGTGATGGAGGGTTTTGGTGTGGCACTATTAATGATGGATTTCTTTTTAAATTTGAACCATCTACTTCAACAGTGATCAATAAAGGAAAAGCCTTTCAGTATTGGAATTTAAAATCTCTCGCTTATGGAAGCGACGGAAAATTATATATGCTGGGCGGCAGGGATGAAGATAATTCCTGGATTATGAGCTATGATCCTTTATTAGGTTCCCTGGAATGCCTTGGCTGGCCTGAAAATACATCACAATGCAGTGTGATCTGCGCTGATAAAAAAGGGAGAATTATTATTGCCGAAAATTTACGTCATTCCTTTATGTGGGTACTTGATCCATCAAAACTGGTAAAATAATAATAAGATTAAGTACGCCGCTTCGGTATCCGTTATGCAGGAAATATAGCTCCTGTTTTTGTCCTTGGGCACCTGGGGTAGAAATTGGCATAGAACGGAAATCATCTAATAAATACAGTGATAAGCACCAATAGCTCCTACGGAACGGGAACATTCATTGTATCGTTATTCTACCAACCAGATGTTCCTATGGAACAAATAATAGCAACATTCGTTCGTAATAGGTTCACCCTGATTCAAGTTCTTTGGAAGACTGAACCTACTTTAAAAATAATGCAGGACACCCGATTTGGAAAATCAAGTCAATGCTGCAAACGGTTTCAAAACCCTGTGACGAAAACAGGAAGAAGGTTTGTGTAAAATCTTTACATTCCAGGGCTGCCCCTACCGTATTGCATTGTCGAAGTTGGGGATATTCGATGCTGGTCTTGCCCCAATCCGATGCCAAATTGAAACACAATCGTTCAATTTACAACAAATTTTCAATTGAAAAACGCCTGCTGGAACAAATGATAGTGAGCGAAATCGAAAGTAATTATTCAGTCATCCCTTGCAAAGAGCCGTCCACCCCACCTCCACGACGTCTTTGCGAGGAAATATGCGGTCCGGTAAAACGATTTGAATTAAAAAGACATAGCATATTTCCGTGGCAATCTCATTATCAATTAGGTAATAACCTTTTGCACCCATATGAGATTGCCGCGGAGTTTCGGGATGAAACTTCTTAAGCATTGCCACAGCGACGTTCCCGAAACATCCTCGCAATGACGTCGCGAGTGAGAGGGCCTACCGGGAATCATTCATTGCAACAAATATCCTTCCTGACTTGTCCGCTCTTATCAAATAGTCTAATAACATTTTTATTGTTCAATGATTATCAATTAGTTGAAAAACAAAAAAATAATTTTCGCCGCACTAGCCTTAGAAAGTGTCCAAAATTTAAGAACTCTACTATTCCGAAAATAAAAGCCGTAATAATTGAATACTCGCTCTAAAAACATCTTCTGAATTTTTTAGACAATTCTCAACAGCTTTATTTGGTTTTGACCTATCAAGACAAAAATAAGGACAGCACTAATTCGGACAAGTCAGGAGCCGTCCACCCCACCTCCACGACGTCTTTGCGAGGAAATATGCGGTCCGGTAA
>JBDTLZ010000210.1:0-4711 GCA_039934515.1 Ginsengibacter sp.
CTTTTAAAATACTTTTGGTTATTTTTCTTAATTCCACTTTTGTCCAGCCCTGTTTACCCCAGTCACCAGCGACCGGGTAGATCATTTCCCTGTTAATGTCACAAAATACTGACTGTTCAACCGCAGGTAATTTTACTACAACTGTATGGGTTTTTTCATCTAAGATTGCGAGTATTTTTTTTCTCACACGAAAAGACCGTTTTGCAAAATGGGGCTGTTCACCTGTTCCAGGGAATGAAAGCACCATTGAACAAAAAACAGGTGGGGAAATCATATAGGAGGGGATGAGAAAAAATTATTACTGAAAGTTTTTAAAGTCCTGCCTGCTGTAAACACCCGGCGAAGCGTGATCGCCTTCCTGGAAATCAAAGTTTACATATTTTATATGCTGAACCTCCGTTAAAGACCATGTTGTAGAAGCCATATACATGTCGGCGCCTGTGCTCCCGATTCTTTTCGTAAGCATTTCGCTATGCGGGATATGGACATAAATTGTATCGTGCGAGATCTTTATATAGTCCAGGTGAATTGAATCATAATTTGCATTAACAATTTGCAGGAGGTTTTTCACTGACATGGTATCAATTCCAGGAACCTCCGGCTTTTGTAATTTAAGCGTCTTCGTATCATCAACATGCCATAACATGGATTTGTTTTTTACATGTAATCCCGAATCCTCATCAACCGGCGATGCTTCAAAAACCGTGTCCTCAACTACAACCTCGGGACTATTATTTTTTTCTTTGTCACCTGAATTGCAACCGGTCATCAGTAACATTGGTGCCGAAAAAATTATAAGTAATAATGATTTCATAATTTCTATTCAAATAAATTATTTAAAATGGATAGCCGATTCCTAAATTAAAAACAGCATTCCTGAGATTGAATTCACCAGGTACCCACCTCTTGCCCGCCGGTAGCCATGGCTCACGCAAAGGTGCAGCAATATCGAGACGCAACAATAAAATTGTGAGATCCAGGCGAATCCCAACACCCGCGCCGACAGCGAGTTCATTCAGGAAATTTTTTGTGAATTGTACGCCAGGCCTTAGTAGCATGCCGGGGTTTCCGGGCACTGTAGTTGTATCTTTATTATAAAGCCAGATGTTTCCTGCATCGACAAAAAAAGCACCTTCCAAAATACTATTGATCTTGATCCTCAATTCGGTGTTTAGCTCAAGCTTTATATCACCCGACTCATCCGGGAAAAACAGGCTGTTATCGGCATTGGCATCCCTGTAAGTACCAGGACCCACAGACCGGCTTCGAAATGCACGAATGCTGTTATTTCCACCGATGAAAAATTGTTTAATAAACGGAAGTTGCCTCGAATTACCATATGGATATCCTAAACCTGCAATAACCCTGTTGGCAAGGCGTAATTTAGGGCTGAAAGCATAATAATACCGAAGATCGGCCTGTGTTTTAAAATACTGATCAAATGGCACATTTAAAATCGTTTTTTTGCCATGAGCAGCATTGACAGGCGTTACCAACCCTGCAGCATTTCCTGAAACATCTGCCAGGCCGTTAAAATACCAGCCCGTGCCTTTGGGATTGTTTACCAGTTGGTCGATCGTAATAGCATAATTGGTACCGATAATAAATTGTGTATCGATCGCATGTTGTAAGACAGGGTTGTTCCTGATGCTGTCTTTATACAGCTGGGTTACATTAAGGGGCAATACATAATCAATTGAAAAAAGATTGAACTCGTGCTGGGTAGTCTGGTTGGGCTTCCATACATAACCAAGCTCTCCCCTGAAAGAGTTTAAAGTGTACAGCTTGTTACGATTAAGAAGGTCATAATTGAGCTCAATTTTTGACCGCGGAACATAAGCGCTGGTCGTATTGAATTTGAAAAAAGGAACTACAAAACGCGGTGTAGTAAAGGTGAAGCCTCCGCCAAGCCGGTATGTATTGAAGCCGCTTTGTGTTCCACTATACTGGACTTCTGTACCTACATTGGCATGTATGCTCAAATGTTCTGCACCCCTTAAGAAATTCCTGTGTAACCAGGATAAAGTAATCAGCGATCCTGTATAATTATTTGACTTGGTATTGCCGCTTATTTCCGCTCGCAGGGATTTTCTTTGCAGGGGCGTGAGGTAATAAAAAGCGTTTAACCTTCCTGTATCGAGAGCATCATCACCAACCTCAAACCTGTTTTTTACAAATTTAAAGACATCAAGATTTATGAGGCGGCTGAGGGTAAGATTGTGGTCTTTCCTGTTATATACATCTCCTGAATCAAATCTCAAAATGCGTGGAAAAAGTTTTTCTTTAAATCTTTTTCGGGGGTCAATAATATAATATCCATTGTAAAGAATGGCCGAATTATAAGATGAATCGGCCGCGGTGGGATTTATGCGATACGTTGGATAAATAAATACATTATCTATTATAAATGGTTTTTTTGAAATATCGGCAGTGTTTTCTTTAACCATCAGGTAGAGGTTTACCTGGTGATCACCTTTCTTTGTGCTATCTGCATTTACGATTAGCAAATCGGGGCTGAAGAAATAATAACCTTCCTCTTTTAATATTGCGTCTATGCGTAACCGCTCGCCCTTGATAACATCAAGATTGAATGCATCGCCATGGCGAAATAAAGTTTTTGGTTTTGTTTGAAGGATCGCCTTCCCGAGAGAGGTACTGTCTGTAACAAAATTTATTTCATTAATTGTATATTGAGGCCCCGGCTCAAGAGTGTATATAGCGGTTGCTTTCTTTTTTTTAACGATCGTATCACCCCCTGCGTCTGTGCGGAAGTAGCCAATATTCTCGAGCGAATTCCTAAGGACCTTTACATTGTAGTCAAGGTTTACACTACTGAGTAATACCGGCGGCTCTCCGATTTTTCTAAAAAATTTTCTTATGAAACCTTTTTTCTTTGGATCACCGGCAAGGTTATACAATCCAAGCTTAAAAGGAATACCTAAGAACTTGCTGTTTGGTTTTGGGCGGGGGAGGTGCTCCGTATAATCAAGAACTTTATTCTTTTCTTTTTTGGAAAGGGTGCTGTCTTTAACTTTAACAGACGCACCTGTATATAACGCATCGTCTTTGGGTACAAATTTGGTTAGGTTGCAGGAAGATAGGATTACAAAAGCGACGACTGTAGTACAATAATAAATTCCGATAAGTCTGTTCCTCATTTAATTTTCTTTTGCCGGTGTTGTAAGTTTTTGTTTATCATCATTAACTGCCTGGGAATCGGTGGTAGCAGCCGGAGCCGGTGTTTTATTCTTTTTGTTTTTCGGCGCTTTTCTTCTCTGGAAGATCTGTTTAAATGTGTTGTAGTCAACAGATATAATAAACCCTATACCCGTTTCTATGACATAACCCTCCAGTGCCCCGGTGTAATCATTTTTGCGATAAGCGCGCAACAGGTACCTGCCGTCCTTACTTAACTTATAATCAACCGCGATATTGGGAGAGGATGCATTGTTTTGGTGCTGGTTAGTTGACCTGGCGCCTTCCAGTTCAAAATTGGTGCCGACAGTTACAAGCAAGCGATCATTAAGCAGTCTTTTAGACAGGCCTACATTAAAATCGGTGTGTTCCTGCTGGTTTCCGGAACTGTAATCCTGGGTAGTTGCTACATCAAAATTTATATCAACACCTTGAATCAATCCTTCTGCAAGTTGGTTTAGCTGCTCAGTAAGTAATTTGCTTACACTTTCTTTTGCAAAACCAGTTGCGCTCGAACCGCCTCCGCTGCTGGTCTCAAAAGGATTTTCTCCAACAAACCGGTTTAGCAGAAGAAGGGCGAACACCTGCTTGTTCAGTTCACCCGGCTCCTGGCGGAGCTGTGTTAACTTGGTTTGGACATTGCCAATGATATCTGTTGAGACGCTGTAATTTTTATCCTGTGGAAGTACGACGTCAAAGGCAATTTCAGGCTGAAGTAATTCTCCTTTAATATTAAGGTGCACTTCAAATGGAAGTTTCTGCTTATAAATAGCAGTATTGCCTTCCACCTGGCCTTGTACGAGGTCTAAAGGCGCAGTATTGGCAATGTAGATAGCGGTTACATCGACCTGCGCTGTTGTGGGCTCTCCTGTCCAAACAACCCTGCTGCCTTTTTGTATAATAAAATTTCTTTTAATAAAATTAAAGGAAAGTGCGTACGAACCTTCTTCAATTTCGTAGGAGCCTACCAATGTGATTTTTCCACTTGGGTCGATACCGGCAGTTAACTGCGCAGCACCCTTGAGTCTCAGGAAATCACCATTTCCTTCATCTACTATAAGGTTAAAAACTGCTTCTTTATTCACATTGATATTGATACTAACATCATAACCGATCAACGGCGATTTTTTTAAAGAATCATAAGGAGCCAGGAACAAAGAATCCTGGGGCGTCGCGCTATAATCAACAAATCTTACAATACCATCGCGCTGCACCACACCCGGCTCAGCCTGTGGTAATACCATCGTAAAATCTGTTTTATCATTAATGGTTAAGTTGCCATCAACTACAGGGTGCGTTTGATCTCCTGTAATCGTAAGGGCAGTTGAAAAAACCATTTTGCCGTAAAAAAGCTTATTATTTTTTTTAGTGGAATTAATTGCCTGGAAGTTGTCTGCATTGATCTTCAGGTTAAAGCTATAATTAAAGAAGTCGGTGGTATTAACTGCGCCATCAATTACAATCGCATTATTAATAGTATCCCGGATCGTAAATGTATTCAGTTCAATACCTTTAT
>JBDTLZ010000211.1:0-32855 GCA_039934515.1 Ginsengibacter sp.
TTTTTCACTTCATCAAACCATTCATTTTTCAAAATACTCAGCACGATACTATCCCTTCTCCTGCCTTCTTCACGTGTGGGCATATTGCTCCGCAAAACCCCATCTACTTTACAGCCTATGGATTTCATTGCAGCAATACTTCTTGTATTATTATTATCTGCCCTTAACTCAAATCTTTCCATATCAATTCGCTCAAATGCAAAGGAAAGCAGCAGGTATTTACAATGCTTGTTCAACCCGGTACCCTGGAATTTTTTACCATACCAGGTATAACCAAGCTGCAGGGTTTGTAATTCGGTTTGAATGTCATAAAACCTGGTACTGCCCGCATATTCCTTTGTCTTCTTGTCAAAAACGATGAAGGGATATTCTTTTCCTTCCTCTCTTGCTTTAAACGTAATGTTCAAATAATTTTGTAATCCTTCATCCCCAGCAGCACTCACTAAAGAGAACTTCCACAATTCAGGTTCTTTTAATGCGAATGGCAACAAATGATAAAAATCGTCCTGCTGCAGGGAGCGAAGCAATACACGCTCATCTTCTAAAACGTAGTTATTCTTACAATCAAATTTTTCCGGCTTGTTCATACCTGTTCTGTTTTTAATGATTATGTGTCTTTTAACTAAAGATACAAGCATCCTCATAAATTTTTTAATTTTAGAACTTTATAAAGATGTTTTTAAGCTAATTTCACCTCCATACTAAAAAAGTTTATGGCCAACCCGACATCATATTGCGATGTTGTAGCAACAATGGATAAAAACACGGTACACCGGGTGTATCATGATACTGCTTACGGCTTTCCTATTGACAATGACGACGAACTATTTGAACGGCTCATACTTGAAATTAACCAGGCAGGTCTTAGTTGGAGTACAATACTCAATAAACAACAGCAGTTTAAAAAAGCTTACAAAAATTTCGATATTAACAAAGTAGCGGCTTTTAATGAAAAGGATTTCGAACGGTTAATGAATGATGCCGGCATCATCCGTAACAGGCTAAAAATAAATGCAGCTATTGAAAATGCAAAAACGTTATTGCGAATTCAAAAAGAATCCGGGTCATTTAAAAAATGGCTGGATCATCACCATCCGAAAACCAGGGATGAATGGGTCAAACTTTTTAAATCAACTTTTAGGTTTACCGGCGGAGAGATTGTTAATGAGTTCCTGATGAGCACCGGTTATTTACAGGGCGCACATATTGAGAGTTGCCCGGTGTATAAAAAGGTGGCGAGGGCTAACCCGGCATTTGCAAAAAAATAATTGCATCGGAATTTTTTAATCGCCATTACAGATTTCGGGGTTAATTTCCTACTTTTTCTATGAAATCTTCTGTAGGTGTTGGTGTATACTTAAATAGTTCGTCGGGTGTTTTGGAAGAAAACATTTTCACTTCTCTTATAAAATGAGCCTGGCCGAAATAACAACCCTCTTAAGTAATATTCGCCCAGCTTTCCCCCGGGATGCATCATCTGGTTTTCAAGCGCATTATAAAATCTTGTTATCCCCGCATATAATTTTGGGGCATACCACTTCATTCACGAATCTTCTTTCAATGCGGAATGCCAAATATTGCAAATATGTCATTGCACTTAATCTGTACATGGAACAAAACAAAGACTCCTTTCCAATAAGTACATTCTTGTAGTTGGGTAAACATGGAAGTCATAACATTTGACTACGTACCCATGGCCTTTTCTGAATCATCCCTTAAGTCACAAATCTTATCTTTCAAAAAAAACGACATAAAATACTCATGAACTGCATGCATAGGTCTTGTCATTTCCAGTTCCCGGTATTAAATGCACATAACGCGTAGCAAGTCACAAAAGGCCGCAGTATAAGGGCAGGTTTTATCTGGATAGCAGAAACCATATTAATTGTTTATACAAATTCTCTTTGCCCGGGATTCGTATGTATAATTTAAGTAAGAAACCTTATCGTCATAATAAAGTAAAAAACCAAAAAGTTGTCGCTTTTTACAGTGGGTGGCACATTGGAATGTAAATATCTTAGTCATAATTCATATTAATGAAGAATTGCGATTGCTAAACAAGAGAGAGCTCACTCGTTATAACATTATTTTAATTAACAGTCTTTAAAAAAGGGCTCAAAAAAAATTAAATAAAATTTTAGTAAAAAACAGCTCATCCTACTTAATTTTTTGCAAATATTAATATATGCTTCATTCTGTTTTTTAAAATTTGGCGCATATTCTTACTCTCCTGGGTGTTTCTGTTCTTACTCTTTATTAATTACCAAAAAAACTAATTGGATAGTATTTATCAATTAGGATAAGGGTATCGGCTGGTAGTATTTTGTTTAAATATTTAATCAGCGCTGCATAATCAAAGTTTTCACCTATTTATTAAAAAATTAAACAAATAGCAAAAATGAAAGACTTACCAGGGTGACGTGGCTATCCATTTAAAAAAAATATTATACAACTTTTAAAACCTAACGATACAATTATGAATAAGTCAATTAAATTTTTAGGATTGTGTATTCTGGGAATGATTGTACACTTAAATGTGAACTCAAAAAGCGCCTTGTGGTTATAGCCTTGCATTAAAAAAAGAATTTATAAAGTATCACTTATAACTTCCGGCACAAAAGCAGGCTCCGGCTATCTTGCCAGGCTACACGATTCAAATATATACCCGTTCCCATCTCTTCTTCATTTTAGTTTAGTCAAAACCAAATGATTACCTGTATTCTTATTCTTATGATCATTTAAAAAAATTGAGATTAAAAAGAATAGGCGCCGCAGGGCGTGGGGCTTTGCAAGGTGGTTTAATCGGGCTGGCTG
The DNA here is from genome assembly GCA_039934515.1 of Ginsengibacter sp. Lineage (GTDB taxonomy): Bacteria > Bacteroidota > Bacteroidia > Chitinophagales > Chitinophagaceae > Ginsengibacter. The sequence continues at coordinate 2,815 of JBDTLZ010000211.1, forward strand.
CAGGAACGATCGCCGGCCTGGCGTTAGGAGGTGACCCCGTTTTGCCAACTAAAGTTCAGAATAGCTCTTATGGTAGTTATCTTAATTCTGTTTACAATTTGCTGGTGGTATGACTGCTGCTGAAAATTTAGTAGCTGGCGGATTTATTGGTGCGGTAACAGGAGCCCTGGCTGGAGCATTTGTTGGAACTCTTGTAAAAAAGAAATTTATAATAGGCGAAATAAAGAAAAGTTTCCATCAATGAGACAAAATATTTTAGAAAAATTATAGGTGCATTAGTAAAATAATCCTTCATAAAAATATTTACCACGCACTTTGATGAGCATTACTAAATCAAAACGCTTTACCATATTTATTTATCAATTTAAAAAGGAGGTCTAAAATGAAAAATTCACTACAATTCAGTCATTCAGAATTTTTACCGGGAAAGACTGCCTGGTTACCGGCAATTGTAATTATAATGTCAATCGCTTTTATTAGTTGTAAAAGAGATTTTCCCCCGCCTTGCCATGATGGCGATTCTTTTAATGGAAAGGGCAGGGCTATCATTGTGCATAAGGGTGGGTCTATACAGGCTGCTGTTGACGCGGCTACACCCGGCGCCTCCATTTTTATAGAAGCGGGCACTTATAATGAGGCGATAGTAGTAAACAAAGCGGGGATCCACCTTATTGGTTCCGCATGTTTTGCATCTGAAAAAGTAATCATTCAAAATCCCGGCGACGTGGAAAATGGAATTAGTGTTCAGGATGGGGGCGATGGATTTGTCCTAAAAAATGTCACTATTCAAAATTTTAAAAAGATCGGGGTTTCGCTTGACCATACAGACAATTTTTTATTGTCGCATGTGGTTACTATCAACAACGGAGAATTCGGGCTTTCCCCGGCATTTTGCAAAAATGGACTTATTGAATATTGTATAGCGACAGGCCATCCTGATACCGGTATTCATATTATAGAGTCGGAGAGTATTGCAGTACAGGACTGCGAAGCTTATGGGAACGTGAACGGCTTTGAAATTGAGAACAGCAGTGATATAGCTTTTTCAAAAAATCATTCATATGATAATGCAGGTGGCTTACTGATTGTTTTATTACCCGGATTTGATGTTAAAACATCTTCAAACATTTTAGTAGCAGATAATAATATTGAGAATAACAATCATCTGAATTTTGCTACCTCCGGCTTTGAGGCCGTTGTGCCCAGCGGCTCAGGAATTCTTTTAGTGGGGGTAGATAATGCTACCATAAAAAATAATAAGATCAGTAATAATAATACTGAAGGCATCGGCACTTTAAGTACCGTTATCCTGGGTGCATTGGCAGGCCTCCCCCCTGAAGCCTTTGCAGATATTGAGCCTAACCCTGACGGTACAAAAATTATCAATAACTTACTTGTAAATAATGGTACTGCTCCTCCGGCAACGTTACCATTACCGGCTGTAGATCTTTTATGGGACGGAAACGGAACCAATAATTGCTGGAAAAATAATACTTTTTCCACATCGTATCCATCTCCATTACCAACCTGTAATTAATTAAAAGCCAGAAACAGTGAGTTACATTCACCGTTTCTGGTTACCTACATGTGCGAATTGAATAAACTGATTAGTCCCAAATAAACTCATTCCTGTTGTATTTCTAACTAATTGTAAAACATCAGCCCACATTTTTCCCTTGATTGCGCACCTTCGATTATATAAAAATTTTTATGAAAAAATTAATAATTATTATGAAAAAAAATGTTTTTTTTATGGCATTGTTACTTTTTGCGGTAACATCATTTGGACAATCAACAACTCCAACATTCTCCAGGGACCATTATTTGAGGAAAATCAAAATTCAGAAAACTATAGCCTGGATATTACTTGGCACAGGAACCGGAATCGCAACTTATGGTTTGCTTAACATAAATAACTATTCAGATAATGAATGGGGCTTCAACGCTACGGGAGCATTAATTGCAATAGGAGGAGCCGTCGTTGGTGTAACAAGTATCCCATTTTTTACAAGCGCTGCCAGAAATAAGAGAAAGGCCGCGGCGCTGAGCTTCGGTGCTAAAAGGAACTTATTACTGCAGCAAAATAGTTTTGCCTGTAAAATTCAACCAGCTGTTACATTAAAAATTGGATTATGACAATCTAATACCTATCTCTTCGTCAACCAGGCAGCTTTTATCATGCACTAAAGAAAAATAATGCCAGTAAACTGATTAATCACTTAAATCCAGGTCTATGAAACGCTCTTTTTTTTTTATCCAATAGCATCGCTTTGTTTAATTTTTTCGTGCAAGAAAAATAACAATGAGCTGAATAAAAATCAATTTAGCTTCGACTATAACGGTACAACCTATAAATATTGGGGTGATAATAATAATAATATTGGCACCGCTGCTATATTTAGCCATCATGGAAAGCCGGCTGTATTTATCGATATGCCGGCTGTATTTGGTGGAAGGATTTATTTTATAAAGGCGGTTGTGCTTTTCTTGAGCCAGTCGCTACAGTAGTTAATGGTACTGATCCGAATTGCCAGCTTTCAATAACAGATAATTTTGGAAATCCGCAGCCGGTAGATTCAGTACAGGCTTATATTTTTCAATCAGGTTCTTTAAATATTTCCGTTTCAAATTGCAAAACGAAATCAGGAACCGATTTTGTTACCGGGTTACCGTATCATACCAGGTTGTAAGGCCTCAGGAACTTTTAATCTTACGTTGGTAAATAAAAACACCCAAATAATTAAAATCACAAATGGAGTTGTTAATCAAATGATACACCTTTATTAATGCTTCATTTGCTGTAATTCCTTCTGCATCCTGAACATTTCATCACGCAATTTGGCCGCTTCCATAAAATCAAGATCACGCGCAGCTTTCTCCATCTGCCGCTTGATGTTGGTCACCGCTTTTTCCATTTGGGGAATGGTTTTATATTGAACCTGTTCTTCTGCAGCAAAATTGACCACTTCATCAACAGCATAAGGTGATTTTTCATCATACCCTTTTATATCAAGCACAGAAGTCTGGCTCATGATCTGCTCGATCGATTTTTTAATGGTTGTAGGAGTTATGTTGTGCTCAATATTATATTCAATTTGCTTTTCCCGCCGGCGCGTCGTTTCATCAATTGTTTTTTGCATACTCTCGGTGATCTTATCAGCATAAAAAATTACCAGGCCTTCAATATTCCGGGCAGCCCTGCCTGCAGTTTGTGTGAGCGACCTTTCGTTGCGCAAAAAACCTTCTTTATCGGCATCCAATATCGCAACCAGTGAAACTTCCGGAAGGTCGAGGCCTTCACGCAAAAGATTTACCCCTACCAATACATCTATTTCCCCGAGGCGCAATTCGCGTAAAATTTCTATCCTGTCCAAAGTATGGACTTCGCTGTGTATGTATTTTGATTTGATGTTGATCCGATGCAGGTATTTATCCATCTCTTCTGCCATTCGCTTTGTCAGGGTTGTTACCAACACCCTGTCGCCACTGGTAACCCTTTTATCAATTTCATCAAGCAGGTCATCAATCTGATTTACTGACGGGCGGATCTCAATCGGCGGATCCAATAAGCCGGTTGGCCTTACGACCTGCTCCACTAGTATCCCACCGGTTTTTTCCAGTTCATAATCTCCCGGTGTGGCACTTACATAAATGGTTTGGTTAAGCATGCCTTCAAATTCATCAAAATTCAGCGGGCGGTTGTCTAACGCTGAGGGTAGACGAAAACCGTAGTCCACAAGGATCAGTTTCCTGGACCTGTCTCCGCCATACATCCCACTCACTTGTGGAATGGTCTGATGGCTTTCATCTATAACACATAAAAAGTCATTGGGGAAATAATCAAGCAGGCAAAAAGGCCGTGTGCCGGGCTCTCGCCGGTCAAAAAATCTTGAATAGTTCTCAACTCCGTTACAGTACCCAAGCTCCCTGATCATTTCAACATCGTAGTTGACGCGCTCCGAAATCCTTTGTGCTTCGATATATTTTCCGGCACTTTTGAAATATGCTGTCTGCCTTCCTGCTTCATCCTGTATTTCATAAAGTATTTGTTGCAATTTATCTTTTGGCGCTATATATAAATTTGCAGGGAAAATCGCCGCATCATCCACTTTCATAATCCTCTTACCGGTATTAAGTTCAAGTGTTTCGATGCTTTCAATTTCGTCGCCAAAAAAAGTAACGCGGTATCCATTATCCATGTAAGGGAGGTTGATATCTACGGTATCTCCCTTCACGCGAAAAGTGCCACGGGCAAAATCTCCCTGTGTCCTTGAATATAAACCATTCACAAGCGAATGCAAAAATCCCTGCCGGCTGATCGTCTGTCCTTCTTTAATCCTTACCACACCTTCTGCAAAATCTTTTGGATTACCTATGCCATAAATACAACTTACACTCGCCACAACAATGATGTCCCTGCGGCCCGTGAGCAATTGGGAAGTAGCCTGCAATCGCAATTTATCGAGTTCCTCATTAATGCTCAGGTCCTTTTCAATATAGGTATCGCTAACGGGCATATATGCTTCCGGCTGATAGTAGTCATAGTAAGAAACGAAATACCCGACCGAATTATCCGGGAAAAACTGCCGGAATTCACCGTACAGTTGCGCCACAAGCGTCTTATTATGGGTAAGTACGAGTGTGGGCTTTTGCACATTCTGAATGACATTAGCCATGGTAAATGTCTTACCGCTTCCGGTAACACCTAACAAGGTTTGGTATTTTTCTCCTTCTAAAATACCACGGGTGAGTTGTTCTATGGCCTGCGGCTGATCACCTGCGGGCTTATAAGATGAGTTAAGTTGAAATCGCATAGGATGTGCAATTTACAACTGAAAGCGTAAAAGAAACGTGAAGAAAACGGCCTAATTATTCAATTTATTACAATGCGCACTTATTGAATTATTTGTAAGCAATATTCTATTTGGTAGTAGCTGCCGACATCAGAAAATCTGCAAGCTTATGAACAATTTTTGCATCTGTTTCAATTTGCTCCTGTGCTTCTGTCCAATTCCTTTTTTCTATAGCCTCACGGATGCCGGGCATGGTTTTTACCCCATAACCTGTATAAAACCCGGGTGCATAAAGGGCATGCTTGTACCATGACCTGCGCGGAAGCCCCGTTTCATTGAGTAATTGCTGCTCTGCATGATAAAGCCGCTGGTTAAAATTATTACTTGCAGCTCCGGTTTGTAGTTTATTTGTAAAACTCTCCTGGAGACTATCGGCACTTTTTTTCAATTCTTCCACGGCATTTTGTAAAGTTGAAAAATCAAGATATGGAACTTCCGTTTTTTGAACTGGAGCTCTATACTTTTTAGAGGGATCTTCGCCCGCACTATATCCGCCCGACCTGATCACCTCGTTTTCAACTTCGGTTGATTCCCTGCTTTTTTTTAAAAGGCTTATCAATTCATTTGTATAAACATTTACTGCTTTGTACAAGTGCGTATAATCAAAAGGGAGCACATCAGCATTGGCCATTCTCAAAACCGTATGCCCGGCTGTTTGTGCAAGTGCAACTCCATATTGAAAACCCGAATCTTTGAATTTTACATAGTTATCGTAAGAATCGTAAATAGAATGATAGTCACCGCCGCCTCCTTCACCGCCATAACCCAGGTTCAGGGCAGGGATGCCGGCATGTTGAATAAAAGAAGAATAATCGGAACCGGAACCCATGGCATCTAAAGTCAACTCTTTTTGATCAAGTACCCTTCTCTTTGCGTCACTACCGGTTGCCAATATAGCGTCGTGTGCTTTTTTGCGTTCAAATACATTCACATTTGTTTGAGGATCAATAACACTTTTTGCAATTCCATCGACTAACGGTTCCAACGCATGCGAACCTTCAGCATATAGAAACCCACGCTGATTATCATCCGAATTAATATACACTACCCCTTTTTCCTGCAATTCTTTTTCGTGTTCTTCTAACCATTCGGTAGAACCAAGAAGCCCCGGCTCTTCCCCATCCCACGCGCAATATATAATGGTGCGATCCGGCTTCCAGCCTGTGCTTACCATTAACCCGATCGATTTTGCTTCTTCCAGCATTGCAGACAATCCACTTACGGGATCTTCCGCACCATTTACCCACGCATCGTGGTGATTGCCTCTTATGATCCATTCATCAGGAAATTTAGCGCCCTGTATTTTTGCGATCACGTCATAACAAGGAACAATATTCCAGTTGAAAGCGACTTTCAAATGAACCCTGGATTTACCCGGCCCCATATGATAGGCAAATGGCAAACCCCCATGCCAGTCCGGTGGCACTACGGGCCCCTCAAGCGCCTTAAGCAAGGGTGTGGCATCATGGTAACTTAATGGCAATACGGGAATTTTTAAAAGATTAGGGGCTTGTAACCTATCCAGTCTATTCGCATTTTCAGTAGCTCCTGTGCCGGAAGTCAACGGATCGCCCGGATAAATTACCATATCCATTATGGAACCGCGTTGTACCCCAAATTCATTTTTGAAAGCACCTTTTGGATACACATCCCCGAGGAAGTATCCGTCGTCGGCGGGATCACTATAGATGATACATCCCACAGCACCATGTTCCTGTGCCAATTTTGGCTTAATCCCCCTCCAGCTTCGTCCGTATTTTGCAATAACTATTTTATCTTTCACATCGATACCCATTTTATCCAGCATTTCATAATCTTCCGGCAGTCCATAATTTACAAATACCAATTCACCAGTAACATCCCCATCGGCACTCCAGGCATTGTAGGTTGGCAACTGGCCAGCCTGGCCCGAAGTAGCATCTTCTTTTAACGCAGGCTCTTTTAAAATCGCAGTATAAGTCGTGGGGTATGTCATTTCCAGCAATCTTGTTTTGGGAGTTGGAAAAAGGACGTGGAAAGTTTCAATATTTGCGTCCCAGCCAAAACTCCTGAATTGGTTTAGGATATACACTGCATTTTCTTTACTGCCGGGCGAACTTATGTGATGTGGCTTTGCAGAAAGTTTTTTAATTTTTTCCCCGATATTTTTTATGCTTAAGTTCTTGTCGAAGCTGGATTCAAGATCAAGCTGGCGCCCGACATTTTTTTCATAGAAACCGGTTATTTTTTTTTCCTGGGGAAATGAGGATTGAAAAATTAAAAGGAGCACAATCGAAACGCATACTTTTTTCATATGATAAGTTTTAGTTATTATAAAAATTCCCATCGATGCCGGCGGCAGCATCCCCAAGCCCTTTTATTTGTTCTTTTGAAATGAATTTTGCAAGCTTTCCCATACCTCTCTTTCGTGAAAGCTGCTATTAATTATTTAAAAAATTCCGGATGTTTTTTATTCCATTGTGTAGCATCCTGGTAGATTTTAGCAATCGAGAGGATCGTTGCTTCATCATATAATTTCCCGACAAGCGTTATGCTTGTGGGTGCATTTTTTTTATCAAACCCTGTCGGAATGCTAATTGCAGGATGGCCGGTTAAATTGGTAATTGCGGCCTGGTTGCCTACCCAAGTAGGGCAAATAATTACATCATATTTCTCAATAACCTCATTTACTTTCTGCATCAGCAAATACCGAAAACGGTTTGCATTTACATATTCCACGGCGGGTATAAATCTTGCAGCCCTGAAATAATTGGGCCATTCGCCCTTGCCCTGCCGTGTCATCTTATCATCAAGGCCCGACCGTGTAAAGCCATCAAAAGCAGCAGCGCTTTCAGCACCTAATACAATGCTGATAATGTCAAAATTGTAAAGCCCGGTATCGGGGAAATCAATGGGGATCAACGATGCGCCAGCTTTTTTAAAAACCTCAAGCACTTCATTTTCGTTTCCCAGTGTATCTTTTTTGCCAAAATAATTTTGTGCAAAGGCAATCTTCATCTTTGATAAGTCTGCTTTGCCATTATAATTAAACGGCATATTCACTGCGGCGCCGTCTTTCCCATCGGTACCATGTAAATAATTAAAAACTATGGCTGCATCCTCAGCGCTTCTGCATATCGGGCCGGCCTTGTCAAGGCTCCAGCACAAGGTCATAGCCCCACTCCTGCTTATTGAACCAAATGTCGGGCGCAAACCCGTAACGCCACAGACAGTTGATGGGGAAATTATAGACCCGTAGGTTTCCGTGCCAATAGCAAAAGGAACAAGTCCCGCAGCTGTTGCTGCCGCGGATCCTGCAGATGAGCCACTCGAGCCTTCCAGCATCTTCCATGGATTTTTTGTGCGTCCGCCAAACCAATAATCATCCATAGCAAGGGCGCCTAATGTTAATTTCGCAACCAATACGGCCCCGGCTTCCGTAAGCCTGCTAAAAGCATAACTATCGTTGTCAATTACCTGGTTTTTGTATGGCTCGGCTCCCCAGGTAGTTTTAGTTCCACGCACGGCGAATAAATCTTTAAGTCCGTAAGGAATACCATGAAGCAGGCCCCTGTATTTACCAGCGGCGATTTCCTGGTCGGCACGTGCGGCCTGTAGCATGGCAATATCAGTTGTTAATGAAATAACACACTGAAGGGTATCGCCATATTTTTTCAAACGCTCAATGAAAAATTTAGTAAGCTCAACAGAAGATATCTTTTTGTTTTTAATTAATGATGCAAGTTGGGGAATCGAATAAAACGCAAGATCATTCTTATTCGCGGGTATATTTACGCCCCCGGGAATATCAAATTTTACCGGTAATTGCTTTTTATTCAAATCCATGTAAGCCAATAACGGGCTTTGCAGCAGGGACATTGGAATGGAATTGTCGAGAGAAAACCGGTGCATCTTATCGTATTCTTTACTCCGGTCCTTTACCTGGCTGGTAAGAGAATCCTCTTTAGCGTCAGTAAATTTCAGGCTGAATAACTTTTCTGTACCGCGTATATCGGTGATCGTTATGCTGTCCTGGCCAAAGCAGTTCAGAAAAAGAAAAAATAAAACAAGAAAACAAGCGGAATTCCTCATTGCAATAAAATTTATTTTTAAAACTACTTATTTTTATTGCAGGTCGTTTCTTTCTTTTACTGCGGCTTAAATATTAAATCGCTTCTGGATTTTGCTTCTTTGTTAATATCGTACTTTCTTAAAAACCATGCTATAGTAAAAGTGGGGATGAAATCGAGACCCGGAGAAATCTCCTCAAGAAATGAAAGCACGCCTCCCAATGCACCAAACCTTTTACCAAACATAAAATAGAATATCAATCCTGAAAGCGGTCCCCATATAATATCACCGGCCTCACCAAAAAATGGCAGCAGGTAACTTGTACTGCCTATAAGGTCAAATACCACACATAGAAGTAGGTTAGGAAGGCGTTTTTTTGTCAATGGTTATGTATTAGCCGTTTGTATTATATTATTAGCTGGCAACGATCAGGGTGTTGAATTTTTCAAAAATACAGACTTAACTGTTAAGTTTCTGTTTTGCCCTTGCCTTCAGGAGGTTTTAACGTACCTTTGCACACTTAAAAAAAGAGGCATTTGTTATTTAAAGGTGCCTGTTGGAAAAACACTAGTATGGAAATAAGAAATATCGCTATAATAGCCCACGTAGATCACGGTAAAACTACCCTGGTTGATAAAATTTTGCACAGTACAAATATTTTCAGGGACAACCAGGAAACAGGTGAACTGATAATGGACAGCAATGATCTTGAAAGAGAAAGAGGCATTACTATTTTCAGTAAGAATATATCGGTAATGTACAAAGGCGTAAAAATTAATGTGATCGATACTCCTGGTCACGCCGACTTTGGTGGAGAAGTTGAAAGAGTTTTAAAAATGGCTGACGGTGTGGTGTTATTGGTGGATGCCTTCGAAGGACCAATGCCGCAGACACGGTTTGTGCTGCAAAAAGCTTTGCAGTTACACCTTCACCCTATTGTGGTGATCAATAAAGTAGATAAACCCAATTGCCGTCCAGATGAAGTGCATGACGCTGTGTTTGAATTATTCTTTAATCTTGACGCTACCGAAGAACAACTGGATTTCCCTACAATTTATGGTTCCAGCAAACATGGCTGGATGAATACATCTCTTACGCAAACTGATAATATATTTCCTTTACTTGATACCATACTGGAGAAAGTTCCGCCACCGCAGGTATCTGAAGGTAATCTTCAGTTACAGATCACCTCTCTTGACTATTCATCCTTTTTAGGAAGGATCGCTGTAGGAAGGATTGCCAGGGGAACAATAAAAGATAATCAGCCGATTTCATTAATGAAGCTTGATGGTAAAGTCGTAAAGAGCAGGGTTAAAGAATTGTATGTTTTCGAAGGACTCGGAAAAAAGAAAGTAGCCGAAGTAAGCGCAGGTGACATCTGTGCTGTTGTGGGTGTTGAAGGTTTCAATATTGGTGAAACGATCGCCGATTTTGACAATCCTGAGGTCTTACCGGTCACGAGTGTTGATGAACCCACCATGAACATGCAGTTTAGCATCAACAACTCGCCCTTTTTTGGCAAGGATGGAAAATTTGTTACGTCAAGACATTTAAAGGACAGGCTGGAAAAAGAACTTGAAAAGAATCTTGCCCTTAAAGTTACGGATACCGACAGTGCCGATAGTTTTATGGTTTATGGTCGTGGCATCCTGCATTTAAGCATCCTGGTTGAAACCATGCGGCGCGAGGGTTTTGAGATGACGATCGGGCAACCGCAGGTAATTACCAAGGAGATCAACGGTAAAAAGTGTGAACCTTACGAGAACCTTGTTGTGGACGTGCCGGCGGAGTATAGCGGAAAAGTTATCGACCTGGTTACGCAGAGAAAAGGTGAAATGCTGATCATGGAGACCAAGGGTGAAATGCAACATCTTGAATTTGAAATACCATCCCGCGGGTTAATAGGTCTAAGATCAAACATGCTTACCAATACGGCAGGTGAGGCTGTAATGGCTCACAGGTTTTTAGAATACAAACCATGGAAAGGAAATATCCCCGGAAGAAGTAATGGCGTTTTAGTTTCAAAGAATACAGAAAGAACGACTGCCTATTCAATTGATAAATTACAGGATCGTGGAAGGTTTTTTATTGATCCCAATGAAGAGGTTTATGCAGGACAGATAATTGCCGAGCATATAAAACCGGGAGATCTTGTGGTAAATGCTACGGAACCTAAAAAACTTACCAACCACCGCGCAAGCGGTAGTGACGATGCCTCGCGTGCTGCGCCTAAGATCATGATGACTCTTGAAGAATGCATGGAATACATTCAGCAGGACGAGTGCATTGAAATAACACCAAAGCACATACGTATGCGGAAAGTGATCTTAAATGAAGACGACAGGAAGAAGCAACAAAAATCAATGCAGATGGCAGATCTTTAGGATAGTCCCGAACCAGCAGCCTTTGAATTATCATATCGTCGCCATATAATAATGTATTAAGGAAAAAGGTGGAAAATAATTAGTGATCCTTCATGTAAAAATGAAGGATTTTTTATTAGGTGCTTTTACCATCAGCAATCTCATTGATGGCCGTTATCAATTTGTCAAGGTCTTTCAGGGTTGTATAAACATGCGGGGTAATTCTCACACAGCTTATATTTTCCCATACAATACCAACTGCATGGATTTTATATTTATTAAATAAACGGCTATCCAGTTCTCCGGCCGTCATACCTGCTATCGATATGCCGCAAATAGCGCATGAATATTTTGGATGGAGAGACGTGTGAAGTTTAACTTTGGGATGCAGCCTTACAGCAGATGCCCAGTACTTTTTTAGATAATGAAGCCTTTCCTGTTTTCTTTTTGACCCGATAGCATTATGAAAATTAACGGCTTCACCGATAGCCTGCTCGATAGGGAAACTTCTTGTACCCAGGTTTTCAAATTTCCTGATATCTTCGCTGCCGGGCTTATCATTGCAAAGCAATGGCCATAGCTTTTCAATCTTCTCTTTTTTAACCCAGAGCATTCCGCTGCCAATGGGGGCACTTAAAAACTTATGCAGGCTGGTCCCGAAATAATCTCCTTCAAGTTCGGGCACTTTAAAATCCAAAAGCCCAAATGAATGAGCGCCATCTATGATTACTTCTATACCCTTTTTGTGTGCCATTTGAGCGATCTTTTTTACCGGCATTATTTGCCCGACCCAATTTATGACGTGGGTAACATGTATCAATTTAGTGGCTGGTGTAATTGCGTTCTCATAAGCGCTCACAATAACCTCATCATCCTCTATAGGAAAATCAAAACTTATTTGTTTATACACAATACCTTCTCTCAGGTTTCTTTGTTGCCAGGCATGTACCATATTTGGATAATCCTGCCTGCTGCCGATAACCTCGTCCCCTTTTTTCAGATCAAGTCCATAAATAATTGTATTCAATGCTTCCGTGGCATTCCTGTTGATGGCTATTTCCTCAGCAGGCGCACCTGCCAGCTCAGCCAGCTTTTCTCTCAAAGGTTCCCTCCCCTGGTCAAGAATTCTCCACATAAAATAAGAAGGCCCTTCATTAGCTAATTTGTTATATCGTTCCAGGGCATCCTGAACAACACGGGGTGAAGGGCTTACGCCGCCGTTATTCAGGTTGATTATACTTGGATTCACGGTGTATGCCTGTTGTATAACTGACCAGTAATCTTCATCTTCTGCAACTTTCTCACTGGAAATGCCGGCCACTTTATTGTTGGCATGTTCGATATTAGCGGCATACAATTGATTAAAAATGCCGCCTGAACTGATTGCTCCTGTAAGTAGCCCGGCTTTCCGTAAAAAGAACCTTCTTGAGTTAGCCATTAATTTTTTATTTAAAGAAAGTTAGTATTTTTTTAAGCTGATTTTGGACTAACTTTACAGCTCCTTCTATTATGAAAAAACGGCTCCTGATATTATCATTTTTTCTTTTCTTTTTTGCTGGCACTGCTCTCAAAAGCGATGCGCAATGTTCTATTTGTTCGAAAACAATTATGCAAATGGGCGAAAAACCTGCCCAGGGATTTAATTCAGCAATTATTTACCTGATGGTTATTCCTTATGCTGCTATCGGCGTCATAGGCTATAAATGGTGGAAAAGCAATCGCTAAAAGCGCACCGGAAAATTTTGTTCAGTATTTGTTTCACTGATCAGCCAAATATTTTTCAACAAACCGGTACATATTAAACCCGGGTTTTGTTGCTATCGTGGATAACTCCCTCTTCAATTCGCTTTTATCAATTTTTTTCATTTTCCTGTTTTGAATTATTGACCAAACTTTTTCGGTTAATATTTCCACTCTTCCTGATGATGCCTTTTCAAAATTCCACCCGGTTATTACTTTGTAAAGTTCCGGTACTCCATCTTTTTGCGAAGCGATTGTTTTTAACACAGGAATTTCTTTTTGCGACCTGCTGAATACCGGTGCAAGCATCTGGGCCAGGTTATTATAATAGCCGGCTGCACCAGGCCTGTCGTATTTGTTTATTACAAAAACATCGGCAACTTCCATAAGCCCTACCTTCATCGTTTGGATCACATCTCCGCCTTCGGGCACAAGCATAACGATAGTGATGTCGGCTAGTGCCGCTATTTCCACTTCGCTTTGTCCAACCCCCACAGTCTCTATAATTATATAATCAAACAAGGCGCTTTTTATAACATCGGTGATCTCTATTGTTTTTGGATGCAACCCGCCAAGTGAACCTTTACTGGCGAGCGAGCGAATAAAAACATCAGGATGGGTGTACCATTCGCTCATTCTTATCCTGTCGCCAAGTAGTGCACCCCGGGTGAATGGCGAAGAAGGATCGATACACACCACGGCAACTTTTTTTTCATCCTTTATCATTTCCCCTATTAGCGCATCCGTGAGCGAACTCTTGCCGGCACCAGGGGCACCTGTTATTCCAATAATTATAACTGGCGAAGGTTCCAGTTGCATCAATATTTCTTCATATCCCGGCACTTCATTTTCTACAAGGGAAATGACCCTGGCGAGAGAATGAAAATCTCCCTGGTTAATATGTTGTAAATAATCATTCCACGGCTTCATCAGGTTATTTAATTACTTGAATCGAAATATCGGTTTTGTTTCAGAAGGACCGCACAGTCTTTATCAAGTGCAGCTTTTATCCAGAGCGGATCCACTTGTTGTATGCATGAACATTCGATCGAATTGTTTTTGCAATCACTGCAATTTTTTTCAATAACGAAAGATCTTGTTTGTCCGCCCAATGGCCCAAACCTTACCGGGGTTATTGGCCACAATGGTGGAAAAATACCATAGGCATATTTACCCATGGTACCTGCAATTTGCAGCGGGCCTGTACTATTCGCTACCATTCCATCACTTTGAGCTATAAATGAAATGAATTCTTCCAGGTTCATTTCTGTGATGTCTGTTACCATGTCTCCCACTGCCTCAAACAAAGGTTGCAGTACTTCCCGTTCCTTTTTTGTTCCCGAGATAAAAATATTATATCGATTTTTATCGAGTAACCCCGTAAGCTCAATAAAATTTTTTAATCCCCATTCCTTCGCACTACCCTTCGATTTAGGATGAATAATCAGGTTGTATTTTTCTTTATGTAAGAGATCTGCAAATTTCTTTTTAAGCGGCTGCATCTTTTTTAATCCAAATGCATTTTCAATTTCTTTGAGTGAGAAATCATGTTTAATATCAAATCCCTTTAACAACTTTAAGTTGAGTTGTGCCTCATGGAGATCTGAGTTTTGCCGGCTCAGTTTTACCAGCCTGTTGCAGGTGAGCCAATGATATAACCGGTTAGTAGTTCCAATTCTTACGGGAATACGCAATTCTTTAGCCCGGTTTGCAACTGCCTTAACAGGAAAAACATGTATTATTGAATCCGGGCGGGAGATTTTGGAATAGGTGTTAACCCTTAGAAAGTCATCCACATTTACAAATTCATCTACATATACACAGGCATCAATGACCGCTTTTGTATAATTTTTGCCAAGAAAACTGATTTTTACACCCGGGAAATAGTCTTTTAACACTTTTGCAACAGGCAAGGTTAATACAACATCCCCGATGCTATCCGTACGGCTTATTAATATGTGCGATGGTTTTTCTTTCAAAAGTCAGTTAAATTTAATTCAGCGCGGGTACGCAGAAAAATACAAAACATCATGTGATATAATTTCATGCCCCGGAACAAAAGTTGAGTTTAATAACCGGTCTATCAAATTCAAACCGAAATTATGGCTTTCCTCCTTTTTCAACCGATATACAGCCCTATTAATCTTTAGAATAATTTCCCAACGAAATTAATTACAGCATAAAACTATGTTATTAAGAATTACCCGGAATAATTCGATCTGGATTTTATGATATTGCGGGTTGCACGCAATCCTCTTTAAATTTTAAATTAGTCATTTGCTTATTTTTGCATTATTACATATATATTATGAACTATCAGCCCCTGAAAAAAATATACCGGAAGTTAAAAAAAAGGAATATTTCGTTTAATCATGTATGCGAAGTAGGCGTGTATCTTCCTGAAACCTCCAATATATTTGATTTTATAAAAGATGGGGTGCGTGCAACTCTTGTCGAGGCCGATCCTTTAGCGGCTGAGAAAATAAAAGATTATTTCAAAGACTATAAAATAGAATTATTTCCTGTTGCTGTTTGGGATTTTAATGGCACACTAAAGCTTTCAAAGGCTGAAGGATCGACTTTTGTAACGGCTTTGGAATCAAGCCCCGCAATTATTAATGAAAAATATAAGATAAGTGACGAAAATACCATTGAAGTGCCCTGCATGGTTTTTTCTGATATCGATGACGGCACGATTGATCTGCTTAGTGTTGATGTTGAAGGAAGCGAGTGGTATGCAATCAAACATTTGAAAAGCCGGCCGGCTGTTATCTCTGTTGAAACGCACGGGAAATATTATACAAACCCTTTCATAACTGAAATTACCAACTGGATGACCCGTGAGAATTATGTAAGTTGGTATAAGGATGCCAGTGACACCATATTTGTACGCAAAGATATATTTCTGCCAAATTTTAATGATAAAATCGATACCCGCATAGCCGAATACAAATTAGTATGGAAGAAATTTAAAAGGATCTTTAAAAGGAAGTAATAGCACAGGAAAAAATAACAGCTAATAATTCCTGAACCTGTTGAAATGCAAACTGTTGAAATGACCAACTTCATTCCCATATTCCCACTATCGATCGTTGTGTATCCAGGTGAGGACCTGAACCTGCATATTTTTGAGGCAAAATACAAACAGCTTATAAAAGAATGTTTCGATCATAAAAAGACGTTCGGAATGCCGGTGGTGATCGGTAATAAAGTAAATGAGCTGGGAACACTGATGGAAATTATTGAGATTTCGAAGCTTTACGATAATGGCGAGATGGATATAAAGACACGCGGGCAAAAAGTATTCAGGGTTTTAGAAATCATCACGGACGTTCCTGGTAAATTATACAGTGGCGCGATCGTAAGCTATCCTGTTAATAGCGGCCATGGAAAAAAATTACTCATGAGCAAGGTGATTGTCGCAATAAAAGAATTGCATAAGCTGCTTAAAGTAAAAAAGCCTTTTCACAAAGAAGAAGATGAATTGAACAGTTATGATGTTGCGCATAATGCAGGCCTCACTTTAGATGAAGAATATGAATTCCTTTCGCTTACTAATGAGCTTCAACGGCAGGAATATTTAAAACGTCACCTGGCAAAAGTGCTACCGGTAGTTGCTGAAATGGAGTTGCTGAAAGAAAAAATAAAACTCAACGGCCATTTTAAAAATATAAAAGGTTTTAATATTACCTGAAAGATCTTAGACACTAATTACACGAATTAGGCGAATTACGCTAAAAAGTGTGGAGCTGCTTTTCATTCGTGACATTCGTATTTTCATTGCCTTTATCAGTGTTTTCATTGCATTCATTCGTGTAACTTGTGTCAAAGAAAATCGTAATCTTTAACTGAAATAAATATTTTGGGTATCACCCTTTGTTTTGATTTTGGAAATACGCGTCTTAAATGTGGTGTATTTAAAGATGCCCTGCTAATTGAAGTATTTTCCCTTGAAAATGCTGATGATGAAACTATTGAAGCTCTGGTTAACAAATACCAACCAGCCAAAACAATTCTTTCATCAGTTATTGACCACAACCCCGGAATGGAAGCGATTCTTGCCCGGGATTCATTATTTCACAAACTGGGGTCGCAAAGTGTTTTGCCTTTCACTACCCCGGTTGGCAGGCCGGAAACCATTGGCGCAGACAGGCTGGCGCTTGCAGCCGCGGCCGTTCATTTTTATAAGGGAAAAAATAACCTGGTGATTGGCCTCGGATCTTGTATAACCTATAATTTCATCAATAAATACAACAGCTTTCTTGGCGGTAGTATTTCACCGGGTATGGAAATGCGCCTTAAATCATTAAATGCCTATACAGCCAAACTCCCCCTGGTTAATGCAGGGCCGGTGGCTACAGGGTGGAATTTCCCGTTGATAGGTTATGATACCCGCACTAACATTTTAAGCGGTGTTTTAATGGGGCTGGCAGCAGAAATCGATGGCCTTATCGACAATTATGCCGAAAAGTTCGGCAACTTTAACGCGCTTTTAACCGGTGGCGATGCTCTCTATTTTGCCCATCATCTTAAAAATAAGATATTTGCCGACCCTGACCTGATTTTTAAGGGGCTGTATGCAATTAGTGAAATCAATCATGATACCAAAACATAATTTATTCTGCTTACTTCTTATTACGTTACCATTGTTTTGCTTTGCACAGGAAAATTCACCTTATTCAAGATATGGAGTAGGTAATATTCTTCCGTCGGGTAATATTCAAAACCGCGGAATGGGAGGCATCTCTGCAGGATTTTCAGATGCGGGGGCTATCAATACGGTTAACCCGGCAACGTATGGCAGTCTTATCTTAACAACTCTGGATGTAGGTATTGAATATGATGGAAGAACTATAAAAAGCCAGGTGCCGATTGGATCTTATAAATCAAATAACGGGATCATTTCATACCTCCAATTTGGCTTTCCGTTACTCAACGGGAATAAAAAAGCCATGAAAAAACGGACAACCTGGGCGATGACTTTTGGACTGAAACCTATTAGCCGGATCAATTATAAGATAAGCAGTTCTTCAGAGATCGCTGCCGATAGCGCCACTACAACTTACGAGGGAAACGGGGGCATTAATGAAGCATTGATCGGAACGGCCCTCAAAATAAAAAATTTTAGCATAGGGTTTAATACAGGCTATCTTTTTGGGTCAAAAGATTACAGCAGCCGGCTGGGAATATCTAATGATTCAGGAGATGTTTTTTATACGGCAAATTACCAGACAAGGACGCGTTTTGGCGGTGTATTTTTAAATGCGGGCCTCCAATATGCAATAAAGATCAAGGGGGGTTTCCTTCGACTCGGCGCTTATGGAACCATGCAGCAAAGCTACAATGCAAATAAAGATGATGTAAGGGAAACTATTAGTTATGATGCAAGTACGGGCAGTATTACCAAAATTGATAGTGTTTTTCAAAATGACGGACAAAAAGGGAAAGTTCAGCTGCCATCAACTATCGGGGCAGGTTTTACAATAGAAAAAGCACATATTTTATTTGGAGCAGATTTTGAAACAACCAATTGGGATAGTTATCGTTTCTTCGGACAGAAAGACCTCGTCAAAAATAGCTGGCTTGGAAAATTTGGTATCCAGTATTTCCCGTCGCTGAATGGGTCGTCAAAATATTTTGACAATGTGAGGTATCGCGCCGGGGTATCATTTGGCAGTGATTATATTGCCGTGGATAATAACTTGCCTGTATATACGATATCGCTGGGAGCCACACTTCCTTTAAAGCTGCGGCACAGTTTCTACGATAATCAATACAGTTTTATGAATTTTGGGATTGAGTACGGAAAACGTGGCAACAAAGACAACAACATTAAAGAAAATATATTTAAGATCAGTCTTGGATTTTCACTCAGTGATGTGTGGTTCCGCAGGCAGAAATATCAATAATTTTGGTGCAAAATGAAAAATGAATTGTAATATTCACTATAAATTTTTAATTACAGCAACTCTTATACCGGGTTGCTTTTTTATTTCATCATGCGAAAATTCCAGGAAAGAAATTAATGACCTTACCTCGAAAAGCACTGGTATTGAAGAAGCCAAACAGGTTGATATAATCTATAGTCTTGGTGATAAAACAAAGGCCCGGCTTAGTGCACCCTATATGCTGCGTCACCAGGAAGCAGTGCCGTATATTGAATTTACAAAAACAGTTCATACCGATTTTTACGATGACAGCCTGCAAATAGAAAGTAAGTTGGATGCACATTATGGAAAATACATGGAATCGGAAAGCAAAGTATTCCTGAGAGATAGTGTCGTGGTTTTTAATACCAAGGGCGATACGTTGTATTGTGACGAATTATATTGGGACCGGTCTAAAACCGGGCGGGAATTTTATACAGACAAGCCTGTAAGAATCAGGACTAAAACACACAAACTTGTTGGTGATGGTATGGATGCGCCACAGGATTTCAAGAGCTGGCATCTTATCAATGGCAGGGGTGAAGTACGGGTTAGTTCGACCGAGTTTCCGGAATAATTTTTGTACCGCTCGAAGAAATTTCGCCGGCCTTCGGTGCATCATCAAAATAAATAATTTATGGAATACAGGCGTTTGGGCAAATCAGGATTACAGTTAAGTGTGCTTGGCTTTGGAAGCTGGGTTAGCTTTAAAAAACAAATCAATGACACGGTTGCTGATGAGTTGATGGGAATTTCCTATGACAACGGGATTAACTTTTTTGACAATGCCGAAGTATACGCCTCGGGGGAAAGTGAAAAAATGATGGGGCGTGTTTTGAAAAAGAAAAAATGGGACCGTACTTCTTATACCGTTTCGTCAAAGGTTTTTTTTGGATGGCGCAGTAAGAACAATAAACCCAACCAGGCCGGCCTGAGCCGCAAACACATTATAGAAGCCTGCAATGAAGCTTTAGCACGTTTGCAGGTTGATTACCTGGATTTGTATTTTTGCCACAGGCCCGATAAAAAAACACCTGTTGAAGAAACAGTTTGGGCAATGAATACACTAATTCAACAAGGTAAAATTTTATACTGGGGCACGAGTGAATGGAGTGGTGTGGAAATTATGGAGGCACATAGGGTCGCCGAACACTACCGCCTCATTGGCCCCACAATGGAGCAACCGCAATACAATTTATTTGAAAGGAATAAAATTGAAAAGGAATTTCTAATGATCTATGAAACCGTTGGGTTAGGTACTACCATATGGAGCCCGCTTGCTGCAGGCCTTCTTACGGGCAAGTATAATGATGGGATCCCAAAAAATACAAGGTTTGCATTAGAAGGTTTTGACTGGCTAAGTAAGCGATGGATGGCTGAAGACAAAATAAAAAAAGTAAAGAAGTTAAGTGACCTGGCTGACAAACTTGGTGTATCAACTGCGGCGCTTTCAATTGCATGGTGTATTAAGAACCCCAGGGTAACAACTGCCATATTGGGTGCAACAAAAAAGCAACAACTTATTGATAATTTAAAAGCTGTTGAAGTCGTTTCGAAACTTACCCCGGAAATATTACAAAAGATTGAAAAGATAATGCAAACGAAACCGCAATTACCCGAATATTAAGATTTGCAGTGACTAAAGACCAGTATAAGGCACCGGCAATGCAACCATGAATTTAATTAACAATCATACCATAAAATCAAAAAAATGATCAGAAATGCAACAGCCGTATGGCAAGGTAATGGCAAAGACGGAAAATGTTCTTTAAGCACACAAAGCAAGGTGCTCGATAATGCTCAATACTCGTACAAATCACGATTTGAGGATGGTGCAGGTACCAATCCTGAAGAGCTTATCGCAGTCGCCCACGCAGGATGTTTTACTATGAAGCTGAGCTTTGTGCTGCAGGCAGCGGGGTTTACAGCCGATGAAATTGAAACCAAATGTGCGATTACTTTAGAAAATGGCGCCATTACAAAATCCCAGCTTACAGTAAAAGGAAAAATTCCAGGAATCAGTAAGGAAAAATTTGATGAATCTGCGAAAGATGCCAAGGAAAATTGCCCCGTTTCCAAGCTATTGAACACTGAAATTACTATGGAAGCATCATTGGAGGGCTAAACTCCCGTTAGGAAATTAAAAAACCCTTTCCATCGATCATTTATCAAATTTATAAAGGCTTGATTTAAAGCATATTTTGCTTTATCAGGCCTTTTTTGACCATTTATAATACCGGCCTTTTTCAAGGTTACTTGCTCTTTTTCCAAAATTAATTGTAAATATATTTAATTAAACGTTTGTTTAATTTCAAACAACTGTTTAATTTTGTGCCGCTTTACAAAAATGGACAAAAGAGAAACTATCGTTACCACGGCAATGAACCTCTTCGGACAAAAAGGGTTTGAAGGCACATCGGTGCGGGAGATCGCTGCCGGCGCAGAGGTTAACCTCGCCATGATCAATTATTATTTTGGCTCAAAAGAAAACCTGTTTGAAAGTGTTGTAGAATATAAGTCCGCCTTTTTAAAAGGAATTTTTGAAGAATTGGTAACAAACACTTCCCTGTCGCAGATGGAGAAACTTGATATCGTAGTTGACAGCTATATTGAACGGATGTTCCAAAATCCACAGTTTCATCATTTACTTCACCGGGAACTTTCTTTGGAGCACCGGCCCCAGATGAAAGAAGCCATTGCCGAAATCCTGCTAAGGAATTTTGTTTCTTTAAAGGCCATCGTGCAAAACGGGATCGGATCCGGGGAGTTTAATAACGTTGATATAGAGCTTACAATAGCTACCCTCATAGGAACCATCAACCATTTGCTGATATCCGGGATCATGTGCAGGAAGATCCTGCAAAAAAGTAAAAATTTTAACCCCTATCGAAGTAAAAAATTAAAGGAAAGAATAAGTGAACATTTAAAGAACCTATTACGTTCTCATTTATTGAAGGCTTCTCCCCAAAAAAATAAGAAGAATATTTAAAATATATTTCGTGAAACAACTAAGGATATTAATCATAACAACAGTTTTATTAGTCGCATTTGGTCCATTGATCTCACATGCGCAGGAAGTAAAGCAACTTTCTTTACAGGAAGCAATAGAACTGGGCATTAAGAACAGCAAGCAATTAAAGGCTTCCGAAGCACGCAATGAGGAAGCTACCGGAGCTTTGAGGGAAGCAAGAGATAACAAGCTCCCTAATGCAAGTTTCAGTGGGTCTTACCTGAGATTGACATCTCCAAATGTGTCTGTCAAAACAAAAGCTTTTGGCGGTGGCGGTGCCGATACGGTGAGTTCGCCTTCTGTTAACCAGGCGATGTATGGTATATTAAATGTATCGCTGCCTATTTACGCAGGAGGAAAGATCCGTTATGGAATTGAGTCGGCCAGGTATTTCCGGCAGGCAACATTGCTTGACGCAGAAAATAATAAAGAGGCCGTTATTTTAAATACTATTGACGCCTATATCAATCTTTACAAAGCTGCCGTAACAGTAAATGTCGTTAAAGAAAATCTGCAGCAATCGTTGCAGCGCGATTCTGTCTTATCACGGCTGGAGCAAAACGGGTTATTGGCGCGGAATGATTTGTTGAAATCTCAATTGCAATCTTCGACAATTGAACTATCTGTTTTAGATGCCGAAAATAACCGCAAGATTGCTACTGTAAATATGAACCTGATGCTGGGCCTTCCTGAACAAACAACCCTGGTTACAGATTCATCAACTTTTGAAAAAAATATCAGTGTTAAAAACCTGGACGAATACGAACTTCTTGCCTTTCAAAACAGGAAAGACGTTCTTGCACTTTCATTTCGTAAAAAAGCAGCAACATCTGGCATCTCGGCAATAAAAGCAGAGATGTATCCTTCTATTGCGTTGACCGGGGGTTACATCGCAGCAGATATTCCCCATGTTATAACAATAACCAATGCGGTTACTGCCGGGGTTGGTATTCAATATAACCTGGGCTCTTTATGGAAAACGAGGGCAAAAATTGTGCAGGCCCAGGCACGTGAAAAAGAAATTACCGCTAACCAGGCTGAACTCGATGATAATATTCGGCTGCACATAAACCAGGATTACGAAAATTTTCTGCTGACCCAAAAGAAAACAGATGTTTACCAGAAAGCAGTTTTACAGGCGACAGAAAATTACAGGATCACAAAAAATAAATTTGACAACAACCTGGTTAACACTACCGATCTGCTGGATGCAAATGTGTCACTCCTTCAATCTAAAATAAACCTGGCTGTTGGTAAGGCAGATGTGATCCTTGCCTACAACAGGTTGTTGCAAACATCGGGCATATTATCGGCCCATTAAAAAATTTAAGCGTATAAATCAATTTTATGGAATCGAAAGACAATGAAAAAAATATTCCGGCAGGTGCAATACCGGAAGAAAACAATGGCAAAATAACTACAGCGCCTCAAAAACGCAGTAAGGTATTTCTGATCATACTTATCCTCATGGTAATACTTGGCGGATGGTTTGGTATTTCAAAATATACCTATGCACTGCATAATGAAGAAACCGACGATGCCCAGGTGGCTGCGGATATCAGCCCGGTGATACCAAGGGTTTCCGGCTACGTGAAAGAGGTAAGGGTGAAGGATAACCAGTTTGTTCACAAAGGGGATACCTTACTGGTGCTGGATGACCGTGACCTTCAATTAAAGGTTGCCCAGGCAGAAGCGGCGTTGGGAACAGCCCAAAGTAATGTACAGGCAGCCCGTGCCAACACCAATGCGGCCCGTTCGGGTATTGCGAGTTCAAGAGCTGGGATATCGACTGTGGACGCTCAGATAGCGGCTGCCAAAATAAACGTGGTAAGAACAACACAAGACTATACCCGTTATGCAAACCTGATAACAGATCACTCGATAACACAACAACAATTTGAACAGGCGCAGGCTGCAAAAGAAACTGCTGAGAAACAATTACTGATATTACAGCAACAAAAAAACCAGGCATCGACTCAAACCGGCGTTGTATCGTCCCAGAGCAGTGCCTCGGCACAACAAATAGGTGTAGCATCTTCAATGGTAAAGCAGCGTGAAGTGGATGTAGAAGATGCAAAGCTTAATTTATCATATGCTGTTATCACTGCCCCCAATGATGGTAAGGTTTCAAAAGTAACCGTCCAGGCAGGACAATTTTTACAGGCAGGTCAATCTACATTTAGTATCGTTCACAATACGGACATTTGGGTGGTAGCCAATTTTAAAGAAACGCAGTACAGCAAAATGAGGACCGGCCAAAAAGTAACGATTCATGCTGATGCATTCCCAAAACATGATTTCGAAGCAACCCTGTCTTCGTTCTCTCCCGCAACGGGTGCCGAATTTGCATTGCTGCCGCCGGATAATGCCAGTGGAAATTTTGTGAAGGTGGTACAAAGACTTCCTGTAAAAATTGAATTTCTAAACAATTCCGATTCCTTGTTAAACAGGTTGAGGCCGGGTATGAATGTAAGTGTCGATGTGCATCTTGACTAATTACCCACCAGGCAAGAAGATTTTTTCAGCAGAATAATTTTATGCAACAGGCAAATTCTTTAGTGGAATACGGCGCAAGAAGAGTAATTGTAACAGTTACTGCCATCTTATGTGCGCTACTTGAAATAGTGGATACAACCATCGTTAACGTTGCCATCACCAATATGCGCGGTAACCTCGGCGCAACATTAACAGAGATCGGATGGGTCATAACTGCCTACGCAATTGGTAATGTAATAATCGTTCCCATGACGAGCTGGCTTTCCCAGCAATTCGGGCGACGTAATTATTTTGCAGCCTCCATTATGATTTTCACCGTGTTCTCATTTTTATGCGGAAACGCTACCGGCATCTGGGAACTTGTTGCTTTCCGCTTTTTACAGGGGGTAGGCGGAGGCGCTTTGCTGGTAACTTCGCAAACGATCATTACCGAAAGCTACCCGCTTGAAAAAAGGGGTATGGCGCAGGCGATCTACGGTTTAGGGGTAATCATAGGCCCTACTCTTGGGCCGCCATTGGGAGGATTTATAATTGACCATTATAGCTGGCCGTATATATTTTACATAAACATACCTATCGGGATTGCTGCAACATTGCTCACCTTGCAATTCATCAAGAGCCCAAAATACTCAGAAAAGACTTCGCGCAGGAATATCGATTTTTTAGGAATTGCCTTACTGGCCATAGCAGTTGGATCGCTCCAGTATGTTTTGGAAAAGGGACATGATGATGACTGGTTTAATGATAACGTAATCATAATCCTGTCGGTAACTGCTGTATTGGGACTTTTCTTTTTCATATGGCGGGAGCTCACCTATAAAAACCCGATCGTTGAATTAAGGGTACTTAAAAACGGCAACCTCAGGGTAGGGACATTTATGTCCTTTCTTTTAGGATTTGGTCTTTATGGTTCAACTTTCATTATTCCGTTATACACCCAGTCAACGCTTGGATGGACGGCGCAACAGGCAGGGATGTTGCTCATTCCTTCCGGTATCGCCACCGCATTCATGATGCCACTCATAGGTAAACTCCTGCAACGTGGTGTAAAACAGCAATACCTCGTATCTGCGGGGCTTATCACCTTTTTCCTCTATAGCCTGTGGGCATATAAAATACTTACTCCCGACACCAGCGCGGATAATTTTTGGTGGTTGCTGATAGTGAGGGGTATGGGCCTCGGGCTCTTGTTCATACCAATTACTACGCTGGCGCTTTCCTCGTTACATGGAAAAGAAATAGGCCAGGGGGCAGCTTTTACAGGCATGATGAGACAACTAGGTGGTTCATTTGGTATTGCCATCATTACCACTTTTATATCCATGCAAAATATGGTACACCGGGTTGACCTGGTAAGCAAACTTGATGTAAACGATCCGCGGGTACAGCAAAGGGTGGCGGGAATGCAACGCGGTTTTGAAAGTAAGGGAATGCCGCCGGATGTTGCCTTAAAAAGTGCTTATACGGCCCTCGATTATTCAGTATTCAAGCAAGCTTCAGTATTATCATACATGGATGTTTTTTTATACCTGGGTGTATTGTTCCTGATATGCATCCCATTTGTACTACTGGTTAAGGGAAAACGTAAAAAGAAAGTGGATCTATCGGAGGCAATGCACTAAAGGATAGTAATTGTCATCGCAACTAAGATGAAATTCTCTTTAAGATTGATAGCCTGTAAACAGATTGCTACGGGCTTTTTTATTTTTGACCAATTGTAAATAGAAAAAAATAACAAACGAATTGCGTTATAGAAAAATTAGATTGACCACAAAGCTTATGGCACTGGTTTACCACCCATCTTCCTAAAAAGAACAATTATAAATTAAGATTTACAGGCCATCTTAAGTTAAAAACCACAGGCTGTTGTTTATTCGTGAGCAGCAACAAATTCCCTAAACTTCGGCAATGCAAAACCTTTCCGGCAACCCCTACCGGCCTTCCTGCAAACATTAACCGATTGACCCCTGAGACCAAAACCTGTCAACAACCTAATGGCTTTGACACGACAGCCGACCCACCTATTTTATATTAAAATTTGAGATTATTGACTGAAGCAAGAATTTATCTATCTTTAATATCACAAAAACAGGAAATGGAGTTTTCCTGAAATAACCGCTTTTAAAAAGCTGATAACTCCTGTTCACATGAAAGTCAATAGACAATGAACAGGACAATAATTTTAATCGGCATCGGTGGACTTTTCGGAAGCATTTCCCGCTATCTAACTGCTTCTTTTTTTACCAGGGTATTTCCTTCTGCATTTCCTTATGGAACATTTATCGTAAACATTGTTGGCTGTTTACTCATCGGAGTTTTCTACGGACTTTCCGAACGCTATAACTGGTTTACTCCCGATTTGCGCATTTTTCTTGCAACCGGTTTTTGCGGAGGGTTCACTACATTTTCTTCCTTCGCTTATGAAAACATACATCTCTTACAAACATCGCAATATCTCACCTTTGCTTTATACAGCTTTGGAAGTTTTGCAGTTGGCCTATTAGCAACATTTTGCGGAATCATATTAACAAAAATAATATCAATATGAATTATAATCCCTGGCATCAAGTTACCATTGGCTCTCAACTGCCCGACATTTTGCAGGCAATTATTGAAATTCCAGAAGGAAGTAAAGCCAAAAAAGAATTAGATAAAGAAACAGGAATGTTGCGGCTTGACAGAGTGCTTTACACTTCCGTTTACTATCCTGCAAATTACCGTTTCATCCGCCAAACATTAGGCGAAGACTACGACCCGTAGGATATTTGGTGCTTTCACAAATTGACATTCAACCTTTCGCATTGTTAAAGTAAAAGTAACTGGCGTAATGAGAATGATTGATAACAATGAAGCAGACGATAAAATTATTGCGGTAGCAACCGATGATATAAGCGTTTCCCATATTGACAGTATCGCTAAATTACCGCGACACTTCACAAGTGAAGTCAAACATTTTTTCTAAGAATACAAAAAGCCTGAAAATAAAACCGCGCAGGTAGAAGAATTTCAGGATTCAGAAACCGCCAAAGAAATTATTCAAAAAACAATTTCAGATTATAATTCGGTTTACAATAAATGAACAGAGAAATGCAAATCAGAAAAATCATAGCCCGTGAAGTGCTTGATTCACAAGGCAATCCCACAGTGGAAGCCGAAGTTTTTTTAACTGGTTTGTTAACAGGCATAGCCACTATTCCGTCGGGCGCAAGCACAGGTGAAAAAGAAGCGGTGGAATTAAGAGGCAATAACGAACACATAAAAACAGGAAGCGGCTGGCGTGCTGAACGTATTGCAAAATTCAACCGGTTAAGATGAATAGAAGAAGGGTTAGGAAAATTCACTGAGTTTGCCGGATTGCAATTCTTTAAAAATCAAAAATAGCAACACTTAAAAAGTTAAACCCAAAAAATAATATCATGACTTACTCAAAAATTTTAATTGCAGTTGACAGCAGCGAATTCTCTATGCAAGCTGCCAAAAAAGGGTTGGAGTTAGCGCATCAACTCAATGCAAAAGCCGCATTGCTTTTTATAGTTGACACATCAAAAGCAATGGGAAATGTTGATGCAGGCGTAACGCCACAAGAAGCATTGATAGTGCTTAAAAAAGAAGCCGAACAAACATTGGATGAATTAGCAGCAATGTATAATGGAAACGAGCTATTGAAATTTATGCCTGAAGGGCATCCGGCAGAAGACATTATTAAAACAGCCCAAAATTGGGAAGCCGATTTAATTGTAGTTGGCACACATGGGCGTTCGGGTTTAGTTCATATTTTAGTTGGAAGCGTTGCAGAACATGTAGTTCGTCATTCTAAAATCCCGGTTATGATTGTCCCTTCAAAATAAAATGCCTGACCAAGCTCACCGACAGACACCGACCTTTCCGACAATTCATGGCAAATACAAATCACGGCGGACAGAAGGGCAGCCGGTAGCAGCGTAAGCAAGGACGTTTTTACCCCCTGCTCCTCACGGGTAGGGCAGGGCAATGGCGCATTAATTTTAATCGATC
This sequence comes from Ginsengibacter sp., assembly GCA_039934515.1. GTDB lineage: Bacteria > Bacteroidota > Bacteroidia > Chitinophagales > Chitinophagaceae > Ginsengibacter. The sequence continues at coordinate 31,268 of JBDTLZ010000211.1, forward strand.
ATGTTTCCACCACCCGCCTCGTCAAACGCAGCGTGTGCATTTAACGCACTGCGCTTTCCCAATGATTTCTTATTTAAGCTTATAGCCCATCATGCCGGAACAAATTTCCTTGGGGTTACTTTAAAATCGCTATGTATGTTGTATTCAGCATACAACTCTTTTGTACTCCATTGTTTCCACCCGAAGCCTCGCTTTCCTTTGGCTTTCAAAAGGTCATTCTATCTATACCCCGTGTCCCATTATTTCTTTTGACCATCTTAAATGCTTCTTTAAATGTGTGTTGCTTGCATACCTGCATATACAGTCCCCGGAAACGGTGAGCCTTATCAGCTTTCGCATTGATGTATATCTCCTTTCTCAGTTCATGCAATGTGACAGACCTTTTTGTCATTGTCGTCTTTGCCTCCCATTTTTGTAAGAAGATTACCTTTAGTATTAATACAACATAATTGATGTATCATCCGGCTTGTCAACAAAAGCATCTATAAATCTTACCGGGTTATCAGCACTTACCTGATCTTCAAGTGTGGCAAAGTAAGTTTGATTACGATTGGTTCCTTATATAAATTACATGCCATATACTTAACAAAAATCATACGATGTACAGGCTATTCACCTTGTGTATATATTTATATGGCGGTGATGGTTTTTCATAAAACTAACGTTGGCTGCTGTGTAAGAACTATTTTAAGGTCGTAGGTAATTTAGTTATCTCATTGTAAAGACTTAATTTTAGCTGACCATTTTAAAAACCACATATATGGAAAAAAGAGTTTTTTTTAATCCGTTTATAAATGACACTGCTACCTTCATAAAGACTGCTGAAGAAACGAATGGTGAATATTCGCTGCTGGAAATAGAACTTTATAAAAGTGATGGGCCACCCTTACATTATCATAATGCTTTTTCTGAAAAGTTTGAAGTAACAGAAGGGGTACTTTATCTTCAGGTAGGAAAAGAAAAAAAAAATTGAATCGGGGAGATGTAATACTTGTTCCTAAAGGAGTACCTCATAAGTTTTACAATATCACCAATGACAAAGTAAAATTTAGAATCACATTTGCACCCGGACATTTGGGAATGGAAAACTTTATTAAAATCATTTATAGTCTTGCACAAGATGGCCTTACAGATGAAAAAGGAAAACCAAAGAATTTCTCTCATCTTGCTTCAATATTAGTAATGTCAGATTCGAATGCTTCCGGTATGATGTCTCTTCTTTCACCCATTATTCGCATGGTAGCCAGGAGAGCTAAAAAAAATGGAACAGAAAAATGGCTACTTGATAAATATTGTAGTTGACGGATTTAATTCTGCTTTGTTCTTTTTGTTCTTCACCACTGCCTGGCGGGCTCCAATTCTCACTAACATATCCGTTTTCATTAAGCAACAGCAACTTTTCACAAATAATTTCTAAAAACAATAAAAACAATTTTATAAAGGTTTTCAAAAAATGAAAAGTGGCACCATTTTATGAATTTCCCATTGCCCGGCAGCAGCAAAGAAATTATCATTTTTACACCTAAAATATTATGGAACCTAAAAAAATGTGGTCAAACTTATCCGTAAACGATTTGGAGCGAACAAC
>JBDTLZ010000212.1:0-30936 GCA_039934515.1 Ginsengibacter sp.
GCTTTTTTACCGGCAATATTTTTCTGAACACTTAAAATTTTAGTGTAAATAGATCTTCCATCAAGATCAATCATCTTAAGCCTGTAAAAATTTCTTGACGATGGTGTCAGGTGTGTGTATTGATAGCCAGTTACACTTTGGTGATAATTAACAGAGGTGAGTTTAGAAAATTTCGTGCCATCGATACTGTATTCAAGATCGAATGCCTTTAAATTTATTTCATTGGTTATCTTCCATTGCAATTCAATTGTATTGTTGCTCCACCGGGCAGAAAAATTGGTGAGCGTAACAGGCAGTAACCCACATGGTGAAGCAGGATCAGCAGTATTAACTAATATCGGAGGCCCGGATACAAGAATTACTACTCCATCGGAGCCTGGTATAGAACCATAGTTATTATTAATTAAACCTGTTGCTGTAGCCGTGCGGGTTAATCCATTTATTCCACCGGAGATATTCGTTGAAAGAAAAGGCCCGTCAGAAATAATAAGCCCGCCGCCACCACCGCCACCGGTTCCATAGTCATAATAATTTGTCATATCCCCTCCGCCGCCGCCAGAAGCAGAAGCAGCAATAGTACTCAATCCTGTAGGTCGGGGTTGCGTGCTAACCATTATGATGCTGCCTCCCGCGCCGCCGCCGCCGGCAGCATCTGTTTGTGGCGGTACATAAGTATCTGTTACACCAGGTGCGTTCGAGCCGTTTGCCATTACGCTGCCGTTACCAGTATATGATTTCGCACGCACGATTACTATTCCACCACCGCCGCCGCCGCTACATAAATATTCGTTAGAAGCATCACTGTTGTTTGCGGAACCAGCGCCACCGCCACCACCCATGCAGAATTTTTGAATTGACCGTTGGGTAAATGAGCTGCCGCCGTATCCACCAAAAGGGAAGGTATTTACATCGCCGGAAGGCCCATGCCATCCGCTGCCACCACTGCCTCCACTGCCGGCATTACCGCCGCCACCGCCGCCCGAATTAAATTGATTTTCGGTTCCGGCGCCAACAGGTGACCCGTCTGTAGCGCCGCCGCCGCCGTTACCCGGTGCGCCCCTTCCCATGCTCCCATTTATATATCCTTCTGTAGTTCCGGTTGCAGTGGCTGTAGTATTGTATTCAAAATAATACGCGGGTGTACCTGCGATTCCTTCCCCTTTTGACCCACCGGTTAAATTTGCCGCATTTGTAACTGCCGAATTCCACCGGTAGTCGGTATTGATTAAAGTTCCTGTGCCATTGCTGTTGCCTGCGGTGGCTCCGGTGAAATTTTTACCACCACCCCCCCTGAATCCTTTGGAGCTTACATCAATTGATCCTGTCAATGTAAATGTATTTACAACATCAATTGCTACGACCCCGCCAGTGCTTCCATTCCAGGAAGGGCATGTAACAGATGCTCCTGACTTTATTTTAAAGTCAAAATACCTTGGTATGCGGATCACCTCGTACCGTTGAATTGAATTGGTAACTGTAAAATTCCTGTCATAATAGTTGTTAGCTAAACCATGGCTGAAAGTAATCGTTGAGCCCGCTATACCTGCCACCGTATTATACTCATAATTACCAGCACTGAGGTTTGTACTGACATAGCCACTTGCAGGCGCGCCTGCCGAATTATCGCCATATGCATCAGTATTTGTAGCATCGATGTCGGCGCCCTGCATTTGAATTATTAATACGAGATCCCCGGGCGCTATCATTATTGCATTGCCCCTTGGATCGGGAACGCCAACATTCAACGAAGTACCACCCGCCAGGGGTGTACCCTGCCCGGGATAATAAGTGTTTACCACACTGTTGGTTATAGCAATTGTAAATGATCCGAATGTGGGAGGAACACCACACTGAGCCATAATTTTACCCGCGCTGAGAAATAGGGCGATGCAAAAAAATAAAGATGCGATTTTCTGAGGACGATTTTTCAAAATGGAATTATTTTAAGAATTCATTGGAATATTCCACTTAAAAATAGTTGATTTTTACTAATCAGTGAAAGTTAATAATTGAAATGTTCAAATTGTTTTGCAAAAGAAATATTATAATCTTCAGTTTTGTTGCTGCCTTTGTATCTTTAAAATTCCTAAGTTAATTTTTATTATTTATGGCAATTCTTACAATTGAAAATTTATCTAAATCGTATGGCCGCATACAAGCACTGAAAAATGTAAGTTTTTCTGTTCCTGAAGGATCTGTTTTTGGAATACTGGGTCCTAACGGTAGCGGCAAAACGACGATGCTTGGAACAATCATGGATATACTAAAGCCTACATCAGGCAAGTACAGGCTTTTTGATGAAGTGCCCACAGAATTGCACAGGAGAAGGATCGGCACACTTCTGGAAACGCCGAATTTTTACCATTATCTATCGGGTGTAAAAAATCTTGAAATAGCGGCTGAGATAAAGCAACGGGGTAAAGAAGATATTTCGCGGGTACTCGAAATAGTAGACCTTACAAAACGAAAAGATTCAAAATTCAGCACCTATTCCCTGGGTATGAAACAACGTCTCGCTATTGCATCGTGCCTGTTGGGCAATCCCAAAGTGCTTGTGTTTGATGAGCCTACCAACGGCCTTGACCCTGTGGGCATTGCTGAAATAAGAGACCTCATGAAGAATCTTTATAGCGAGGGCAAAACAATTATCATGGCCAGCCATCTCCTTGATGAAGTCGAAAAAGTTTGTACCCATGTGGCCATTTTACGCCAGGGACAGCTTATTACTTCCGGCGATGTCAATGAAATTTTATCAAACGAAGATATGGTAGAGGTGGGTGCCCGGGATAGCACGAATTTAATGCAGGTTCTGCAAGGAATGAATAACCAGTTAAGGGTGTCGAAAGAAGGCGGGGCGGTGAAAATTTTCTTCCCCGTAGGTACTGCCGATCTTGAATCGATAAATAAACACTGTTTTGACAACGGCATAATTCTCAATCATCTTCTTCTTAAAAAGAAAAGTCTCGAATCAAGATTTTTTGAACTTACTAATAATTAAATCCGGGTATGTTACACTTATTAAAAATCGAATGGCTCAAAGTAAAAAATTATAAAGCTTTCTGGATATTTTCCATCCTGTATTCATTTGCGATACTCGGCATCAATTATACAGGTTATTACGTAAATGAATTGGCGCTCCAATCGCTTCCGCAAAGCCAGCTGCTTCTTGGTACACCCTACGCATTTCCGAAAGTATGGCAAACAGTAGGCTGGATGAGTAGCTGGTTGTTGTATTTCCCGGGTATACTTTTTATTATGCTGCTCACGAATGAATTTAATTTCAAAACACACCGGCAAAACATTATTGATGGATGGACCCGCAAGGAGTTTGTAACTGTCAAGTTTGTATTCGCAGTTTTATTTTCTGTGATTGCAACATTTTTTAATTTTTTGGTAGCGATGCTTTTTGGGATTCTAACTACAGGTTCTTCATTTACGTTTGAGGGCATTGAAAACATCGGCTATATTTTTATTCAGACGGTCGCCTATATAACATTTGCAATGTTCCTGGGAGTACTATTCAGACGAAGCGGTGCCGCGATTGCCGTCTTCTTTTTATTTGGGTTAATATTCGAATGGCTGATAACGGCATTGCTTAATTTTCAAATGCATCTTACCCCGGTTGGCTATTTCCTGCCTTTGCAGGTAACTGATGTTATGCTGCCCATTCCATTTGGCAACCAAATTATTTACAAAGGTGCCCCTTCCAAATACATCCTCGTGCTGGCAAGCCTGCTGTATATTTGCGGCTACTACTTTTTTGCCATGAAGAAATTTACAACCGAAGATTTGTAGCGGTCGCCTGTTTAAATGTAAGAAGCTGCTTTAATTACATTTCGGGCCTTATCAAATTAGCCGCCAGCCAACTCTGCAATAGCTGACTCAATTGACGGGTATAAAAAAGTGAACCCTGTCGACTTTATTTTTTTACTACTGACAGTAGCGCTCTTCAAAATTTCAATACTTCTTTCACCCTTAATTAATTTCAAAAAAAATGTGGGAACATGTATAGGTATATAGAATTTATTCCTGAATTTTTCAGCCATTACAATAACCAGCTTCTTATTTGTGACCGGCGAAGGCGCAACAGCATTGTAACTCCCGCTTAAATTTTTATTTTCAATTGATTCCACGTAGATCCGGCACAAATCATCCAAATGGATCCAGCTTACAATTTGTTTGCCGCTTCCCAATATTCCAGCAAAGCCAAAGCGCAATGGCCGCTTAAATTCTTTAAAGGCACCGCCATCATTATCAAGTACAATCCCGGTACGCAATTTTACCAGCCTTATTCCCATTTCTGCAAATGGTTCCACACTTGTTTCCCAAAGCAGGCAAGTCTCTCCTAAAAAATCTTTCCCGGTAGCATCGGTTTCTATAAATCCTTCTTTATGCAAAAGCGGATCTTTATCAGCTCCGTACCACCCAATTGCTGAAGCAGACACAAATGTCTTTATATGATGTTCATTTTCCCGTACGGTTTTTACAAGCAACTCACTGCTTCGGGTGCGGCTTTCAATAATTTCTTTTTTATAAACCGATGTCCATTTTTTATCCATGACTCCTGCCCCGGCCAGGTGAATAATATGATCCGCCTTTTTTACAGCTTCCGCATCAATAAGTTGCTTTTTACTATCCCAGAAACTGTACGTAAGCTTTGGACTACCGGAAGATCTATTTTTTTCTCTCGTTAAAATAATTACCTCGTAATTACTATCAATTAAATGGTGTGTTAATTTTGTACCAATGAGGCCGGTACCACCTGATATTAGAACTACAGGCATTTTTTTTATCGTAAATTGGTAATGCTATCAAAAGTAAATAATTTCATTTTAGCGATTAGTTAAATGCATTTATTTACTTTTAAGCCGTTAATAAAACATGATATGAAGAACATTTTGATTTATTTTCTACTGAGTTTATTTTCTTTCCGGTCGTTTTCGCAACAAATAACGTATAGCCTTCCGGAATCTGAAGATGTACGCACCCTTGATTTTGATATTATCGGAAAGGTAAGTGGTAATTTTTTAGTATATAAAAATATCAGGAGCAAATATTCCATTGCTGTGTATGATAATAAGATGAAGCTTAAAGAAAAAGTGAATCTTGAGTTTATGCCGGAAAGGACCATGAATGTGGATTTCGTTGCTTATCCTGACTTTGTCTACATTATTTACCAGTACCAGAGAAAAAATATACTTCATTGTATGGCGGCTGCCGTAGATGGAAATGGTAAAATATTAAAACAACCTTTCGAGATAGATACGACCTACATAAGCTTTTTTGCCGATAACAAAATTTACAGCACTATCAACAGCGAGGATAAGTCTAAAATCATGGTATATAAGGTTCAGAAGAAAAATGATAAATTTAATTTTACAACTTTACTTCTTAATGACAGTCTCCAGTTATTGCATAAATCGCGTATAGAATCCTCCTATGAAGAACACAATGATATTTTCGGGGATTTTTTTGTAGATAATGCCGGCAATTTTGTTTTTACCAAGGGAACCAAATTAAGTTCCAGGGACTATCTCCAAAAATTAATGCTCATTACAAAGGCTCCTGCAGCCGATATTTTTAACTCAAATGAACTCACACTTTCCGGTAATTATCTTGATGAAGTAAAGCTGAAAGTTGACAATGTCAATAAGCAATACCTTATCAATTCGTTATTTTATTCAAAGAAGAACGGAAATGTTGAAGGTCTTTATACCGCGGTTTGGGACAAGGCAAATGAAAATATGGTTTCGCAAAATTTTGCGCCGCTTAACGATTCAATAAGGATGGAAGCAAAATCTGACGGTGGCGCACGGTACGCATTTAATAATTATTTTATAAGGGACGTGATCCTTAAAAAAGACGGTGGCTTTATATTGACCGCCGAAGACCATTCCACCCAGTCAAGGGGCACACCATGGAACCGCTATGATTATTTATATGGTTATCCATCTTTTTCTCCATACGACTCTTATTACCTCTATTCCCCCTCTTCTTATTGGTATTCCGGGCGATTCCGGAATTATTATGGCAACAACTCGCAGGTACGGTATTATTATGAAAATATTGTCGTACTCGATCTTGATAAAACTGGTCGTTTGATCTGGAGCAACGTACTTCATAAATCTCAATTTGACGACGAGAATGATAATTACCTCTCGTACAATATTATGCTGACGGGCGGGGAGATTCATTTTTTATTCAATGAGTTGCAACGGCACAACCAGCTAATTAACGACCAGTCAATTTCACCAGATGGCTTGCTTACAAGAAATCCTCCTTTAAGAAGCCTTGACAGGGGTTATGAATTTATGCCACGTTATGCAAAACAGGTGAGTTCTTACCAGATTATTGTGCCTTGTACGTACCGAAGCTATATTTCATTTGCCAAAATTGAATATCCATAATTTGCGCATCTTTATAATAATACCCGTTTTGTGGAGATGTTGTAGCGTTAGCCGCCATTAATTTTTTATTTTTGTTTTAAATTAACTTACTCTCTAGTGACAGGCACTTTCAGGGCTAACAATCCTTTTAATACATTCATGCTTCTTATATATGGACTGCTCTTAAAGGTCGAATGGTTCATTTCGCCCCAAATACCTGTAATCCAGAAATCTGATGGCTTTTTGTACAACCGGATTCTCGCCAATCTTAAACCTATATTTGACGGGTATCCGGAGAGTTATACCATCATTGCCTATTTTTTGCTATACACGCAGGCTATAAGTTTTAACCGGCTGCTCAATAACAGGCGACTCATGCAAAAGCCCAATTATCTTCCTGCAATGAGTTATTTGCTTATCACCTCCTTTTTTGCTGAATGGAATGTATTAAGCGCTCCATTGGTGATAAATACATTGCTCATTTGGGTTTGGGCAAAAATGAGCAGCCTGTACAACAATCCCCATGCGAAATCTACGCTATATAATATCGGCACGGTGATAGGTATCACAACATTTTTTTATTTTCCTTCGATCGCTTTCGCAGCACTGATAATTTTTGCTTTGGTATTAACCCGTCCGCCAAAAATCGCGGAATGGCTAATACCCGTTTTAGGTTTTATCACCCCATGGTATCTATTATTTGCCTGGTTGTTCCTGGTCAATAAATTATACAGTTTTCAACTCCCTGGAATTGTCATCAATTATCCCCTGCCTTCTCAATATAATGCTCAATATACGGGCATGATCTTAATATTAATTGCTGCTGTGGCAGGTGGTTTTTTTGCAGAGCGCGTTGCCAGGCGGCAGATTGTACAAGTCCGGAAAAGCTGGGGCCTTATGGTGCTTTACCTGGTCGTAGCTTTGTTTATCCCATTCATTAACACGACCCACAATTTTCAATACTGGATATTGGCAACAGTGCCGCTTTCAGCATTTATTGCCTGCTTCTTTTTTTACCCGGTAAAAAAATGGATACCCGTAACAATACACTGGATTATGGTGGCTTTTGTAATTTATATGACTTATTTAAAAAAATAAAACTTCGTATTTTTGCCGCAGAATCACTAAAAACTCACAGATGAAATTTGGTGTTGTTATTTTCCCCGGTTCCAATTGCGACAGGGATATGATCGGGGCTTTAAAAAACGATCTTCAGCAGGAAGTAATTTCGCTCTGGCATAAGGATAAGGATCTTACTATGTTTAATACGGAAGACTGCATTGTATTGCCTGGTGGCTTTAGTTATGGAGATTATTTAAGATGTGGTGCCATTGCCCGGTTTAGCCCGATGATGCAAAGTGTTATTGAATTTGCAAACAAAGGGGGGAAAGTGTTGGGCATATGCAACGGATTCCAGATTCTTTGTGAAAGTGGTTTACTTCCCGGCGTGCTCTTACAAAACGCTAACATCCAGTTCGTTTGTAAGAATGTGTTTATTACCAATGGAAAAGAGGGCGAAAATAATTCCGTTTTAAAAATACCGGTTGCTCATGGTGAAGGCAGGTATTTTGCAAAAAAAGAAATCCTTGACGAGCTCCAGCGCAGTAACCGGGTTATTTACAGGTATTGTAATGAAGAGGGTGCAGTAGATCTTGATTTTTCCCCCAATGGATCAACTAATAATATTGCAGGAATTTGTAATGAAAAAAGGAATGTTTTTGGATTAATGCCCCATCCTGAAAGAGCCTGCAGCTATCTGTTGGGTAATACCGACGGACGAAAAATTTTTTCTGACCTGTTTTCTATAAACTAACGTTAAAAGAATTTTATCAGAAACCGGGAACAATTACTTATCGTAGTTTATCGTTTAATTTTGCACAAACAGGTTGTATGAAAAAAATATTTATTACATTTTTGTCAGTATTCGTAATCCAGGCTGCCATTGCCCAGATACTTAACCCGGCAAAATTTGACTATACCTGTGTAAAAAAGGGGGCCAATCAATTTGAGGTTCATATAAAAGCATCGGTTCAGCCTATGTGGCACATATATTCCATTTACAATCCTGAAGGTGGCGCGCAGGCAACGGCGCTCACTTTTTCAAATGCAAAAGTAATAGGGAAGGCTAAAGAAATGGGGAAATTAAAAACCGTTTTTGAGAAGGAATTTAAGGTGAATCAAAAGTTTTTTGAACAAAATGTCGATTTTGTACAAATAGTAAAAGTAGATCCGGGCGCTAAAAAAGTTTCAGGTACGATTGAATATATGGTTTGTAATGATAAACAATGCCTGCCACCTAAAACAGTTGCATTTGACATAAGTCTTTAAAATTAAATTTGATACAGTAATTTTAATAGGATAACTCAATTGTTATCCTATTTTTTTAATCTCAGGACATGAAGATTTTCAGAATATTTTTTACAATCTTTTTGTGTACCGTTTTAGTTCTTTTGGGATACAATGCAGCAGCTCAAATTTTGCCGGCTGCACCCAAGACCCTCACGCAAACTTTCCTGGACGGCCTGCGCTGGGGCTTTATTTCTGTTCTGCAGCCATGTCTTTATGCGATGCTTCCTGTTACCGTCACTTTCTTTTTGAAAAGAAGCCAGTCAAGAACGCAGGGAATAAAAAATGCCACACTCTATTCCATTTCTATCATTGTAATATTCACGGTCCTTGCATTTGTTCTTACGTTATTTTTTGGGAAAAATACACTGTACCAGATTTCGACAAGTGCCGTCTTCAACATTTTTGTATTTATATTATTCATGATTTTTGGCATATCATTTTTGGGTGCGTTTGAAATTAACCTGCCGCATTCCTGGACAAATAAAGTGGATTCAAAAGCCAGCCATAACAGCTTTTCCGGAATATTCTTTATGGCACTTACATTGGTCCTGGTATCGTTTTCCTGCACCGCCCCATTCATCGGACTTTTATTAGTTGATATAACAAAACAACAGGAACGCGTTGGGCCGATTGTAGGATTTCTTGGCTTTTCAATAGCTATTGCATTACCATTTGCATTCTTTGCATTCTTCCCCGGGCTGCTTAATAAAATCGCCAAGTCAGGTGGCTGGCTAAATACGTTGAAAGTGTCTTTTGGATTTATTGAAATCGCCATGGCACTGAAGTTTTTGTCCAATGCCGATCTTGTTTACCGGTGGCACTTACTCGACAGGGAAGTATTTCTTTCCTTATGGATCATAATTGCTGCGTTACTGGGTTTTTACCTGTTGGGTAAAATAAAATTCAGGCATGACGACCATCTACCGTTAAATGATTACGGCCATCCTTCCCTTTCTGTAACAAGGCTTTTTTTTGCGTTGATCGCGCTTGCTTTTAGTGTGTATATGGTTCCGGGATTATGGGGTGCGCCTTTAAATGGCATCAGTGGCTGGCTTCCTGAAAACAAAACCCAGGATTTCAATCTTGAAAAGCTTATCAGGAACAACAAGGGCAATACCCGCGGTGATTCATCGAATACGGGTACGATCGTACCTTATACCAGGCCAAAAAAATATACAGATATACTTCAATCTGAAATTCCGGGTGTCGAAACTTTTTTTGATATTGACGAAGCCATTGCTGCCGCTAAAGCGCTGAAAAAACCCATTATGATTGATTTCACCGGGCATAGTTGTGCCAATTGCCGTAAAATGGAAAGCCAGGTTTTGTCGAAACCCGAAGTGAGCAAAACACTGCAGAATGATTTTGTCGTTGCTTCTTTATATGTTGATGAAAAAAGGCCACTGCCCGAAACCGAAAAATACATTTCCAAATTCGATCAATCCGCCATTAATAATGTAGGCGCGAAGAACCTGGATTTCGAAGCAACGATTGCCAATTCAAATGCGCAGCCCTTATACATTTTTACCGACGAAACCGGGAAGCTCATTAAGAATGGAGGAGGCTATGATGCAGATATGCAACGTTTTATGTCGATACTTAATGAAGTAAAAGCCGAAAATAGGAAGCGGTTTCCTTAATTAACGAGGTCCTCCCAAATTTCTTCAATTATCATAATCTTACGATATCCAAAATCGCCAATGGTGGCGTAAAGCTTGCCTGGTTATCGGGTTGGGCATGAATTTGTTTCACCACATCCATACCTTCTACTACTTTCCCAAATGCAGAAAAACCTTGCCCATCCGGGTTTGCAGCTCCGCCATAGTCGTATGCGGGCTGATCGCCAATAACGATAAAAAATTCAGTATTGGCACTTCCGGGCACGTTGCGCGCAAGGGAGATGGCGCCGTCTTTATGGAGCACGCCTGTTTCTTTTGTCGTTTCATGAGCAATACCGGGCAAGCCCGCTTGCTGCTTATACCGGGTTTGCCATATTCCACCCTGTATTAAATTAGATTTAAATGCATTGGAAGGTTGATCTTCTTCCTTCAAAACCCTGTAGAAAGAGCCGTTCTTATAATAGCCTGAATCTATATAATTGAGAAATGCTGCCACCGTTTTTGGTGCTTTTTTAGGATACAATTCGACAATGATATCGCCAAAGTTGGTTTTTATCCTTATCGCCGGCTCGTTATATTTCTTGTGGCTGCACGAAAAATGTAAACAGGCAGCCGCCAGTAAGAAAATCTTGAAAAACTTTGTCATAAATTATCCTGTTTTTAATGCGATCGCGTATCCGGTAATTCTTTATTATTCAGGTATCGCCTGGCCTATCTTTTCACATTCACTGTCAACATGCGCTTGCAAAATTTTAGCGGTTCGCGCTATTTTTATAAAAAGAGGAGGCCATAAAACTTATAGGAATTCCTACACATACAATTAAAATAAGCAATCCCATCAGTACCCCTTTGATTTTAAATGGCAGTGCAGGGGTCTCGCTCATTGGTACCACTACAAGGTTCATAATACCCCACACAAAAATGCCCTATAAAAATGCACCTGCCAACCTGCTCTTTTGAAATAATTTGATTTTAGGATAAATCCAAAAATAAAAAGCAGCAAAAATTACCGCAAATAAGTAATGGAATATTAATCCGGAAATTGCATACGATTGCGCACCCGAATATGCCTGTTTGCCAAAAATACCTGAGGCGATATATTCAAAGATTATTACCGGTTTTTTCCCCGTATCGATATGATAATTACTGATAGCTGCTGCTGCGTCAAGTGTACCGGCCAGGACTCCTGCAAAAAAAATATTTCTAAATAATAATATATTCGAATAATATTTGGCAGCCATTTCCAAATCATAAATTTGATTTTGAAATTAATAATAAAAGTCCATACATAATGTGGGTAATAGCAATAATCCATCGGCGGTATGGTTAACCCGGGGCAATTGCAAAGCAGGCATAGAAATTCTAAACGCATTTAAATAAAAACCCCGGCCAACCAGGTAATCTCCGGGGCAATTACAAATAGTACACACAACAATGAAATTTAATCCGGCTTTTTACCTTCTAAAAATGAATTGATTGTACTGATTTCAGCTTTGTTATTTTCATCTGACTTAACAGTGTAGTTGCTATAAAAACTTTCAACATCGGCAATAGAATTGTGTAATTCCATATTGCGGCGGAGGTAAGCAGGAACCGACTCAAACTCATTGTTAGGGTCCGTGGCATTGACGTTGAAAGATAGATTTCTCAACTTCGCAATACGGTCCATAGCCCTGCGCTTTAGTTCATCTGTTTCGTCCCCTGCTGGCGGCTCCTCAACAGATGACATGATATTAGGCATCGTTTGGCGTACTTTCGGTTTCTCCTTTTCCTCCTCCGCATCATTGGAATTTTTAACCACCAGCTGCATTTCTATTACAGGCTCGTCTTCCTGTTTTGTAATTTGCAATGGAGGTGGTCCCTCGATGATTTTGGATTGTTGTTTTGGTTTATCCTCTGCATAAATCTGCGAAGGTTTGGCCAAATAACCGCCTGACGTTTGGACGGTGCTAGCTTCTTTATGATGAATACTTTCGTTAGTGTTGGCAGGAAGAGGAGTTTCAGCGTTTACAGGCTTACTTTGATTTGCTTCAGCAGTTATTAGATCAGGGTCCGAAGATAATACAAAGTGTACAACATTTTCTGAAGATTTATCAACAGTAATTTCATCATTTGCCTTATGTAAGTTTACGCTTACAGGCTCGGGTATTTCTACGATTTTTGGAGCCATCTCTTCCGCAGTAGTTTCCCGTTGTGGCAAAAATGCATAAACATCTTTCTCCTTAATAGACTTGAAGCCCTTGTGTTCAATTATATTTTCTTCATCCTTTATTTCATTGGCCGGATCAACTGCAGCCTTTTTTTCGTCAAAGGTGAAGACCGGCTGGTGGTATTTCTTTTTATCTTCTTCAGGATGTTGCAATACCATTACAATTTTTTCCTCCGCCTTTTTCTCAGTCTTTGGCGCTTCTTTTCTATCAAAAGGATCCTTATGTTCAAATCCTGTTGCTATAAGCGTGATACCGATTTTATTTTCCAGGGCGTTATCATATCCCAATCCCAGGATCACATCTGTATCATCACCTGCCTGGCTTAACAAATGATTCTGTATCGTCTCTACCTCATCCATGGTAAATTCCTGTTCGCCTTCTGCTGAATTGATATTTATTAAGATCCATTTCGCACCATGTATATCATTATCATTCAACAATGGTGAATTCAACGCCTGTTCGATAGCTTTCTGAGCCCGGTTTTCTCCCTCGCAGGCAGCACTTCCGAGGATGGCTACACCTCCATTTCTCATTACCGTGCACACATCCGCAAAGTCAACATTGATCTGCCCGGTGCTGTTTATTACATCAGTAATACATTTTGCTGCGGTAGCCAAAACATTGTCAGCCTTACTGAACGCAGCTTTCATTGTTAAATTTCCAAACTGGTGCCGCATCTTATCATTGCTTATCACCAGCAGTGTATCGACATGGTCTTTCAATTTACTGATCCCGGCTTCCGCCTGGGCAATTCTTTTTTTGCCCTCATAAGCAAATGGTGTGGTAACAATACCCACGGTGAGTATGCCGAGGTCCTTGCAGATTTTTGCAATAATGGGTGCACCCCCGGTACCTGTTCCACCACCCATACCTGCGGTAATGAAAGCCATTTTAGTATTTACTTCAAGGATCCGTTTTATTTCCTCGAGGCTCTCCTCCGTTGCTTCACGGCCAATTGCCGGGTTGGCACCTGCACCAAGCCCTTGTGTTAAATGAGGCCCGAGCTGCACTTTGTTAGGGACCATACTGGTAGCAATGGCTTGCGCATCAGTATTACAGATAATGAAGTTTACTCCTTCAATTTTCTGATTGTACATGTGGTTAACTGCATTGCTACCACCACCTCCGACGCCTATCACCTTTAGGATAGATGATTGTTCTTTAGGCAAATCAAAATGTATCATGTGTTTAGTTTAAAAATTAATCTCACGCCAACTCTTCTCTAAAGATTACCGGGTAAGATCTAATAATGGGTTATTTTACAAAATTCTTTTTTATACCGACCTTCCAATAAATAATTGAAAGGGTTTATTGACAACTTACTCACTTTTCATCCAGTTGATAAATGGATTCCGGCTGCTATTTACCGCTCACAATTCATTGTCTCCCTCTTCCTTAAACATTTCAATTAATCCGTTCTTGAATGAGTCCATAAAGCCTTTTAAAGTCTTACGCGGTTTAACGACTTCTGGATGGCTTCTAATATCGGCTTTAACTTCGTCTATGCTTCTCTGTTGTAAACCTGCGGGTATTACCACTTTAGCATATTGCAACTCAAACTGTTTGCGCTTATTTTCATAATCATTGTATCCTTTTAATATCAGGCCAAGACAGGTTGAATACATGGGCTTGGCAAGTTCATCGATATGCCCGGCGGCCAGGTGTTCATTGGGATAACCAATGCGGGCATTCAAGCCAGTTACATATTCTGTCAGCTGGATGAGGTGTTTCAACTGGGAGCCTCCGCCGGTAAGTATCACACCGCCATTTAACAAACGGTTGTCGAGGCCCACCTGCTTTAAATGGTACGACACGAAATCCATAATCTCGCTCATACGCGCCTGGATAATTCCTGCGAGATTTTTTACACTTATTTCTTTAGGTGCCATTCCCCTCAATCCTGGTATTGTAATAAAAGCATTTGATTTGGCCTCATCCGAAAGCGCGCTTCCAAACTGAACCTTCATTTGTTCTGCCTGTGTTTTTAATACGCCGAGACCCGTCTTTATATCGTTGGTAATATTTTCACCACCAAAAGGAATTACCGCAGTATGTTTTAAGATGCCTTCATAAAACACTGCCAGGTCAGTAGTTCCGCCACCTATGTCAACAATGGCAACACCGGCTTCGAGGTCATGGTCGCACATAACAGCTGCAGCTGATGCCAGCGGCTGCAGAACAAGATCTTTCGTGATGAGGCCGGCTTTCTCGACGCTTCGGTTGATATTTCTTATAGCGTTTTTGTCGCCGGTAATAATATGAAAGTTGGCGCCTACTTTTACACCACTGTATCCAATCGGGTCAGGAATATTCTGAAAATTATCGACCGTAAATTCCTGCGGGATCACATCAATGATCTGGTCACCGGCGGGTATATACGTTTTATACTGATCATTTATAAGCTGATCAATTTCCAACTGCTTGATTTCTTCCTCTGTATTTTGCCGGACAATATCACCCCTTGTCTGCAGGCTTTTTATATGATGGCCGGCAATGCCGACATATACTTCTGAAATGGGTAGGTTCGGATTACTTGCATAGCAATTTTCCAAAGCAGTTTGAATGGCTTTGATAGTTTGATCAATGTTCAACACCATTCCATGTTGAACACCATTGCTGTTGGCACGGCCGAAGCCAAGAATCTCAAGCTTGCCGAATTCATTTTTTCTACCTGCAATCGCTGCAATTTTTGTGGTGCCGATGTCGAGGCCTACGATAATGGGTTGTTCGCTGTTCATATTATTGTTTTTTTTGTAGCCATTGTTTATACTTAATTAAAAGAGTACGGAAACAGGAGGCTAAGTGGTACTATGTTGTTTTATACTGGTGTCTATTTTTTTATTCATTTTTTATCAATCAACTTACTTTAATAATCGCTTTTTGGCGGCATAACTGCTTTCGGTTTTTCTTTATTATTTTGCGACGCCTTTGCACCCGGTTTGACCTCAGGTTTTAAATCAGGCTTTAAACCAGGTTTTGAGGCTGGCTTTTTACCGGGTTGTGTTTTCGCAGGAAAAGCAATAATTTTTTCAGGTGGAGGCATAGGCCTGCCCTTTACATTATTGGGGGCAGGATGATCAAAAAAAGGTTTTTCAGGAACATGAATAGGGGTTACCGGAAAGCGGTTTTTATCATCCGCATTTACCGGACCTTTCACATCTTCATCGGGCATGTCGTCAACCTCAGTGGATGTATTAACATTGGTATTATCTTCAGGTTGTTCAAGCTGAACATTCGTCGAGTCGTATGTATGCTTCTGGGCTTCCGCGATGATCGCTTTCATAATTTGTACTGAGCGAATCGAATCCATTTTAATTTCGCCCGCACCTCTCCGCACACCCACGACCTGGCCGGCAAATTGCACATCAACCGAAGAATATTGGCTCCAGCCTCTCTTAGATAATACCTGCCTGTAAAAACACAACAGGTTATTGAATTTATTGAGATAGTTATCTGCCTTGCCAAAATGAATGACCTGGTTTCCCAGCTTTGGAATCAGTTCAAATGTTCGACTGGCAGAAATATCAACCTGGTCAATTTGAGCCATCCAGAAAGGATCTTTGCCGATAAACCGGCTCATCGTTATGATATCCCTTGTAAGATTGCTATCCGATTTTGACAACGTAGTTGCCTCATTAGGATAGTTTGTAAATACGGGCAGCCTTGCAGAAAACTTTTCACTTAATGGAAGCCGTACCATTGAGCTGTCTATATAAAAAGATATTCCCGAGGCAGTAAATATTCTTGCTACAGGCTCACGCTCCGTTACTTTTACTTCGAGTACATCATTGTTATCAAAAAACAATTCTGCTTTTTTTATCCATTGACTTTTTTGTAACTCCGTTTCCATTAATGCGATATCTATTGATTGCACCGGTTTCATTTCAAGGCTGCCACCGTTTGTTTTTTGCAGGATATCCAATACATCTTTTCTATCAATAAAGAAATTATTTTGAACACCCCTGATACCTATTTCAATTTTGACACAATGCTCATTATTTTTCCGGGTAATAGCCGCTATCAGTAATACAACAGTTCCTGAGCTGAGGATTATCCATAGCATTGCTACAAGGATCTTTTTAATTGTGTATTTACTGATTCGTGCCATAACGGTTACAATGACGTATTCATTACTATTTTCTTTATGGGTTCAACAAGCTGATCAATATCACCGGCACCGGCAGTGATTAACAATGCCTCTCCCGGGTTTCTTTTAATTACCTGAAAATATCCATCCCGGAGATACTCCAGCAACTCCTCCTTTGTAACAACGCGTGCGTTCCGGTTTTTCATGGCCTCCAAAATCAAATCACTGGTTACACCTGCCACCGGCAATTCCCTTGCGGGATAAATGGGAAGGATAAATATCTCGTCGGCCTGGTCCAGACTTTCTGCAAAATCCTTTGCAAAATCTTTTGTCCTGGAAAACAGGTGTGGCTGAAAAATTATGGTGCACTTCCTTTGCCTGAACAAGCTTGTAGCCCCGGCAATTAATGCCTTGAGCTCTTCCGGATGATGTGCATAATCATCGATAAAGATTACATCACACGTAGTATCCCTCTGGGTATCCTCATTTTTTCCGTTATCGGGTATTTGTGAGGGGCCAATAATATATTCAAACCTTCGTTTCACACCTCTGAACACGCTTACGGCGTCTTTAATTTTCCCCGGCTGAATATCCAGGAGGTGTGCGATGACAATTGCGGCTATGGCGTTTTCAACATTATGCATACCGCCCATATTCAGCTCAATATTGCCAAGCATCCAATCCCGTGTTACTACATTAAATTTATACCCCCCGTTGTGCAGGGTTATATTTGCTCCATACGCTTCCGCCATATTATTCTGAATACTATAACGTATATGGTTAGGTGCAAAAAATTTATGATTCGGAAGCCCGTATCCTGTCAATAAGTGCCCGTTTGGTTTTAACTTTTTGGAGAATTCTACAAATGAAAGTTCCATATTCTCCTTTGTGCCATAAATATCCAGGTGGTCGGCGTCCATTGCAGAAATTAATGCGACGTCCGGTGACAATTGCAGGAAACTACGGTCATACTCATCTGCCTCCACCACGGTAACATTATTATCACTGCTCCAGAAATTTGTATTGTAATTCACTGATATGCCACCCAGGAAGGCATTACATCCAAACCCGGTGTGGCGAAGTATGTGTGCTACCATTGTGCTGATCGTGGTTTTGCCGTGGGTGCCCGCAATACAGATGCTAAATGAATTTTTTGTTATTGCTCCCAGGAGAGCGCTGCGTTTTATTACTTCGTAATTATTGTGCAAATAATAATTGAGTTCCTTATGCTCCGGCGAAACAGCAGGTGTATATACTATTAGCTGCGCATTTTTGTCGAGCTGATCAACATCATCTTCATAATGAATAACCATCCCATCACCCTCCATTTGCCTCGTTAATGATGTCACGGTTTTATCGTAACCACTCACACTGGCGTTTTTACTTAAGTAATATTTTGCCAGGGCGCTCATACCTATGCCGCCTATACCAATAAAGTAAATCCGCGATATGGTTGTATAATCCTTCATGATGGCTTCACCCGAATCCACCCATCCCGGGTAGTTAACCGGGAGAGAGGCAGTATCCTGATCGTAAGGGCCTTTATTTTTTGTTCAACAATTATTTTTTTATAGTTTTTAATATTTGATTGGCGATTGTTTCATCCGCATTAGTGTTACTCAATTTTAAAATATTCTCTTCCAGTTGCCGGATTAGTTTTTCATCTTTGATTAAATTCAAAACGGCATCTATCAATTTTGTTTTAACATCTGCATCTCTTATCATTAAAGCGGCATTATCTTTCACCAGTGCCAGTGCATTGGCAGCCTGGTGGTCTTCGGAAGCAAAAGGGTAAGGAACAAAAACTGTGGCTTTTCCCACGACTGAAATTTCAGCAATCGTCATGGCTCCCGCTCTCGCAACTACTATGTCTGCCGCATTATAGGCATATTCCATCCCGGTAATAAAAGCATTCGTCCATATATTGTTCTTTTCCTCCTCGGCCTTTGCAGCTAACCCTGCATATAATTTCCCGGTTTGCCAGATAAGTTGCAGGTTGTTTTTTTCAAAAATATCTATGTTATTATCAATAGCTTCATTAATGCTCCTGGCTCCAAGGCTGCCACCCATAACAAACACAGTCTTCATTCCTGGTTTGAGCCCAAAAAAACCGAGGGCTTCTTCCCTAGAAATTTTTTTCGAGAAAATACTGCGTACAGGGTTCCCCGTTATAATAATTTTTTTCTCCGGGAAATATTTTTCCATCCCTCCTGTCGCTACCAAAACCCTTGTCGCCCTTTTTCCAAGTATGATGTTGCTTCTGCCTGGCAATGAATTACTCTCATGAATGAACGTAGGGATGCGGCGGGTTTGGGCCAGCCTTAAAACCGGGAAACTTGAGTATCCTCCCACTCCTAAAATAGCATCAGGCTTGAATGCCCTTAATATTGCGGTAACCTGGAAAAAGCTGCGGATCAGTTTTGCCGGTAATGTAATATTCCGTATCAAAGAACTTCTGTTGTAGCCTGCTATATTGAGCCCAATGATTTTATACCCGGCTTCCGGGATCTTATCCATTTCCATTTTGCCTTTGGCGCCTACAAATAAAATCTCAATTGCCGGTCTTAATTTTTTTAAGGCAGCGGCGATGGCCAGCGCCGGGTAAATATGTCCCCCGGTGCCTCCACCCGCGATTATAATACGTATGCTTCTTTCCGTCGCGGGAGTTATATCCTGAACTTTCTCAATTATGTTTTCATCTGTCATTGTACACTCATTCAGTTTCATTTTCCAAATCCTCATTCCCAGCCTGCTCAATCGCCAGCGCAGCGGCATTTCCTTCCATTTGTTCCACATTACGGGCTACACTTAAAATAATTCCGATAGCAAAACAGGTAAACCAAAGACTGCTTCCGCCCATACTTACCAATGGTAGCGTAACCCCGGTAGTAGGCAGCAGGTTGACATTCACGGCCATGTTCACCATTGCCTGAATTACCAGCGTAAAGCTCAATGCCACCGCCAGGAATGCGCCAAATGCGTAAGGGCACCTCTGGAAGATCCTTATACTCCTAAACAAAAAAAGTATATAAATTAAAATGATAATTGCGCCTCCCGCCAGTCCATATTCTTCTATAATTATCGCGTAAATAAAATCGCTGTATGGGTGCGGTAAAAAATTTCGCTGCTCACTCTTTCCCGGCCCCTTACCAAGCCACCCACCCTTAGCTATCGCAATTTTTGCCTGTTGAACCTGGTAGGAAGCATCTTCCTTATCTGCATACATGAAATCCTGTACCCTGCGTATCCATGTTGACATCCTGCCTACACTTAATACCGATGGCAAATCTTTGGAAGTATGCTCTTCTTTGTTATAATAATGTGTGGCGACAAGTACGAGTATAATTAACGGAATGAGGGCGGCACCCACTACAAACAGGATGTGCTTCACGCTTACCCGGCCGATAAACATAAGCATGAGTGCAATGCCACCTATTAATAATGCGGTGGATAAATTGGCCGGGGCAATCAATGCGCATATAATAATAACAGGAATAATCAGTGGTAAAAAACCTTTTTTAAAATCTTTAATAACATTCTGGCACCTGCTCAGTTGCCTGCTCATATACATAAAAAGCGCAAGCTTTGCCAGGTCAGAAGTTTGAAAGGTCATATTAATTCCTGGCAGCTTGATCCACCGGTTGGCATCATTGATGCTACTTCCAAATTTTAAAGTGTAGAATAAAAGTGGTATGGATATGAGGAATAAGATTGTGGCAACACGTGAGTAAATGGTATAGTTCACCCTATGGGCGAAGTAGATGATAAGAACCCCTAAAGCGATAAATCCCGTTTGCTTGAACAAATAACTTTCTGTGCTCTTATTCATTTTGTAAGCGAGAGATCCAATACTGCTGTATACTACAAGGATGCTTATCATTGTAAGCAAAATGACAATTGCCCAGATTACCTTGTCGCCCTTTGTGCGGTTGAAAATACTACCGGTAACTTCCTGTGCGGAAGAAAACGAGCCGGATAATATTTGTTTTGTGTCTTTCATTTAATCTACAACAGCATTTTTTGTAAAACTCATCCATGCCCGCTCCACCTGGTATTCGCTGGATGGTCTAAATAAATTACCAGCATATCTTTTTTAATAAATTTTAATTTTCACTACAGATCTTTTACGGCTTCCCTGAATTGCTTTCCCCGGTCTTCATAATTTTTAAACAAATCAAAACTGGCGCATGCCGGTGATAACAAGACCACATCGCCCCTGTTGGCAAAATGGTATGCTGCATGCACCGCGTCAATCGCATTGTCAGTATTTATTATCAGTTCCACTTCATTCCCGAAAGCCTCATGAATTTTCCTGTTATCGATGCCCATACACACAATTGCTTTTACTTTTTCTTTTACAAGGTCTTTGATAAAGGAATAATCATTGCCTTTATCTACGCCTCCAAGAATGAGAATGGTTGGCTTGGTCATACTTTCCAGCGCATACCAGGTGCTATTGGTATTGGTCGCTTTACTGTCATTGATAAATTCTACTCCCCTTATCGTTCCTACAGTTTCCATCCTGTGCGGAAGGCTTTCAAATGTTTGAACGGCATTCCTGATCTTTTCTTTTCGTATGTCCATTACAATAGCAGAAAGCCCTGCCGCCATTGTATTATACTGATTGTGCTTGCCTTTTACAGCAAAATCTTCCACACTCATCGTCATCTCCTCATCCTGCCACTTAATGTGCATTTGGGAATCGACGATATAAGCGCCTTCCGGTAATATTTTTCTCATGCTGATGGGTAATGGGTTGGTACTGTTTAAAAATTGGTTTAAATATTTTATGGTTATTTCGTCATCTGCGTTATAGATAAATACATCATTTGCTGTTTGATTTTTTATGATTGTGAACTTGCTTTTTATATAATTTTCAAAATTGTATTCATACCTGTCCAGGTGATCTTCTGTAATATTTGTAAGTATCGCCACATCAGGACGGAATGTTTTTATATCATCGAGCTGGAAAGAACTTATCTCTGCCACATACACTTTCTTTGGTGCTATTGCCACCTGTCTTGCAAATGAATAGCCTATGTTCCCTACCATTGCACAATCCAATCCGGCTTCTTTACAGATATGGTAAACCATTGCTGTAGTAGTTGTTTTTCCATTGCTGCCGGTAATCGCAATTATCTTGCTGTCACCTTTATACCGGTAAGCAAATTCTATTTCACTTATCAGTTCAGCCCCCCTTTTCCGCAACTCCTGTACAACTTCATTTTTCTCAGGTATCCCCGGACTTTTCACCACAAGTGCTGCATCAAAAATTTTTTCTGTTGTATGCATGCCCTCTTCAAAACCAATCCCGTTTAATTCCAGCTCGTTCTTGAAAAGAGGGCTAATTAAAGAAGCATCGCTCACAAAAACATCATTTCCCTGTTGCTGCGCCAGCAATGCTGCACCCACACCACTTTCACCAGCACCAAGTATTGCGATCCTTTTTTTCATTTCCTTTTTTTAATTGGTAACAGCAATTAAAAAAACCGGTTTTTCAAAAGCATGAATTTAACAGGCCAGAAAAAAGTCATCATTGGAATTGGCATGCCTTAACGCTTTTACAGTTTTCATATCCCGAATTCTGAAACACACAATACTTTATTTTTATCTTAATTTCAATGTTACCACAGCAAATACCACCGACAAAATAGTTACCACCCAAAAACGCACTGCTATTTTGCTTTCGTGGTACCCCAGCTTTTGATAGTGATGATGCAAAGGGCTCATTAAAAAAACCCTTTTTCCTTCTCCATACTTTCTTTTAGTGTATTTAAAGTAAGAAACCTGGATCACCACACTTAGATTCTCGACCAAAAACACCAAACAAAAAATAGGTATTAATAATTCCTTTCTCACTATGATAGCCAATGAAGCAATAATTCCTCCCAGGGCAAGGCTCCCCGTATCGCCCATGAAAACCTGGGCCGGGTAAGCATTGTACCACAGAAAACCCACACATGCCCCAACAAACGCAGCAATAAAAATGGATAGCTCCGAAAGGTTAGGGATGTACATGATGTTGAGGTATTCGGCTATGCGCACATCGCCGCTTACAAAAACAAAAACCCCCAGGCACAAACCGATTATAGCACTTACTCCTGTTGCCAGCCCGTCAAGGCCATCGGTAATGTTGGCGCCATTGGATACTGCTGTCACAATAAGCACGACCACAAGAATGTATAATATGTACGTATAATTTTCCCAACGCTGTGGCAATAATTTTGCATAATTAAACTCGTGAGTTTTTACGAATGGAATGGTCGTTATAGGTGTTTTCACCGTAACAAACCGGTGGATGATTCCGTCTGTAATGATGGTGTCTTCGCTTAGCTTATGTTCACCGCGCTGTGGCGTCCACTGGGTACCATTATTATCGGTTATGATTTCGCGTTTTACCACAACACTTTGATTAAAATATAATGTAGATCCAATGATAATGCCCAGCATTATTTGCCCGAATATTTTGAATTTCCCTGCAAGGCCGTCGGCATCATTCTTTTTATAGTTTTCTCCTTTCGCTTTTGCTACACGTTTTGCTTTTACTTTCAGATAATCATCTATAAAACCAATAATACCCATCCATACCGTACACAATAACATCAGCCGCACATACACTTTATTAAGGTTGGCGAGCAATAACGTAGGAATTAATATAGCCAGTAAAATAATTATACCGCCCATAGTTGGTGTTCCCGTTTTCATTTTCTCGCCTGCTAAACCCAACTCCCTTACAGACTCACCAATTTGCTTTCTTTTTAAGATGCTAATAAGCCGCTTGCCATAAACCGTGGTAATAAAGAGTGATAAAAGCACCGTCACCAACACCCTGAAAGTGATGAAATGAAAAAGCCCGCTGCCTGGAAACTTTATCCCGTTTTTTGTAAACCATTCAAAAAGGTGATAGAGCATTTATTGTTTTTATTCACTTGAATTTACCTTACCGGCTTACTTTTCCATTAATTCAAACATTTCTCCCAATATTTTTTTATCGTCAAAATCATATTTCTTTCCATTTATTTCCTGGTATTTTTCATGGCCTTTCCCTGCTACCAAAACAATATCTTCCTGCTGTGCAAGATTCACAGCGGTCCTGATGGCTTCTTTCCTGTCAGTAATTGAAATGTATTTTTTCCGGGCTGTTAGCGGAACGCCTTGTTCCATATCTTTTATAATCTGTTCGGGGCTTTCATTCCTTGGGTTGTCCGAAGTAAAAATTACTTTATCACTGTATTCGCACGCTACTTCAGCCATTACCGGCCGCTTTGTTCTATCGCGGTTGCCGCCACATCCCACTACGGTTATGATTTTTTCTTCACTTTGCCGGAGGTTCTTTATGGTCGCCAGTACATTCAGCAATGCATCGGGCGTATGGGCATAGTCAACTATGCCGATTATTTTTTCATTAGGGGAGATCATATAATCAAATCTTCCTTCGGCTCCGGTAAGGCTGCTGAGTATTTGTAAAGTGATCTCTTTATTTTCCCCGAGACAAATAGCGGTGCCATACACAGCCATAAGATTGTATGCATTGAAAGTACCTATCAGCCTGCAATGCACTTCTATATCATTTACGGTTAACACAAGGCCGGATAAGGTATTCTCAATAATTTTTCCCTTGAAATCCGCCATGGTTTTCAGGCTATATAAGTATTTTTTTGCTTTGGTATTCTGAAGCATTACCGCACCGCGTTTATCATCTGCATTGCTGAGTGCGAATGATGGCGATGGCAGCGAATCAAAAAATTGCTTCTTTACTCTTATATATTCTTCAAAGGTTTTATGATAGTCCAGGTGATCATGGGTAATGTTGCTGAAAATGCCACCCGAAAACAGTAATCCCGCAACACGATGCTGGTCTATCGCATGCGAACTCACTTCCATAAAAATGTGTGAACAGCCCTTACCAACCATTTCCGCGATCAGTTTGTTAAGGGTAATTGCGTCGGGGGTGGTATGCGTGGCCTGTAATATGGTTTCGCCAACCTGGTTTTGAACGGTACTTAGAAGGCCGCATTTATAGCCCAGCGCAGAAAATAGTTTGAAGAGCAATGTCGCGATGGTCGTCTTGCCATTGGTACCTGTTACCCCGATCAGTTTAATTTTTTGGGTAAGCTGGCCATAAAAATTATGTGCCATTATTCCGGCAGCAGATGCGCTGTTGTCAACTGCGATGTATTGAACATTTTCTGCAGTCTTACCGGGGAGCCTTTCACAAATGATTGCAATGGCGCCATTTTCAATTGCGGTATCAATATAGGAATGCCCATCAGTGAGTGTGCCTTTTACAGCAATAAAACAACCACCCGGCATTATTTTCCGTGAATCGGTTTCCAGGTCATTGACCTCGGTATCAGTACTTCCAAGTACAGATACGATATTGACCTTATACAATATTTGTTGCAACAATGCCATCAGTTCAGTTGAATATTTATTGATTGGCCTTTATGAAAATCTGCGTTTTGTGCGATTGATTGATAGATCACTTTCCCCCTGCCTTTCGCTTCTACTTTTAATCCCATATTTTCCAGCAGGTACACTGCATCTTTTAAACCCAGGCCTGTAACATCCGGTACTTTATTTGCCGGCGACGAGCTGTTGTTATATATCGAATTCAAAGCTGCATGACCAGTATTTAAAAATGTTGCCCTCCATGATCCACTTACGGCTGAATCGGTCTTTGGATAACTGAACCTGGTCAAAATTTTATCGAGATCTGTTTTAAGGCCGTAAAATTTATAGGTATTGCTATCAATAGAACCTGGAAGCTGGTCTATAGATTCCCTGCCAACCATTTGTGCGTAGATCCTGTCTGCCACTTCTTTAAATACAGGCCCCGACACAACCCCGCCATAAGCCAGCTTCGATGCATTACTGTTTTGAATTACCACGGCAATACTATATTGTGGATCATCAAATGGAAAATATCCAATGAACGCTGATTGATAAATTTTAGCACCTTTATTATAACCGCGATTATCCATGGCCGTTACAGCGGTGCCCGTTTTACCTGCAAAGCTGTAGTGGTTGCTTTTGAGAAGATGAGCCGTGCCGTGCTCTCTCTCCACAACGGCTAGCAGGCAGTCTTTCAACTTACCCAGTGTTTCATCGCTGCATATCTTTTCAACGAGTACCTGGGGGTGGAAAGACTTAATTTCTATTCCCATTTCTTTAATAGAATTTACCAGGTAAGGCTTCATCATTTTGCCATTATTAGCGACTGCATTATAGACCATGAGGAGATGCAGGGGCGTTACCAGTTCCTCGTAACCGTGCGCCATAAACGGCAATGTGCTTTTCGTCCAGTACTTGCTACCCGGCTTTTTTATCAGTGGCGCGGCTGCACCTACTATATCAATGCCTGTAACAGTATCCAGGCGAAGGTGGTGCAGGTGATTATAAAAGCGTATAGGCTGGTCATGATAATATTGCTCTGCAAGCCTTGCAAAGGCAACATTAGACGATCGGGCAAAAGCTTCTTTTACAGTGATCTCACCCGTTCCCAAATGAGAATCCCTGATCCTAAGGCCGTAAAAAGACATCTGCCCTTTGGCGCAATCGACAATGGTACCGGTATCTACAAGTTTGTCTTCAAGAAGGGATAACAGCGTTGCTAACTTAAAAACCGAGCCCGGTTCTGTTCTTTTGCCCAGGCCGTAGTTGTAGTCTTCGATATATTCCCCGTCCGGCCGCTGGCCCAGGTTCGCAATCGCCTTAATTTTACCGGTTTTCGTTTCCATTACAATACAGGTTCCATGCACTGAATTATTTTGAACCATCATTTTCATAAGTGCATTTTCGGCTACATCCTGGATATAGGTATCGATGGTAGTGACGATATCTTTCCCATTTTCAGGTTCTATTTCGGCGCCGTCAACTGGTACATAAGCCCCCGCCGTGTAACGCATAAGCCGGCTGCCCGACTGTCCTTTCAGTAAGCTGTCGTAAGATCTTTCAAGTCCAACATTTTTACTGGTATCTCCGCGGGAAAGCCCGATCGTCCTGTTGGCAAGGAGCACGTATGGATTTACCCGGTTGTCTCTAACGTCGATTATAAACCCACTTTTATTACGCCCTTGTTTTACAAGAGGAAAATTTCTCAGGACCTTGTATTCTTCAAAAGTAATTTTCTTCTTTAATGCGTAATATCTTTCATGATGTTTGTAGGCGTTTACCAAGAGCTTGCGATAAGAAGCCACAGATGCATCTTTAAATAAACCTGACAATGACAGGCTAAGCGAGTCGAGGTTATCATAAAATCTTTTTCCATTTTTTTCGCGCAGCCCATCGGCATTAAAATCAACATACACATCGAAAACAGGGATTGAAGTGCTGAGCATATTGCCATCTTCGCTATAAATAGATCCTCGCTCGGCATTTACATCCATGTACTTCAATTGCTGTGCATTGCTGATACTTTTCCAGTAGACTCCCTGCACCCGCTGAATATAGACGGCTCTTCCCAATACAATGAATCCCAGGACAATAATTCCGAGAAAGCACAGGTAGATGCGCCACAATATGTCTTTTTTTACATCCAATATTTTCTTTTAGTATTTATGATTATTTCCTTCCGCTGCTGTCTATAAGCCTTACAGGCGGCAGTATTAATTCTTTTAGACCCAGTGGTGCCACCGCTTTGGCGAGCTCGCTCTCCTTGCTTCTGAATATTACATCGCGCTTGACCGTTTTAAATTCGTACTCCATTTCTTTCAAATGTTTTGCTGTCGAATTTATTTTCCTGACAATCTTATCGGCATAATGGCCATTGGCTATATAGATGATTGCCAATGCCGATGCAAAGAGATAAAATGGAATATTTCTTACGATCCACCTGTTATATAAAAGGATCTTCTTTTTACGAAAATCTTTAAGCTTACTTTTTTTATTTATTTTCTGCGGGTCCGGCATTATATGCGAATGATCTGGTTGTTTAATCCGAATAATTTTCTGAAACTTTTATTTTTTCAGCAATCCTTAACTTGGCACTGCGTGATCTTGGATTACCTTTTATCTCCCCGGCTGATGGCACAATTGGCTTTTTTGTGATAACCCTCAAATCGTTGTTACGGAGTGTGCCGTATAAATCGTTATCCTGCACTTCATTGAAATTTCCATTTTTGAAAAAATTTTTTACGACCCTGTCTTCAAGAGAATGGAAAGTGATCACGGCTACACGCCCGCCGTCTTCAAGCACGCCAGCCAGTTGCTGCAGCATTTCTTTAAGGGCACCCAGTTCATCATTTACTTCTATCCTCAAAGCCTGGAACACCTGTGCAAAATATTTTTCCGGGTTTCCTTTTACCACCGGGTATAAAGCACTTTTAAATTCATTGATAGTATCCAATGATTGCGATTTTCTAAGGTGAACAATTAATTTAGCCAACGTTTTTGCATTCGTCACTTCACCATATTTTTCAAAAAGCAATTGCAGCTTTTCGGCTGAATAACTCCTGATCACGAAAGCGGCATCTGTTTTTTCACCCTGGTTCATACGCATATCCATTGGTGCATCAAAGCGCGTTGAAAATCCTCTTTTACCGGCATTCAGCTGGTGGCTTGAAACACCCAGGTCTGCCAGTACACCATTTACTTTTGGAATTTTATGGAAGCGGAGAAACCGCTGAAGGTGGCGAAAGTTATGGGGAACAAAAAGCAATCTCTCATCATCGGGTATATTTTTGACGGCATCTTTATCCTGGTCAAAAGCGACGAGCTTTCCGTGGATGTCCAGCTTCCCGAGAATTGCGGCACTATGGCCACCGCCGCCAAAAGTGCAATCGACATATATACCGGAAGGATTGATTTGCAAAGCACTGATCACTTCCTGCAACAAAACCGGCACATGGTATATGCCATCCTGCATGGTTATGATTTTGCGGTTTTGTCGCCGGTCATCACTTCTTTTGCCAGATCGCTGAATGCTTCCGGAGAAAAAGTTTCAAAGAACTGTTGGTATTTTATTTTATCCCAAATTTCAATTTTGTCTATCGCCGATACCAGTACTATATCTCTTTCAAGCCCGGCATATTCCATCAGGTTTTTTGGCAGTAAGATCCTGCCTGCGCTATCCAGCTCTACCTGGGTAGCCCCGTTCAAAAAATATCGTTTGAATTGCCTTACCTTGGGTTCAAAATCATTTAGATTGGCCAGGTCAGAAAATATAGGTTTCCAGCTCTTGGATGTGTATAAACTAAGGCACTTTTCGAACCCCCTGTTTAATACAAAGGGTTCAGCCCCGTTTTCAGGTAATTGTTTCTTAAACCCTGAGGGTAGTAAAAAGCGCCCTTTCGCATCTAATGTAGCTTCGTATTCACCTATAAAGCCTATCATTATGAATGAATTATATTTACTAAAATAAGAATCTCCACAAAATAACACTTTTTCCCACTTAGACAACGTTTTTAAGTAAAACTTTTTTATGCACCTTCTCAAAGTGAGGCCAGGTGTCATTTTAAGCGATTTATGGCCGTTAGGCTGTTAATTGCATGTGAACAAACGTTAATGTAATGTGGATTAACTATAAAAAGATGGTAACAACAGGTATCCAGGAACGCCATTAATTAATAAATCAGGGATAAAGGAAGATATGGACGACTTGCCTATTCATGAGACCGGAAAACTATCCTGGGTGGCGCGAAAAAGTATTAGCCGGCAATTTTGCACGAAAGGCCAACTACCTGATTTCATTCATTTGTTTGTAAAATCAATAAAAGAATTTGAAACCGGAATGAAGAAGTTAACGTCTTTGATAAAGCCTGCAACAGACGTATGGGTTTCGTGGTACTAAAAAAGCGCTGGAATACCAATAGATATTACAGAAAGATATCATAATAAATTATTCCTTTGAAAATGGCCTGTTAGACGTAAAGTAGGCGCTGTAAGCAAAAGGTGGAGCGGTATAAAATTAGCTGTACCACTTGCAAAAAGACCAAAATGATCAACGCATAGTAGTTTCCTCTTTGGCCAATGCCATCTCTATCGCAAAACAGCTTCCCTTTCCCAAAGTGCTGTCGGCTTTTATTTTACCCTTGTGTGCATCAACCAGTGTCTTTACATAACTGAGGCCAAGGCCGAAACCTTTTACGTTATGAATATTACCGGTATGTGCACGGTAAAATTTCTCAAAAATCCGGTGAAGTGTTTCTTTATTCATGCCAATTCCGTTGTCTTCTATTTTAATACGTAGCTGGCCGTTCAGATTTTGGGTGAGGATTTTAATAAGAAGATTTTCCCTGGAATATTTTATCGCATTATCAAGAAGATTATTAATAATATTTGTAAAGTGGACTTCATCGGCCATGATCAGATCATTTTTGGCGTCGAGGTGAACTTCTATCTTGCCATTTTTTTCAGCAAGCGAAAGATGAATATTATTCACAGCAGCATGAATAAGTTCATGTGCATGTACCGGATTTTCATTGAGTTGTATTTCCTGCTTATCGAGCAATGCAGCCTGTAGTATGGTTTCCACCTGTTTATTCATCCGTTTATTCTCATCTTTAATGATGCCTGAAAAATAATTCATTTTCTCCCGGTCGTTAATCACCTTTTCATTTTTCAATGCATCTACTGCGAGTGAAATAGTCGCAAGTGGTGTCTTAAATTCATGGGTCATATTATTGATAAAATCTGATTTTATCTCGCTTAGTTTTTTTTGATTTAAGAGGGCCCTAATCGTAATAAAAAAAGCAGCGAAAATTATAAAAGTGAAAACAAGGGCTCCCGCGATCACCCAGTACATCTGCTTCCAGATGATATTGTTTACATGCGGCACAACAATTATTAATAATTCCTGAGGAGAAAGCCCTTCAGCTATGCTGCCGCTGGGAGATTCAAGAGGGTACACAAAAGCCCTGTTGTGCAGGCTGTCCTGGTATGCCTCATAAAAATTTTTTGACTGGAGCTCATCGCCGATCATTGAAGTGGTGGTAACCGCAAATTCAAAATCAACGTCTTTGATATTATTTTTTTCAAAGGCCTTTTTAATGCGCACCCTTATTTCATCGCGGGTAAATTTGTGGGCAATTGACGAAGAAAACACATTTAAAGGAAAAAATAAATCGGTGCTTTTCCTGTTCTCAAATGGCGAAAGATTTCCCTTTTCTTCCACCAAATCATTGCCTGCTGTCACAGTCACCATTTTTATACTTTCCTCGAACTGCTGCTCTTTATCCTGCACCGATTGTTTTATCCATAAAATCTGGGAAAAAATAACACCGAGCAGAGAGACAAAAACCAGCACAGTAATAATGGGGAAAATTTTTTTCATGCATGGCAAATTT
>JBDTLZ010000213.1:0-3340 GCA_039934515.1 Ginsengibacter sp.
CACTATGGCTAATTCCAATGTCGCCTTAACAAAAACAATGAATAAACAGGTAAAAAAACCTGCAAGTACACACATCACTTTGTAGTAGTTTTGCTAAATGAATATTTTGTCCCGAAATATACAGCATGTTTTGAGGCCCCATGGGTAAAATAATTTCTAACGCAATTGAAAATTCCTTATGATACAAATTGATGAGTTTACACAAGGCCCAGGGGAATGCGTTTCTTCCGCTTATCTTTCATTCTTTTGAAATGAGAAGGAGTTAATCCGGTAATCTTTTTGAATTGATTTGATAAATGTGCAACACTACTGTAATGTAATTTAAAAGCAATTTCTGTAATGGTGAGTTCGCCATAAGTAATTAATTCCTTCGCCCGCTCGATTTTTTGAACAATGAAATAATGTGAAAGAGAAGTGCCGCGCACCGCTGAAAAAAGGCGTGACACATAAGTATAGTTATAACCAAGTCTTTCACTAATGTAATCAGAAATATTTATTTTGGGCAATTCCTTTGAATAATGAACCATTTGCACTACCAAATTTCTCGTTTTTTCAACCATTATACTCTTATTGTCATCTAATAATTCAAGCCCTGTCCTTTGCAAGGCAATATTTAACCGGTTATATTGTTCTTTAGAAACATCTTCTTTAATCTCGACTTCGCCTAATTCAATTGCTATACAATGCATCCCAAGTTTTTCCAATTCGGCCTTTACTATTAATTTGCAGCGGATGCTTACCATGTTCCTAATGTAAATTTTCATTTGGTTTTATAAATACCGTTTTGTGAAATAATATTACAAAATTGGTCAGATCGTTTGTTTAACAAAATGTTCATCTTTAAACTTTTTATTCCATCCGCCATAAACTTTAAAATGACTGATACGCATTGCTGCTATTAAAAATTAATCCGCGAAAGGCATCCCTGTAGCGCCTATTTCCGCGTCCCTAAATAAATGATCAACAAATGTATATCTGACTTTTTCGGGTAACACAAATTCCACTATTGCACTTTTTTACAGGACCTAAATTAATTACATATAATCTTACCAGTTTCTTTTTGGATTTCCGGCTATCCAAACCTTATCAAAGATAGTTCCTATTACATGAAAGCCGCTTGCATAGTTAGGACCAGCATTTACAATGTATAAGCGAATTCTTCCCCTGCTTTTACATCTATCGTGTGTATCGCATATTCTCCCGGCTTTCCATTAAATGCTCCAAAGTTAGGCAGATTCTTCATTGTCTCTGTCGTATCAGGTTATAAATTGAACCATTTTGTTTCAGGTAATATTCATTTTGGATCAAGGCCAGTTTATGATCAACCTTGCCTGGAAACCATCTTTCAGTTCAACAAAAACCATCCCAATCATGTCGCCGATCATGGGCAGTAAAGCCATTGGAGTGCCACTGTGATTTATAAATACACCGGAATAATTTGCCGTCCGGCTGAAGTAATAGTTTCTCCCGGGTCAATGCTCCCCTTTTATCTGCAGCGTTTACCATGCCAGCATGAAAATCTACTGAATGCTCCTATCTGGATACTAAAGAAAATATCATTCTTCATCTAAACAAAACAGCGAAAAAGAAAATGATGAAAACCATTAAATTCGCTGCCCATGTGTCCGGAACATTTGTTTACCTTAATAAAAAAGGTCATATTACGCGGAGGTACAAAAGTTATAATAACATTGACATTCTAAAATAGTCAGGGGCTGTTTTTTTCAAAGTAATCCGATAGCCCAAGCGCCGTACCCTTTCCGTAAGAGTGATAGTCTTCGATGGTGAGATATTTTCCTCCATTCACGTTGGATTGGGGGATTTCAAAAGTGCCCGAAAGAATATGAAACTCATCAGCGAGGCATTGATTCGCAGAACCTGGAAATTTCATTGGGATCATTTCAACCGGCCAGTATTTGTTCATATTATTTACGAAGCCCCGAAGGCTGTCGGTAGGGGCGTGCAGGATATTTAGTTCCCCTTCCTGACCCTGGCTGTGTACATCCAGGCCGATATCTATTTTCTTTCCCTCCTTCAGCCAGTTCCTGATCCATTTCTTTACTGCTGCCACCTCGGGTTCCGTGGGAGAATGAACTGAATCGGTAAAGTCATCGTCCCATTCCTGGTTCAGGTCTTCCATATTATTATTGAACCGCGTAATTCCATGAAAAATACCATCAGGATTCATCATTGGAACTATCTTGTAAATTGTTTTTTTCCTCGCCCTGTCCGCTTCCGGCGAATCGGATAATAAGAAACTGACCATTCCTTCCAGAAAGAACCCGCTGACATATTCGCCCGCGTGTTGCAGGCCGGTAATAAGTACCACCTTTTTATTTATGTCCGGCACGGAGGGATCGGTGAGGGTAAGCAGGTTGATCGGCCTGGATTCCGCTGACTCGCCTAATCTTTCCATTTGCAGGTATTTATTTTGTTCCGGAAGGGAACTGATAAAGGCGGTTTCTTTTTCATAGGGATATGGATGTGCATACGCTATCCATACTCTGTTCCGGCCGAATTTCGTTTTAAAGAGAAATGTATGACTGGCTGAATCATACTTCACATCTTTTATCCTGCTCCATTCTTTCTTGTTATAACTGAAAACGGGCTCTGTTCTGGCAGTATAAATGGTATGGGGTTCACCGCGATAGATTCCAATAAGATCTTCGAGCTTGATCGTTACGTTTTTGCCCGCTACATTATCAAGCTGAAAAAAGAACCAATAATACTGGTTGTCGCTGCTGCTTTTTTGTTTCCAGTGTTTTGTTTTGCCGGTTAGAAACCCCGGAGACGATTCAACCAGCGTATCAATGCTGCCGCAATCAAAATCGGAAGTGACCCTGATTGCCCTATCCGCGCCGGCGCCTGTTTTATTGGTAGTGTGGCAAGAGCTAAATCCACTACAGAGCAAAAACACAGCACCTGAAATATACATACACCTGATATTCATAACACTCAAATTAGTCGATGTTTCTAAATTAATCTCTACGACCAGTATCCAGGGTTTTGGGTAAGATTGAACTTCACATCTATCTCTTTTTGGGGAATCGGAAACAATAATCGGTCGGGATCGAAGGTACGCCAGAGAGATTCCTGCACCTGATTAAATTCACTTTAATTTGCCATAGCGGTCTCAAAATAATCCCCCGAAGGAGTAAAAGTAAAATGGAGTGGCAGAACACCGGCTCTCGTACGCACTTCATTAATGTCATTGAATTTGTCATAATGCGTGTAAAAGAAAGAGTAGCGGTCCCCTGCTTCATTAAGAATAGTATACGCATGCTTCCTGTAAATTTTTGCTTTACCGGCATCTTTTATTTCTATGCGTATCTCATTTGAA
>JBDTLZ010000214.1:0-4342 GCA_039934515.1 Ginsengibacter sp.
TTGCAGGCATTTCCACCAGCATCCTACTTTTTTCAGTGTGCACTTTGCATTTTCTCGGTATATATTTTTTTACAGGAGTGCCTTAACGGGTACCTTATAAAATAAAGCACTAACGGGATAAAATAATTGCCGAACTTGGTTACTTATTTTGAGAATGAGATGGAAGAAAATAATCCCCGCCACAGGTTTTTTCATGCGCTTATTGAAAATAGTAGCCATGTCATTTTATTGGTTGATGAAAATTTAAATGACATTTTTAAGACCCCTTCACTGTCAAGAATTCTCTCAGCCCCGGGAGAATACTATGAAAATATTTCAGTCTATGAATATTTGCATCCGGGCGATAAGGAAAAATTTAAGAATACAATTATTGAATCCCTTGCTAACCCCGGTAGTATTCTAAATGTGGTGGTTAGACTTAAACATAAAAACGGCAATTACCTGTGGTTTGAGGCACTCGTTACTAACCAACTCTCTGATAAGGATATTAACGGAGTTATGGTTGATCTGCATGACGTAAGCAAAAGAAAAGAGGTAGAGCTGAAAATTACCAAGATCAACAGGCTGTATCACTTCATCAGCCAGCTCAACCAGATGATTGTAAGGGTAACAGACGAGGAAACGCTTTTTAAAGAAGCCTGCCAGATTGCGGTAGGCCAAAATGATTTCGGTATGGCCTGGATCGGCATCATTAATGAAAAAACAAAAATACTGGAGCCTGTAATTCATTCAGGATTGGATATCGATTTTCTTTCCACGCTAAAAATTATCATTGATGAGAACGCGACCGCGAAAAGCAATGCTCCCGTAGCCGAATTGCTTATGGGAAAGACGGTATGCAGTAACAATATCAATGTAGATCCTTCTATGAAACCCTGGAGAATCGAAGCAATAAAACGGGGTTATCTTTCTGCATTGGCTATCCCCATAAAGAAATCAGGAAAAGTTATTGGTTCCTATAACCTGTATGCACCGGCAAAAAATTTCTTTGAATCTGAAGAGATTGCATTACTTGAACAGGCGACGGGAGACATTTCATTTGCGTTGGATTTTTTTAACAAAGAGCGGTTGAGAAAGAAAGCCGAGCAAGCTGCAGTTGAAAGTGGCCGCCGTTATAAAACCCTTGCAGAGATGTCGCCTGTGGGCATTTTTCATACCGATGAAACCGGGTACACAACTTACGTTAACCCTGTTTGGTGTAATATTTCAGGATTGCCTTGTGAAGAGGCACTTGGAAATGGATGGCTGAATGCCGTTCACCCGAAAGACAGGAAAAAACTCCTGGATGGCTGGATGCAGGCAACAAAGCACCGCAAACTATCTGTATCTGAATATCGCTTTTTACGCCCTGATGGATCTATTGCCTGGGTTATCGGGCAGGCTGTTCCGGAAATAAATTCACACAACCAGGTCATTGGTTATGTAGGAACCATAACAGATATTACCGAACGGAAAATAGCCGAAGAAGAAATAAAGAGGTCAAATATCCAGTTGGCCTTGTCACAAAAAATTGCCCATATCGGCTATTGGGAACTGGATTTAAACAACCAGGCTAATTATTGGTCAGAAGAAATGTACCGGATTGTTGGTATTGATACCAATCAAAAACCTCCGGACCTCGATACCTATTTATTGCATATACATCCCGATGACAGGGATATGGTGCTAGAAGCTCACCGCTCGGTCATTTATAATGACCAGCAATTAAACATAGAATTTCGTTTCATGAGGCCTGATGAAATTATTTGTAATTTTTATTCATTGGGAAATTTGAACAGGGATGCCAATGGCAATCCTTTGCGGATAGTGGGGATCACACAGGATATCACTGAGCGTAAGAAAAATGAAAATGATATTCTTAAAGAAAAACACCTTTCAGATTCTATAATCAATAGTTTACCGGGAGCTTTTTATCTCTATACCAGGGATGGAAAGTTTTTAAGATGGAATAAGAATTTTGAAAAGATAACCAGGTATACAGGTGAAGAGATACGAAGTATGGCGCCCACCGATTTCTTTCATGAAGACGAAAAAAAAATAATTGAAACGAAAATATCCAATACTTTTTCTTTTGGAGAAGGGCATGTTGAAGCTAATTTTCTTCTTAAGACAAAAGAGCGGATACCCTTTTATTTCACTGGCATCGCGATCGACTATGAGGGCCACCCCTGCCTGATGGGGGTTGGAATTGATATTTCTGAAAGGGTAGATGCACAGGAAAAGATGATGCATACATCAGAGCAACTGCGCCAGTTAGCATTACACCTTCAAACTATAAGGGATGAAGAACGAAAACGGATAGGCCGTGAAATTCATGACGAACTGGGTCAACAGGTTACCGCCATAAAGATGGATGTAGCCTGGATAGATAAAAATATTCCTGAAAAAACAAGCGTTGTAAAAAACAAATTAAAAAACATCATTGGGCTTCTCGACATTAGCAATCAATCTATCCGGAGGATTTTGAACGAACTAAGATCGGGCATTTTAGACGACCATGATCTTCTTGAAGCGATAGAATGGCTCGGTAATCAATTTACTGCAAACACCGGGATACCTGTAAAGCTTGCCTTTCCCGAAAAAGGCATCATTGCTACACCGCCCATAGCCAATTGTATATTCCGGCTATACCAGGAAGCTTTTACAAACATTACCAGGTATGCCCGGGCAACAAATGTAAATGTGTCATTAACTGCTCATGGTCAAGTTATTATGGCAATTGTTGAAGATAATGGTGTAGGCTTTGACCCTACTTGTATAACTGGCAATAAATCATTCGGTATTTTGGGAATGAAAGAAAGAGTCCTTTCTTTGGGTGGTGAATTTGAATTGACCTCGGCACCGGGAAGAGGCACAAAAATCTCACTTATACTGCCTTATGTTTTTTAATAAACCCTCAATTACTGCAAGTCATGAAACGAATCCTTTTGGCCGATGACCACAGCATTATTCGCGTGGGTCTTATCCAGATTTTAAAAGATGAATACCCCGACATAGAGGTCAAGGAAGTAGGGGATGGAGAACTGCTCTTAAAAGAAGTCATTAAAAATGATTGGGACCTGGTAATATCCGATCTTGATATGCCTGGTTTAAACGGCTTGCAGGCGTTGGAGCAAATCAGGCTTATAAAGCCCGATTTGCCCGTTTTAATTCTAAGTATTTTTACAGAAGACCTGTATGCAGTGCGTGTTTTAAAAGCTGGTGCTTCGGGGTACATGAATAAAAACGCCGCCCCATATGAATTGATAACTGCGGTGCAGCGCATACTGATGGGAAGAAAATATATAACTCCTGAAATAGCCGAAAAATTATTAGCTATACCCGATATTAATAAAGAACCCCATGAATTGCTTAGCAACCGGGAATTCGAGATCTTCAAGTTATTGGCTTTGGGTAAAACAACTACTTTTATTGCAGATTCGCTTTCATTGGCACTTACAACGGTAAGCACTTACCGAAGCCGGATCATGGATAAATTTAATTTGTCTGCCAATGCGGAACTTACCCGGTATGCTATATTGCATCACATCATTTCTGACATCGAAAATTAGAACGCTATGTCCCAGGCTTTCTAAAACGTGTAGTATAAATTCTACATTTTTATTCAAAACAATTCTACTGCCTTTAAGGTGATGCTCCTATTTCCTCCCCTTCGGGGATGTTCTTTCTTTGCGCCACCAAAAATGATGAAAGTTTTAATTATTGATTATTCTATAGGCATAGTGGAAAGGCTGGGAGAGATGCTTTCTGAAATAGAAAATATTACCTCCATACATAAGGCTGTTTCTTATGACGAAGCAATTAAACTTTACCAGGCAACCAGGCCCGATATCGTACTGCTTGATATATGCCTGCCAGCTAATAATTCATTCAAAATACTAAAAGAAATAAAATCTCCGGGATCAAAAACGCGTGTCATTATACTCGCGGTTGAAAAGGATAATTATATAAATGAGCTGTGCGATTTACTTGGCGCTGATTTCTTTTTTGATAAATACAGTGAATTTGAGAAAATACCGGCGGCTATTGATGCTATCATCAGTAACAACGGTTAAAATAATACATCCCTGGAAAACCAAAAAACAATGTACAGGCAGCAACAAAAAATATCCACCCTGGTTAAAAGTCGTACCGGTTTGCTGCTCGTACTGTTTTTAGCCACTTTATTATTTATTGCTTCATTATACCAAATGCCTGGTGTCTTTAACATGACTCCAGCCCAACTTACCTCCTCTAATGGCACGTATCTGTTTCAT
This sequence comes from Ginsengibacter sp., assembly GCA_039934515.1. Lineage (GTDB taxonomy): Bacteria > Bacteroidota > Bacteroidia > Chitinophagales > Chitinophagaceae > Ginsengibacter. The sequence goes on from JBDTLZ010000214.1 coordinate 4,257, forward strand.
GGAAATGATTATACAGCGCTGGCCTGCATAGTAACAGCAGCCGAATTTATTTTATTAGTAATTATTTTTTATTGTCTCCTGGTTGA
>JBDTLZ010000215.1:0-7090 GCA_039934515.1 Ginsengibacter sp.
ATGCCAATAATCTAAATAAGCTGGACAGCCTTTTAACGCAGATGCCAAATGTAGTTGTTGAATTCGGAGCAGTCATTGCCGAATTGGGCAGGCAGCCAAGAGTTGCAAAAAAGTTTTTTGAAAAATACCAGGATCGCATCATGTTTGGAAAAGATAGCTGGGCTCCGGAGGAGTATACCACTTACTTCCGCGTACTTGAAACCGAAGATGAATATTTTCCCTATCATAAGAAATACCATGCGTTCTGGCGGATGTATGGTATGGGCCTGCCTGATGACATCTTGAAAAAAGTATATTATAAAAATGCCCTCCGTGTTATACCCAATATCGATACGTCAATGTTTCCGCAATAGTTTGAATGATTGACAGCGCGACAAATTTAACCAGGATATTTTCCTGATGTTAGAAATCAATATGAGGATACCACCTGTGCGAGTGAAGTGGGCAATATATAAACAACCGATGAAACTATTTTGTCTTTTATAATTTCCACCACACAACCTTTTGCAACAAAAAAAAGCCGGCATTTACAATGCCAGCTCTCAAAAAATTAAGGTATAAAGGGCTATTTGGCCTTTGCAAGTTTGCCTTTTGCAGCAGCCGCAGCTTCAGCTTTTTTTACATTCTCAGTGGCGAGGTCTGCAGAGCCTAGTGGCCTGTTCTTTGCAAAATCAACCAATATCGGTGCTGCAACAAAAATAGATGAGTAGGTACCCGTGATAACCCCTATGAGCATTGCAAAGGAAAATCCCCTGGTAACTTCTCCTCCAAAAATGAATAATACAAGAAGTGTTATAAATACCGTTACCGAAGTCATGATCGTCCTGCTCAGGGTGTCATTTACTGCCCTGTTAATTATAGTAGTTTTATCAGCACCTTTCATATTGTGGCTGTATTCCCTGATCCTGTCAAATACAATCACCGTATCATTCATGGAGAAACCAATAACTGTAAGAATTGCCGCAATAAAATGCTGGTCAATTTCAAGAGGGAACGGTACAATGTCTTTGAAAAATGAAAACACTGCGAGGGCTACAAACACATCGTGGAGCAATGAGATGATCGTACCCATAGAATATCTCCAGTCGCGAAAGCGGATAAATATGTACAAGATAATTGCTATCAGGGCAAAAATTGTTGCCTTTATTGCCCCGTTTTTAAGGTCTTTCGAGATAATAGGTTGTACAACCTGGTAACCCTGGATATTATTTTTTACAAATTGCTGGTAAGTAAGTGCCGGGGGCAATTGACCTTTTAAACCTTTGTATAAATGAGTGAGTACAGCACTATCCGCATCTTCTTCTCCAATCTTAAAAGAAGTGGTAATATTTAAATGCCTGCTGTCGTTCACTGTTTTTATTTCGGGGTAGGACCCTTCAAACGCATCCCGTAAATTGTTTCGAAAAGCGTCATCAATTTTTACATTCTTATTAAATTCTACGGTATAACTTCTTCCGCCCTTAAATTCAACACCTTCCTTAAATCCATAGAAGAAAGATGATACGCCAAGAATTAAAACCACGACGGATATACCATAGGCAACTTTCCGGTACTCAATGAATTTGAAACTTGCGTGTTTGAAAATCTTTTTGGAAACCCCCGTAAAATATTGAAAATGGCGCTGTTTATTCGTCCATACATCCGTCACAAGCCTTGATAATAATATTCCACAAAAAAGAGATAATGAAATACCCAGCATCTGGGTCGTGGCGAATCCTCTTACCGGTCCCAGCCCAAAATAGAAAAGTATCGCTGCCGTGAGAAAGGTTGTTACGTGTGCATCAATTACCGGCGCCAGTGACCTGCGATAACCGTCGTTGACTGCCTGCTGGTAGTTTTTCCCCCGGGTGAGTTCTTCTTTAATTCTCTCGAAGATGATTACGTTGGTGTCAACTGCCATCCCAATTGTAAGTACAAGGCCTGCAATACCGGCAGCAGTAAGAGAAGCGCCTAAAGCACTTAATACGCCAATTGTAAATAACAGGTTTAAGATAAGGGCGATATTAGCCACCCAGCCGGCAGTATTGTAATATACCAGCATTAATATGAAAATCAGCACGAAAGATATGGCAAATGCTTTGGCACCACCCTGTACTGCATCTTTTCCAAGTGTGGGCCCGACAATTTGTTCTGAAACGATTTTTGCGGGTGCATCTATTTTACCGATTTTCAAAATGTTCGCAAGATCCTGCGCTTCTTCAACAGTAAAATTGCCGCTGATCTCCGAGTTACCTCCTTCAATAGGCCCGATCACATTCGGTGCGCTATACACGATATCATCAAGCACAATAGCCAGTGGCTTATTTACATTGTCCGTGGTCAATTTGGCCCAGGTGCGGCTACCGGTAGGTGTCATCTGCATTTTTATCGCAGGACGCCCATGTTCATCATAATCAGCTCTTGAATCTTCCACACCCTCTCCTTCCAGCTTGGCTTTATCACTGCCGGGTATCGTTTTGATTGCATAAAGCTGGAAATATTTCCGGTTGGTCTTTTCGTCTTTTTCCTGGAGACCATATAAAAATTTTAGGTTGGCAGGAAAATTATTTTTAACGATTTCAAGATTAAGATATTCATTGGCTTTAGATGTGTCCTTTAACTCAATATTTGCAATAGCCGCAAAATATTGGGGCTTGCCATTTTTATCCTGCTGTGGCCCTATAAAATGAACTACATTGGCCAGTGGGTGCTGATTGGCCAGGAGTTTTGAAGAATCTGCTTTATTTTTTGTAGAATCCGCTATTTGAATGGAATCTACAGATACGCCGCTGATATACTGGGAAAGCGCTTTATCGGCGTCTTCGATATTTTTGCCGATTTCACTAATATTGTAGACCTCCCAAAACTGCAGGTGTGCTGATGCCTGGAGTAATTTTCTTACTCTTTCAGCATCCTGCACGCCAGGAAGTTCTACCGAAATAATCCCCTTATTTTCCTCGAGGTTTGTATTGGCCTGGGCAACACCAAACTGGTCAACCCGTGTTGACAAAATCTTATAAGTTTGTTTTATAGCTCCTGTTGCAATAGTTCTCATCTGATCAAGAACCTGGTTGTCATTGTCATTGATTTTAATGCTTTTGCCTGTTCCTGCAAATAATGAAGCAAGATTTGCAGATGGGTTTTGTTTTTTATAAACCTGCCCAAATAAGGTAATATAGTCAGTTTCGCTTTTTATCTTCTCAACATTGGTAGCATTTAGAGCCTTTACGAGTTGCGGATCCTTAGGGTTGTTACTCAAAGATTTGATCACGCCTTCAAGGCTCACATTTAAGGTGACATTCATACCCCCCTGTAGATCAAGGCCAAGATTGAGCTCATTTTCTTTGCATTTCTGGTAGGTTGTCCCCAGCACAGGGTATATTTTTGTATCTCTTGTGCTATCGAGCAGCCGGGTTACCAGTGTTTTCACAAGAAGATCTTTGTCATCACCTGTAACGTTGGGATGCGCAATTTTTACCATTCTTTCAGCCTTCTGTTTAATTGATTTTTCATAGCTGTTAACAACCCAGGTAAACGAGAGCTGGTAAATGGAGATCAGGATAAGTGTGACGGCAAAAAACCATACCAAACCTTTCAGTTTCATATCTTAATTTTTAGAAGTTTGCAAAGATAAGCTTTTGAAGTTAAAGCGGGCATCATTTGCCCTTAATAAAACTACCCATTAAAATATTAATGCCCTTTTTCCTATTTGAATTTGTATATTTTTGAAATAATATTCTGGTATGAAAATAATATACGTGCTGTTTGGTTTGCTCATGATCTTTTTACTGAATGCCTGTTCCTCTTCCAAAAAAATGCCCCCTGTAATACCACAGGATCCCATTGACACCGTAAGGAATAATGCTACCATATCCAATAACGATACTTCGTCAAATAACCGCATGGTCACCAATAAGGACACGGTGACAAATAATATTACCCTTACAAATAATATAATTGTGAAACCTGACCTTGCTAAAACAGATTCATTCCTGGCAAACCTTTTAAAAAAATATCCCCGCTATTTTGACAGTATTATAAAATACAGGCAGGAGTGGAACGTACAAGTAATTTATACCCAGGTGAACAGGGACAAAAATAATAACCCGGCTTTCACCGATTATTATTTCAATGTAGATTCTTCAAAATATTTTTATCCTGCCTCCACTGTCAAACTTCCAACTGCCCTGCTGGCACTGCAAAGGCTCAATGAATTGCGCAGCACCGGGATTTCGAAAAATAGTACCATTATAACGGAAGCCGCCTACAGCGGACAGGCTGCCACTTACAATGATCCACAAACCCCGGATGGCCGTCCTACAATTGAAAGTTATATCAAAAAGATCTTTTTAGTGAGCGATAACGAAGCTTTCAACAGGCTTTACGAATTTTTAGGGCAGAAATATATAAATGAAGAACTCCACAGGAAAGGTTATGCCGATGCGCAGGTTCTCCACCGCCTTGATATTTTTCTATCGGAAGATGAAAACCGCCACACCAACCCGGTTAAATTCCTGGACAATTCCAACAATATTCTTTACACCCAACCGCTGGTTTACGATAAAACAATCTATGCCGAAAGGCAGGACACCCTCGGTAAAGCTTATTACAGCAGTGGCAATCTGGTTAATAAGCCAATGAATTTCTCAAAGAAAAACCGGCTCAGCCTGGAAGACCTTCACCAAATATTGCGAAGCGTTATTTTCCCCGGGAATGTGCCGGAAAAACAAAGGTTTAACCTCACAGACAATGATTATGCCTTTGTACGACATTATATGTCGCAATTTCCCGGCGAGTCTGTTTTTCCTTCATATGACTCCGCCAATTATTCAGATGCCTATGCAAAATTTTTGTTATATGGTGCCCGGAGGGAGCCACTCCCAAAAAATGTCAGAATTTTCAATAAGGTAGGCGATGCTTACGGCCAGTTGATCGACATAGCCTATATAACAGACCTTGACAAAAACATCGAGTTTTTTGTATCCGCCTCCCTTAATTGCGATAGCGATGGTATTTTGAATGATGACAAATATGACTACGATACGATAGGATTTCCTTTTATGAAAAACCTTGGAAACGTTCTATATGATTATGAATTAAAAAGAAAAAAGGCTTACCAGCCGGATCTTTCTTCATTCAAAATAATCTACGACAAATAACGATTTTGCTGTTAAAGTTTTCTATCTCTTATTTTTGCAAACTATCAAAAAAATAAATATGCAACTTTCGTCAAACTTATTAAGATTTAATGAACCGGAAACATTGAAAATGGCAAAGCTCGGCCGTGAATTAAGAGCGCAGGGATTTGATGTGGTGGACCTAAGCCTTGGGGAGCCCGATTTTGATACACCTGAACACATAAAAGAAGCAGCAAAAAAAGCCATTGATGATAACTGGAGCCATTATACGCCCGTAGCAGGTTACCTGGACCTTAGGGAATCAATCTGCCGGAAACTGGAACGGGATAACGGCCTCGTATATACGCCAACGCAAATAATCGTAAGTACAGGCGCCAAACAAAGTATTGCCAACGTTGTATTAAGCGTTATTGATGATGATGATGAAGTTATCATACCCACGCCATACTGGGTTTCTTATTCTGAAATAGCAAAACTTGCCCGGGCGAAAGTTGTATTCGCCAGGACCACTCCTGAAACCGGGTTCAAGTTAACCCCGGACCAACTCGAGGCCGCCATCACTGAAAAAACAAAACTGTTTATATTTTCCTCACCATGCAATCCTACCGGTGCCGTGTACACGAAGAATGAACTGGAAGGCCTTGCCAAAGTATTTCAAAAGCACCCCGGCATTGTAATTATCAGTGATGAAATTTATGAGTATATTAATTTTGCCCATGACAGTGGCGGCGGGCACCAAAGTATTGCACAATTTGAATACTTAAAAGACAGGATGGTAGTGATAAACGGTTTGAGTAAAGGTTTCGCAATGACTGGCTGGAGATTGGGTTATATTGCTACCACACCTGAAATTGCCAAAGCTTGTGATAAAATCCAGGGACAATTTACCAGCGGTACAAATTCTATTGCACAACGGGCAGCGATTACGGCACTGGATTCACCGCTCTCTGCGACATATGAAATGGTGAAACAATTTAAGGAACGTAAGCATCATGTGATGGAATTATTAAAAGACTTCCCCGAACTAAAATGCGTAGAGCCAGATGGCGCTTTTTATATATTTCCTGAAGTGAAAAGCTATTTTGGCAAAAAAGCGGGAGATGATATTATAAATAATGCAAGCGACCTTTGCATGCATCTTCTAAATGTATCGCACGTATCAACAGTAACCGGTGACGCCTTTGGTGAGCCCGATTGCATAAGAATATCCTTTGCAAATAATATGAAAAATATTGAGGAAGGGTTCAGGAGAATTAAAAACGGGCTGGCATTGATCAGGTGATGTATTAATGTGGCGCGGCGCAGTGATGCAACTTCTTTTTATTTATCATATTTTACCAGGCGTGGGAAAACCACGTAGGTTTGTTGAAGTGATGTGATTTAATAAAATTCCCAAAAAATCTCCCTGGTTTTGTGCAGGGTCATCACGAGACCTCACCGGTTACAGCCAGCGATAAGAAAAAATGTATCCCTGCTTATCCCGGAATAGGCGATCAACAGCTATTCATCGCAACTGCATCCGTTTTGCTTACACGGAAGAATTATTGGGTCAGCCTGTTACTTCTTTAAAAAGGCTTCGTGTAAGGCCAGCACTTGTGGTATAAGCATTTCCTGCTCATTGTTTACTATAACGTAATCGCATAGCCGCAGTTTTGTCTCCTCGTCCATTTGCTTATCAGCCCTGGCGGTAACTTCTCCTGCCGAAACATTATCGCGGCTCATTGCCCTTTCAATCCTGAGCGCCAGGGGTGATCGTACACCGATCACATAATCCAGGTTTTTATCTGATCCGCTTTCAAACAATAACGCGGCTTCCTTAATTATGTAAGGCGCTTGTTGTATTTGCATCCATTCAGAGGCATCTCTTATGATGGCAGGATGAACCAATGAATTAAGAAGCCCGATCTTTTTGTCGTCATTAAAAACCTGGCCTGCTATAAATTCGCGATTAAGGTTTCCTTTAATGTAGGCTT
>JBDTLZ010000216.1:0-12213 GCA_039934515.1 Ginsengibacter sp.
TTTGACGCCGACCGCATTATTGACGCGTCATCAGCTTTGCCCGACCAGGCCTATGCCAGTGGCCTTATCGGATATGTGTCCATTTATAAAGCATTGTCTTTGGGAAGCCTCGCAATGTTTTGGGATAAGGTACCTGATACAGTGGGAACCAATGTCACTTTTTCAGATCGCAATACCGGTTACACTAAGGCCATAGCTGTAATCGACAGGGCTTTGTCAATTATCCAGGCAACCCCCATCAGTGCGTCTTTTACGGGAAATATTCCTGCGGGCACCGATATCGTTAACACATTAAATGCACTGAAAGCCAGGTATGCTTTATATTCCGGAAATTATGATGCCGCTCTTGCAGCCGCCAATCTTGTTGATCTTACAAAGAAAAGCACTATGAATTTTGATGCTGTAAGTATCAACCCGGTATATGAAACTGCAACATCAACCAATAATGTTTTTCAACCTGTCGATTCAACTTTTGGTTTGCCTGAAGATCAGCGGCCTTCTCTTACCGATAAAAGAGTTCAGTTTTATACGACCATTAATTCTACTGTTGCTCCAAGGTTCAGGGTCGGGGGTTTTGGTTTAGCCGCTGCAACACCGTGGCCATATTATTTACCTGGAGAAATTACTTTAATTAAGGCGGAAGCTTATGCAAGACAGGCTTCACCTGACCTGGGAAATGCAGTGATAGCGTTAAATAACGTAATCACAAAAAAGCCTGCCGATGACCCGTTTGGTATTGGGGCCGATGAACCGGTGTATGCAGGTCCAACCACACAGGAAGGGATTCTTGATGAAATATACAGGCAAAGATGTATTGAATTATTTATGTCCGGTTTGAAGCTGGAGGATATGCGAAGGTTCGCAAGGCCATTGACGGAACGGAAAAGAAATTTTTTCCCATATCCTTTCAGGGAGAGAGATAATAATCCCAACACTCCCCCTGACCCGGCATTCTAAAAATAAGTTATGCATTATGCGATGACGGGCCTTATATAACATAGGCAGATAAATTGCCCGCCGGAGCATGTAACATCTAAAATTCAAAAATCGATCTATCGGCCATTGAAAACCTCTGTGTATTTGTGTTATTCGGGCAGTTGTCTTTAGGGGGTGAATTATTGGTCATCGGCCTTTTAATTGTATGTCAACAATGATTTGGCCATTTAGGCGTAAAATAATGAAAGCATACACCGGGACTAACACCGCAACCACGGGTACACATGTTTTTTATTACTGGTGATGACTTATAAAGTGTCGTGATTCGACCATTTAAACCTGGAAGGTTTTTTTGGAAGCTTTATCATATTAAATCACTTCAATAATGCACCCTTTTTTTCTCACGGCGCATTGGCGTTCCCGGCTTCCTCATCTGCCAATAACTGCAAAAAGACGGTAGTCCTACAAAATAATTTACGCTCCGTTTTTGCAAAAATCACCATGCCAGGTCGGCTTCTACAGGATAATGATCGGAGTAAGGAACACGGATCCGTTGAAATTGCTCAACAGTAAATTTTTTATCGGCCAAAATATAATCTATGCGCAGGGTGGGGGAAATGAAACGAAAAGTTCTGCCAAGAAATGAACCTTTTTTCAGAAAGCAGTCCTGTAACTTTCCTTTAATTCTAAAATAAGTGCTGGAATTAGGGACGTCGTTAAAATCTCCGCAAAGGATTACAGGGTATGGGCTTTTTTCAATTTCCTGTCTTACCATTTCGGCCTGGAGGTAACGATGGGTATACCCTTTTTTTAATTTTGAAACGATAGTCCTGGAATCCTTCAATCCTTCTTTATTGATGTGCTTTAATTGACTCAGGCTTTCATAATCATCTTCGTCAAACTTTACGGATTGAAGATGGGTTGTAAGCACCCGGAAAATTTTTTCTTTAACCTTTATATCTATGTAGATCAGATGTTCGGCTAAGGTGGTCTCCTCAAAACTTATTTTAAGTGAATCTATAATCGGGTATTTTGAAAAAATTACAACACCTGTTTCAAAATCACGATACCAGGTTATGGTGGGTACATAATAATGATATGGATAGCCCATTTGTGCAATAGCAGGTATGTTCCCTGGAAAATATTTTGTATCCCGGGTTTCAAAGAATTCCTCGAAGCACAATATATCGGCTTTTTGCTCCTTTACGAGTTCAAGCATATCCGGGCGAAAGCCTATCGAGCCTCTTTTCTTTTTGAGCTCATTCCAGCTTGTAACATTCCATTGCAGGATGCGCAGCGTATTTTCATTCTTCGTGCTTTCAAAAGTTTTGGGCAGATGAAAGCCAAATACCGACACAATTTGTTGCGTGCCCAATAGCAATACTGCGACCGATATCCAGCACCACCTTGATCTTAAAAATGCCCAGATCAAAATGAAAAAAATAAGCCCCAAACAGGTTATTGGAAATATCAACCCCGGCAATGCAATATACCAATGCCTGGCAGTGTTTATAAATGGAATAATACACACAGGCAGGTAGCAGGCAATGAGGCAAATATTGATAAACACCATGCAGTTCTTTAAAAATTTTGAACCAATTGTCATATGATCTCTTATAAAAAATTTCAAAATTGGGTGCAAAGATGAAAATTATTAAGGACACACTTTAAATGATTACCAAAAGCTTATAGAATTTAACTTGTATATGACCTGTCAAATCCTGCTTGTTTTTGAATTAAGATATCACCGGCGGTTCTTTTGTTGCAATAGAATGGGTGCAGATACAATTGTTTACTGCCCTTGTGCTTCGAATTATATAATTGTTGAACATGACTGGCTTTCATCTTAAATAATTATCATTGCTGTTTTATTGGCATCGTAGTTGGTTCATTAAAGGAAATTTTTATTATGAAAAAGCTGGCTGTATGGTGTAGTTTGTTTGTGTTGCCATTTACAGGATGTGATACTGCGCGAAATATTTTAAGTTCAGGCGGTACCGGAAGCCTGAGTAACGCTGATATAGTGCAGGGGTTGAAAGAGGCGTTGCGGGTAGGTGCCGATTCTGCTACATTTCACCTTGGGTTGTTAGACGGTTTTTTTGGCGATGACATGATAAGGATTCTAATGCCGCCGGAAGCGAAGAAAATTGAGAAAACCCTGCGGGATGTTGGATTGGGTAAAACTGTAGACCAGGCGATACTTTCTATGAACAGGGCAGCAGAAGACGGTTCAAAGTATGTGGGAGACATATTTATAAATTCCATCAGGCAAATGTCGGTACAGGATGCACTGGGCATTTTAAAGGGGGGAGATTTTGCAGCTACCGAATACCTCAAACGCACGACAACTGTTCAGCTAACTGCCTCATTTAAACCCATTATTTCGCATTCACTACAATATGTAAATGCCACAAAGTATTGGAAGGATATTTTTACTGCTTACAATCGCCTTAGTAACAATCCCGTTAATACAGACCTTACGGATTATGTAACCCGGAAAGCCCTGGATGGTTTATTTTATCATATCGGGCTTGAAGAGCAAAAAATACGTAAAAATCCCGCGGCAAGGATAACCGATATCCTGAAAAAGGTTTTTAGCTACCAGGGATCCTGAAGGCCCCGCATCCATACTCAGCGGCCTCCTTCTGTAAAGCTGGTTGTTTTTACAATAAAAAGCTTACTTTTGCACCCCGTTTAGCATTTTTATGTTTTGTTGAACGGCACCGTATTAAAACATATTGCCCACATGGTTCCATAAGTTCTCCGTCTTTTCGGAGACGCCGGCAGGGTGTAAAAGTAAATAAGAAATAATGCCAAAGGTTAAAACCAACTCCAGCGCCAAGAAGCGCTTTAAAGTAACCGGTACCGGTGAAATTACTTTTCAAAAAGCATATAAGAGGCACATCCTTACAAAGAAATCCACCAAGCGTAAACGCAGTTTACGTAAAGCAGGTATTGTGAGCAGCGCCAACAGGCCTTTTGTGATGCGTTTGCTTAGGCTCAAATAGCTGGGCGTTTTTTCCTGGCAATCGCCGGGAATCTACATATTAGTAATAATCAATAACACAATTTTTACCGGTATTCAGCCGGGGTCAATCTAAAATAATTAATTATGCCACGTTCAGTAAATGCAGTAGCATCAAGGGCAAGAAGAAAGAGAATTCTTAAAGCGGCCAAAGGTTATTATGGCAAAAGAAAGAATGTATATACCGTAGCCAAAAATGTCATGGAAAAAGGCCTCACCTATAGTTATGTAGGCCGGAAGCTGAAAAAGCGCGAATACAGGACACTATGGATTGCCCGTATAAATGCTGCAGTAAGAGCAGAAGGAATGACATACAGTCAATTCATTCATAAGCTTAATGAAAAAAATATCGGGCTCAACAGGAAGATACTTGCAGATATGGCAATGAATGAACCCGGGAGCTTTAAATCACTCATTCTTTCAGTTAAATAAAATGAAGAAATAGATTACTTAACCGTCTTGTCCAAAACGAGGCGGTTTTTTATTTGTATAATACACCATTCTGTTACATTTGTATAGATTTTCAAAAGACCCATAACAAAATTCAATGACTAATACTTACAAAGACCTCGTACTCCAAACATTTAATTTCCCACAGGAAGACTACGATCTTAAAGAGGATTACCTGCAATATAACGGTGTAGATGTGAAAGCCCTTATTGAAAAGTATGGCACTCCCTTGAAATTTTCATTTCTTCCCAAGATCGGAATGCAGATAGCAAAAGCAAAAAGGATGTTTGCAAATGCAATCAAAAAACATAAATACGAAGGAGAATATTATTATTGTTATTGTACAAAAAGTTCGCATTTTTCCTTTATTGTCGAAGAAGCGTTAAAGAGCAAAATCCATCTTGAGACTTCTTACGCTTACGACATTGATATAGTCAATAAACTCTATGAAAGCAAGAAAATTACCAAGGACACTTATATTATTTGCAATGGTTATAAACAAAAGCCGTATGTGAGCAGGATCGCAAGATTATTAAATACCGGCTTTAAAAATGTTATCCCCGTTCTTGATAATAAAGAAGAGCTGGCTGGTTATAGAAAATCGGTAAGGGTGCCATTTAATATAGGTATAAGGGTGGCTGCAGAAGAAGAACCTACTTTTCCATTTTATACCTCACGCTTAGGCATACGCGTAAAAGACATCCTTGAGTTTTATGTTGATGAAATTGAGGGCAATGAACACCGGTTCCAGTTAAAAATGTTGCACATATTTTTAAACAAAGGTATTAAAGATGATATCTATTACTGGAGTGAGCTTAATAAGATAATCAACCTATACTGCCAGCTAAGAAAAATTTGCCCGGAACTTGATTCGATAAATATTGGCGGGGGATTTCCTATCAAACATTCTCTTGGTTTTGAGTACGACTACCAGTTCATGATAAATGAAATCGTGCGAAATATCAAGGTTGCCTGTAAAAGGACCAAAGTTCCAATGCCGAATATTTTTACCGAATTTGGCAGCTTTACTGTTGGCGAAAGCATGGCGCATATTTACAGCGTGGTTGCAGAAAAAATGCAGAACGACCGCGAAATCTGGTACATGATCGATTCTTCTTTTATAACGACATTACCCGATACCTGGGGCATAGGGGAGAAGTTCTTAATGTTGCCCATTAATAAATGGAATGAGGAGTACCAGCGGGTTACTCTTGGCGGTATTACATGCGATAGCCATGACTACTATGATTCTGAAGAACACATCAATGAAGTTTTTTTACCCAAGATCACGAATGGCGAACCTTTGTATGTTGGCTTTTTTCATACCGGAGCTTACCAGGACCAGATAAGCGGCTACGGCGGTATCAAACATTGCCTCATCCCCTCACCCAAACATATCGTTATCGATTATGATAAAAACGGAAAGCTGATCGATTGGGTTTATGCAAAAGAACAAACGGCCCAAAGCATGTTAAAAATTCTTGGATACAAATAAAAAAGCCTCTCCAAAAATGAAGAGGCCTTACCCATCTGTTTATCAAAACCAAACTTAGTTTACCGAGATTTGCTTTGTCTCAACTTTTACTTCTTCTTTCTTAGGAAGGCTTACTGTAAGCAATCCGTTTTCATATTTTGCTGCAATGTTTTCAGAAGCAATTTTTTCATCTAAAGTGAAAGATCTTTTAAAAGACAACAAGCTGAATTCTCTTTTAATCTCTTTTTTATTTTCATCCTTAACTTCTTCTTTTTTATCAAAAGAAACAGTAAGAATGTTTTTGTCAACTGTTATTTTAAAATCTTCTTTTTTTCTTCCCGGAACATTAAATTCCAATTCATACAGATCTTTTGTTTCAGAAATATTTACCGGTGGGAAATTAACACTGTGGTGATCCCGGTACCATTCGGACGAAGGTAATTCGTTAAGAATGTTGTTCAGAAAACTGTCGACAGTTTTCGCGGCTGGCTGGCTAAATTTTACGTATGTCATATTTATAATTTTAATTTTACCTACCTGAACAAATCAAATACCATTTGTTTACATGTGTCATTATTTGATTATTTCCAGGACATTCTGACTGATTGCGCCGATTTTCTATGACTTAATTTCATGCGCGCTGAAAAAACAATGTTTTGTTTAACAGTTAAGTGCTGTAAATTTGCAGTCTAAAATTTAGTAAAAATGTATCCAGAAGAAATTGTTATACCCATGAAGGAAGAATTAACTGCAAAAGGGTTTACCGAATTACTCACGAATGAAGAAGTTGATAAAGCCATTAATGAAGAAGGAACAGCCCTGGTATTTATTAATTCTGTGTGCGGCTGTTCGGCAGGTACGGCAAGGCCAGGGGTTTTATATGCTGTTGGGAACAGTGCTAAAGTACCAGACAGGATAACCACAAGCTTTGCTGGTTTCGATATCGAAGCGGTGAAAAAAATTCGTCAGCACTTAATTCCCTATACGCCTTCATCTCCTTCGATCGCTTTGTTTAAAGATGGCAAATTGGTTCATTTTATCGAGCGGCATAACATTGAAGGAAGATCTGCACAAATGATTGCCAATAACCTTTCCGCAGCCTTTGAAGAATATTGTTAATGATAAGATTCTACCGGGATAACCTTTCATCCTTGAATTTTAACGGGAAATGCAATTAATTTAGTTTATTTGCCCAAATTAAACGGCTGCTATGTATCCAAATTTGTACTATGCTATTAAAGATTGGTTTGGGTGGAAGATAAGTGCTTTTAAAATTTTTTACACGTTTGGTATTTTTGTTGCCGTCGCCTTTATTGTGGCAGCCTACTTTCTCACTCTGGAGTTAAAGCGGAGAGAAAAACTTGGGCTTCTGCATCCCCGTGAAGAAAATATTACGGCCGGCAGGCCTGCATCTTTCCTGGACCTTCTGATTAACGGAATCGTAGGCTTTATTTTTGGATATAAGATCGTTGGTGTAATCATAGCCACTCGTTCACCCGGCCTGGACCTCCAGGATTACATTTTTTCTTCCTCGGGTAGTTGGGCTGGAGGTATTATACTTGCGGCAATATTGGTTTACTTTAAATATCGTGAAAAGGATAAACAAAAACTGGCAAAGCCTGAGAAAAGGATAATAAGGGTATGGCCACATGACAGGGTCGGCGATATTGTTATTTTCGCATTGGTATTTGGTATCCTGGGTGCCAAGCTTTTCGATAACCTTGAAAATTGGGATCGGTTCATCCAAAATCCCATAGGCAATTTACTTTCTCCAAGTGGTCTTACTTTTTACGGCGGCCTCATTTGTGCTGCAGTTGCAATTTGCATGTACGCCTATAGCAAGGGGGTTAGCATACTTCATCTTACGGATGCTGCCGCCCCCGCGCTCATGATTGCCTATGCCATTGGACGTATTGGCTGCCAGGTAGCGGGTGATGGCGATTGGGGGATTTTTAACAGCGCGTACATAAGTGATGTGCCCGGTCATACCATGCCAGCTTCCCCTCAACAGTTCCAGGAAAAATTGCAACAGCATGCTACCTATTTTCTAAATGGTTCTGTTACTGATCCGGGTGGTAATTTGGTAAATGTTACCGACAGGCATTCAGAATCAATGGATAAAATTCCTCATAAAAGTTTCAAAGGTCCGCAATTTTTACCTGCCTGGATGTTTGCTTACACGTATCCTAATAATGTCAACGAGGACGGTATTTTATTACCAGGTTGCGATGACAAATATTGCCGGGCTTTACCACAACCTGTATTTCCTACACCGTTTTATGAAACAATAATGTGTAGCCTGTTATTTCTTTTTCTTTGGATGATAAGGAGAAAGATTAAAACCCCCGGCATCATGTTTTCCATATACCTCGTCCTCAATGGCATCGAACGGTTTTTTATTGAGACCATCCGTGTAAATTCAACTTATTCCCTATTTGGCTTGCATCCCACCCAGGCCGAACTCATTTCTTCTGCTTTGATTATTGCCGGTCTGCTCGGTGTACTTGTTTTTAGCAGGCGCAAAATTTCTGCGATATAGATCAATGACTTTGTAAAATATTGATATTTAATATTTTATAGGTATAAATTGGTATGTAATACATCGGAAATTATGTAGTACATCAATTCCAACACAAACTTATTAAAAGAGGTGTAACCTTTTTTCCATATAAGACGTTTCAATACTATTCTACAAGATTTACAATTCCCATAGCCGGCTATATAGAATTTAAACCTTCCGTGTATAATAATGTACTGTGCAAAGCAGAGTACTTAGCTTTGTGATGTAATATTTTAAACATAGTATATTAAAAAAATCGAAAAATTATGACCAGGTTAACTCTTATATTGTTTTTTGTAGTTTTTTCCCAGGCGATACGTGCCCAGGTTAAAGAAGGAACTATTTCCGGGCAAATTACCGATGGCGGTGATCAAAAAATAATCGACGCCGCTACGGTGTCTCTTTTTAAAGCACAAGATTCGGCGCTTGTCAAAGCCGGCATAACCGACAAAGCAGGAAATTTTATATTTGAACACATTCCTTATGGCAAATACTACCTGGTGGCGACTTCCACAGGCCATCTTCGTACTCGCAGCGAGGAACTGGAAGTTAACAGTAACGCGGTCATGGGCGCAGGTGTTTTGCAATTAAGGTCCAATGTAAAAACTTTGAAAGAGGTCACTGTGGCGGCAAAAAGGCCATTTATTGAAAGAAAAATTGACCGGACGGTAATTAATGTCGATGCTGCTATTACCAATGCGGGAACTACCGCGATGGAAGTGCTTGAAAAATCACCAGGCATTACAGTGGATAAAGATGGCAACATCAGTCTGAAAGGCAAGCAAGGTGTTATGATAATGATGGACGGAAGGCCGTCGTATCTTTCGGGGCAGGAGTTGGCCAACCTGTTGAAAAATATGCCATCTTCATCTATTGACCAGATCGAAATCATGACGAACCCGTCAGCAAAATATGATGCAGCGGGAAACTCGGGGATCATCAATATCAAAACAAAAAAGAATAAATTAAAAGGAATAAACGGGAACCTGAGTACGAGTGTCATCCAGGGAAAATTTACAAAAACGAACAACAGCCTTAACCTCAATTATCGGAAGGGTAAAATCAACCTTTTTGGTAATTACAGTTATTCATCCTGGAATGGATATGACAACTTATTCATTTTGAGAAATTTCAGGAATACTGTTACCAAGGATTTGGAAACAATATTTGACCAGCACTCTTATATGAAACGCGGTTCGCAATACCAGGAACTTAAAGCAGGACTGGATTATTATGTTGATAAAAAAACAACATTCGGCGTGGTGTTTTCGGGCTATTTAAATCCCAATCACAACCGGGGAGAAAACAGTACACTTTTAAAAAGTGCCGATAATACCATAGATTCAATTGTTATTGCAAGCAACAGCGATAAAGGCAGGTCGAATAATTTTGCAGCAAATATTAACCTTCGTCATGCGTTTGATTCTACGGGAAAAGAATTTACAGTGGACCTGGACTACCTTACCTATGACCAGTCTAAAGACCAGTTTTTTGAAAACAGTTACCTGAACCCGGACTATTCCGAAAGAAAGCCAAACAGCCAGTTAAAGGGAACCCTGCCTTCACAAGTACATATTTACACGGCAAAAACAGATTTTACTTTCCCTCTTAAGAAAGGAGCAAAAATAGAAACCGGGTTAAAGACCAGTTATGTTACTACCGACAATGACGCATTGTATGAAAATAATACGCCATTGGGCTATGAAACCGACGAGGGCAAAACCAATCATTTTATTTACAAGGAAAATATTAACGGGGCATACTTTAATTACAACAGGCAAATTAAAAAATGGGGAATCCAGGCAGGGCTTCGCGCTGAAAACACAAACGCACAAGGACACCAGGTAGGTAATTCAACACGGCCGGATTCTTCATTTACCAAAAATTACCTCGACCTTTTTCCTACAATTTATGTGAGTTACGAAGCCAATAAGAAAAACACTTTTTCGATAAATTATGGGCGTAGGATAGACCGGCCGGCTTACCAGGACCTAAATCCTTTTTATTATTTTCTTGACGAATACACATACCAGGTTGGCAATACTTTGCTGCAACCACAGTACACTGATAACATAGAATTATCGCACACTTACAATGGCTTCTTAACAACAACTGTCAATTATAGCAAGACCAATAATGTATTCACTGATGTACTCAAACAGATCACTGCTGAAAGAAAGACATTTATAACCAAGGAAAATATTGCCTCCAGGACCAATTTAGGATTAGCGGTAAGCGCTTATTTCCCGGTTACAAAATTTTTAACAACTAACATTTACACCAACGTGGTCAATAATACTTACAAAGGAGCGCTTGATGGTGGATATTTAAATATTAACAACACGGCTTTCTTTGCCAATATGAGTAACCAGTTCAAATTTAAAAAAGGGTGGAGTGCAGAATTGAGTGGATTCTATCGTACAAAAGGTATAGAGGGCCAGCTAATTTTAAATCCTATGTGGCGTATGGACGCAGGTGTGCAAAAACAAGTATTGAAAAATAAAGGTACCCTTAAATTGGGTATCCGTGATATTTTTGCTTCTCAAAATTTTAAAGGCTTTGTAAAATACCAGGATATAGATGTTCATATTGACAGCCGGCATGATAGCCAAACGGCATCAATTACTTTCACCTATCGTTTTGGTAAACAATTACAAAATCAGCAACGCAGAAAAACCGGTGGTGCTTCCGACGAGCAAAACAGGGTAAAGACCGGTGGAAATTAATAACTAACGGCCAGGGTTGTTCGAAAATAAAAGGTTGCTTCTTGATTGAGGCAACCTTTTATTTTTTTTATAATACAGTTGATTGACATTACTGCATGATGGGATGGCAGGATTTTTTCAAAAAGCTACCCCGTTCCTACTTTTATCACGCTGTAAATACCGGCCGGAAAGATTCAGCGGAATATTCTGCCGGAAATACACCGTCAGTTAGTAAATGCGATGCAATTCTACCCAATGCATCAGAACACATGGCGGAATAACCGTTTCCACCGGTAGCGACAAATAACCCATCATTATTTAAAGAACCTATGTATGGCTTGCGGTGACTGGTAAAACTGATAATGCACCTTTTGGTTAAAAATATTTCAGCATTCAGCCCGGGCATTATCGTCAGTAATGCTTCCTGCAAAACTTTCAGGCTATCGTCACTATTTCCGGTTTTAAACCAATCCTGCACACCCTTTAAGTTGTTAAAGAATATATCACCTGGGAGGTTGCATCCCATTTTCAGGTAATACTTTCCATCAGGGTATTGAACAGGCTGAACCAAATAGATGTTCCGGTATTCCGGTATTTCTATTTCATACAATAATGAGGGTAAACCCGATAAGCGCCCGGCTTCTTCGCTACACACATTGGCCCAAATAGTGGTTTCGCTTTTTAGGTCAAATGCCAATTTGTTTTTTGCCAAATCAAAAAAATTAATAAAAGCGCCGGGAGCCAATAATACTTTTTTTGCCTTGTAAACATTTCCATTCAGCGTTGCGATCTGAATACAATTCTCTGTATAGGTAAGCCCATCGCCAATATCATCAATTATAACTCCTCCATTTTTTTTAAAAAGGGTTAATTGGGCTTTTATTAATAAGCCTGGATTAATATAACCCGAAGGGGCCGGTTCAAAAATGCCTTTACCTGTTACGGGGAAATTAAATTCAGGGAAGGAGGTATGTATAGCATCTCCGTTTTTAAAGTGCCTGTACAAGAGATCAAAATGGCCGGCCTGTAACTTTACCTGTTCCAGGTAAGCATCAGTTCCCGC